>JBEBGW010000003.1:0-50504 GCA_040081025.1 Pyrinomonadaceae bacterium | reverse complement strand
GGGCGTAACATCCAACTTGTTTGTAACGCCCTTGCTAACGCGCGGGCTTCTGCAAATCAGGAGCCGAGTCGATACGATCCAGTTAGAAATGGATTGCCGGCACGTTCTTTACCGACAGTCGTGTCGGGGCCGTGGCCGCACATTATCTTGAAGTCGTCGCCGAGCGACATCACTTGTTCGTTTATCGACGCAAGCAGACGATCGAAATTTCCGCCGGGCAGATCGGTTCGGCCGATGGTTCCGTTGAAGAGGCAGTCGCCCGTGAAGACAACCTGTCGATCGTGTTCCACGAGCACTATATGGCCAAGGGTGTGGCCGGGACAATGGCGGATCTCGAAGCTCAGCGCACCGATATGAACGAACTGGCCGTGTTCTACGAATGTGGTCGCTTTCGGCGGATCTTCGTACTCCATCCCCAACGCCGCAAGCTGATGCGGCTGCATTCCCATAAACAGCGGCTGTTGCGGCAAAGAAGTGTATAGATCGTTTTCTTCCTGATGCAAAAGCACGTCGGCATTAGGAAACTCGCGCTTCATAAACGCGGTTCCGCCGACATGATCGAGGTGGCCGTGGGTCAGGATGATCGCCTCTAGGTCGAGCCCGCTTTCCCGAATGTATCTGACAACCTCATCCGACGGCTCGCCGGGATCGATGCAGACCGCCTCGCGGGTAACGGCGCATGACGCAACCCGTGTGTTCTGCTGAAATGCCGTTTGGACGAAGGTTTCGACGATCATTTTCCCAACATCCTATCAATGTGCGGCTCGGGCTCAAAGCCGTCTTCGGTCCGGTCGTTCATGACGAAGAGAATCGCGTCGCGATAGGTGTTCGCGTCCGGAACGCCGGTAAAACACGGCGTTTCCTGATCGGTGACGCTGAGATAGCTGATCAGGACGCTCAGCAACATCCATAAAAGGATCTCGTCCTCGGTACCGAGCGGGTTGTGTTTGACGATCAGATCGCGGTCAGACCGGATCCCGTCGCAAATTTCTGCGAATCTTGTTTCGCTTATGCACGCCATTTGCATTATTACACCACGTTGGTCCGGTTCATTGAAAGTGAATCGAAACCGAACATTTTTGTGTGTCCGATTTTGGATGTTCGTATGAAAACAGGACGGGTTGAGCGTACTGTTTTGATTTGTTGACTGCACGGCGAACGGACGGAGTTTCAGATTTTTTGTGGAAAGTAACGTAATTTCCGCATTTGGCACGGTCGTTGCTTTTATGAAAATCACTCGGAAGGTAGTTTTTGACATCGCGGACAACTGAAGGAACAAGGCGGGAAGGTTACGAACATCGCGATGTCACACAGTTTGAGGAAAAGGCCTGATTGCTTGGGGGAAATCTTCGAGTGTGGGCACGAAGACTAGGTCGGGTCTTTTCCTCAATCCTTAAAAAGATTTACGGTCTTTGAAAATCGGCAACGGCTCGAAACGCTTCTTTAAATAGGGTGAACAATAATCCAAAAATGGGTGAACTTAATTCCAATCTCAAATCCTCTTCATGCTTTTGACCTGAAACCGATTTTCTTAGCATCAAACCGGAGTTAACCTGTGATCAGGTGCTCCGGTTTTTCGTTTCTTCCTCGTACATCAAATAGTAAGTCTGATCCATACCAAGCTTTTCATAGACCCGCTGAGCCTTTTCGTTCTCTTTCTCGACGTAAAGCCTGAAGCCGCATACATTTCCGGCCTCTGTGGCCTTAACCTTCACGAACTCATACATTTTTCCGTAGAGTCCGGCGCCGCGATGTTCGGGGCGGACGTAAACGCTCTGTATCCACCAAAACCAGCCATTTCGCCAATCGGACCACTCGGTAGTGACCATCAGCCCGGCCGCGACCGTGCCCGAATCTTCGACGACGACATAAAATCCCTTCGACCGATCGCCGAAAACCGCCGAAACTCCGGCGGTAAGAGTCGCCGGATCGAGCGTCTTGTGTTCGGTCTCGAGCGCCATTGCCTGGTTGAATTCGACCAGTGCGGGAATGTCTCCTTCCCGTGCGATTCGTATTTCCATTACTTGACGACCGAACCGTCGGTCTTTAATCTTTAGTGTTTTGTCCGAGGGCAGAAACGCGACCGTGAGAGAGTGTGGCGATGGGCCCGTGGCATTTGAATTGGAAGCCGCCCGATCGCCACGCTCGTTCACACTCGCGTTTCCGCCCGGAGCGACAGCAACTTATGAAACTTCGCATACTCTATCACGGCAATTGTTTCGACGGCGTTTCGTCGGCCGCGATATTCACTAAGTTCTATACATCCAAGATCCATCCCGGAGCTGAGGTCGCGTATACGCCGACGATGCACCGGGCGGGTAACGCGTTCGATCGTGAGCAGTTCGATGGGGACGAAAACGCGATCGTCGATTTCAAGTATTGTGCGGACGAACGGCTAACGTGGTGGTTCGACCATCATCAGTCGGCGTTCCTCTCGCCGGAGGACGAAGCTCACTTTAAGGCAGATACGGGCGGCAAGAAGTTTCTCGACATCCATTCAAAGTCTTGTGCGGAGTTTATCGCAAGAATTGCTAAGGAAAAGTTCGATTTTGAAGATCCGGCACTTGCCGAGCTGATCGAATGGGCACACATTATCGACGGAGCATTATACGAATCGCCGGCGCAATGTGTAGAGCTGCGTTCGTCGGCGCTCAAGCTGATGCAGGTGATCGAGGGCGAGAAAGACCCGGCGTTCGTTGAGAAGATGATTCGAATGTTGACGAAGAAGTCGCTGGACGAGATCGTCGAAAGCCCCGAGATCAAGGCGAAGCTTGACCCGATCCTGGATCAGCACTGGAAAACGTCCGAGGTTATCGAAAAGCGAGCGGTTTCGGAACGCGGCGTGGTTCACTTCGACCTGGTCGGCACAGGCATCGAGGGTTACAACAAGTTCATTCCGTATTATTACCATCCGGAAGTCACGTACGTCGTCTCGGTGAGTCAGAGCAGTTTCCGCACAAAGATCTCGGTTGGCTCGAACCCGTGGGCTCCGCGGCCGAGGATTCACAATATAGCGGAGATCTGTGAGCGGTACGGCGGTGGCGGCCATGCGGTCGTCGGGGCCGTCTCGCTAAAGCCGGAAGACGTCGAACTCGGACGACAATACGCCAGAGAGATCATCGAAGAACTTCAGTTTGAAGACTAGAGCTTCCCAAGCAGCATCAATATCCCGATCACGATAAAGGCAACGGCTACGATCCGTTGGAGCCACTCGGTCGGGATAAATTGTGTCAGTAAACCGCCGAACAAGACCGCCAGCAGCGAAACAAACACAAGAGCGAGGCTCGCGCCGACGAAAACGGCGACCTTGGATTCAGTCTTTGCCGACATCGTGATTATCGCGAGTTGGGTCTTGTCGCCGAGCTCGGCAAGAAAAAGAGTGACGAATGCAGTGCCAAGAATCTTCCAGTCCATAGGTCGATTCTACTGAATATCGCTGGCCGATGCAGTTTGGCTATCGGATCAGCCGATCGACGATCGAGGTCAGACGCAGGTCACGATATTCGTTGTTGCGAGTTGAGAGGTGAAGTTGGAGGCGGTGTCGTAGGTAAACGGCGCAGTTCGTAAACCGCCCATCGGCCGCGAGTCGGTCGAGGATGTGCCGGAGCGCGGATACGATACCGTCAAACAGATCGAGAGTATCGACGGTGCTGATGATGAAGATCTCGTCCTTGTAGAAGCTGAAATCATCACTGTCTGGGTCGAGAAATGGAAACTCGTCCGCCTTTAATTCACAGGCGATGGCGAAGGCCGTGTCGAACTTGACCTTCGTTTTTTCGAAAGCTTCCTTGAACGACAATAGAAGATCCGTCGCGAGCAAGGCGGCTCGGGTGTCGTCACGCAGGACCGTGGCGGGCGGCGGGACTTCGCGCGGCAGCGCCGCTAGCTTATCTCCCTTACCGAAAACTGTTCCTCGGGCCTGAGCAAGAATACGATCATCGACGAAAGGTTTTCTCAGGACGTCGGCGGTTCGTTCGGGATCGTTCTTTACAATTCGGATCTTTCCTGAAGGACGACGTGATCGCTGCAAAATACGGCGGAAAGCGTTTTGGCCCTGGGCGATCCTGCCGATCGAGCGGTCGTATTCGCGCGCGTGGATCCGAGGCGAGCGTGTGAAAAAGATCTCGCCGTCATAGCCTTCCCATTCCACGCGGACGGTGCCGGTAAACCGCCGGTCGCGCAAGAATCGGACAAGCAGAGACAGGTCAACGAACGACGTGCTCAGGTTCTGATGGATCGGCGAGCCTTTCATCCTATTTTCGAATACACCCACCCGAGAAAACCGCTCGTGGCCGGATTTTGTCCTACAAGTAACGCTTTTGAATACCATAAACGCGCAATTGCCGCCGACTTCCATTGCAAGTTAGCTTTTTTTCGTTCAAAATTCGCTAGTTCCAGTGCGCTCCGCACGACATCCGCAAAAACTAGTTGTCTATAGGCGAATTTATGAGCACATCGCTATTCCGTACAAAGTCTATTGCCCAAATTCAAGCCGACGCTGCAGCTGGTCTCGGCGATCACAACCCTGAGTCGACCGAACCGACGCACGGCCTGCGTCGAACGCTCGGTGTTTTCGATCTGACGCTGATGGGTATCGCAGCGATCGTCGGAGCCGGCATATTTGCGATGGTCGGCAAGGCATCATTCAACGGCGGCCCAGCGGTGGCGTTGCTGTTCGTGTTTACGGCGTTCGCGTGCGGTTTCTCGGCGTTGTGCTACGCAGAATTTGCTTCGCGGATCCCTGTGGCGGGTTCGGCATATACGTATGCTTATGCCTCGATGGGCGAGTTCATTGCGTGGATCATCGGCTGGGACCTTATAGTCGAGTACGCGATCGGCAACATCGCGGTCGCGATCTCGTGGAGCGACTATTTTACGGGTCTTCTAAAGGGCTACGGCATCGATATTCCGCTGCATTTCACGATGGATTTCCTAACTGCCCGTCGCGGGTTCGCCGCGGTAAATGAGGCGGTTGCTAGCGGTGCGACGGTTGACGGCCTAACGGCAGCGTGCGCCGAAACAGGCGCCGCCGTGTCTTGCGGACAGTTGGATGGTTATCTAGCCTGGCTGAACGCCCCGAAGCTCGGTAATCTATCGATCGTCGCCGATCTCCCAGCGTTACTGATCGTGGTCCTGGTGACTGCGCTCGTTTACATCGGCATCCGCGAATCGAAATTTGCTTCGACGACGCTGACAATATTGAAGGTCGCGATCATCCTGCTCGTGATCTTCCTCGGCCTCAATTACGTGAATCCCGCGAACTGGTCGCCATTCGCACCGAACGGTGTCGAGGGCGTATTGAAGGGAGTTTCAGCGGTGTTCTTTGCTTACATCGGTTTCGACGCTCTTTCGACGACGGCTGAAGAATGTAAAGATCCGCGGCGGGACCTGCCGATCGCGATCATACTTTCGCTCGTTATTTGTACGGTGCTTTACATCGCCATCGCTCTCGTTCTAACGGGAATGGTCAGCTACAAACTATTGGACGTAGGTGATCCGCTGGCGTTCGTGTTCGGCCCCGAAGGAGCGAATCTGCCGTGGGTAGCCGGTATCATCGCCGTGAGTGCGGTCATCGCGTTGGCAACGGTTTTTCTCGTTTTTCAGATCGGCCAGCCGCGCATCTGGATGGCGATGAGCCGCGACGGATTGCTGCCGCGGATCTTTTCGTCGATCCACCCGAAGTTCAAGACGCCTTGGTTCGCTACGATCATTACCGGTATCGTCGTCGCGATCCCGGCGCTCTTCATGAATTTGACAGAGGTAACGGACCTGGCCAGCATCGGGACGCTGTTCGCTTTCGTTGTCGTCTGCGCCGGGGTGCTGTTTAAGGATGCCGAGTTCAAGGAAAGCGGGACGCGGTACGTGCCGTATATCAACTCGCAGTTCATTTTGCCTATAATCCTGATCCTCGTCTTTGTCGGCATCAAGCTCTTCATTAACCCCAACCTATTTACCGACCTCGTGACCGTGACGCCGGCTGAGGGCGAGAGCATGTTGAGCGCGTTCTCACACAAGGTGCCGCTCATCTTCTTTTTTATTGTCGCCACACTGCTGGTTTTCTTCAGCCTGACGAAGAAGCTTTCGCTGATACCGATCCTCGGACTGCTGTCGTGTCTGTATCTGATGACGGAGTTGGGTGTTACGAACTGGCTTAGATTCGGTCTATGGCTGCTCGCGGGATTGGTAATATACGGACTGTATGGATATCGAAACAGTAAGCTGAACTCGCAACCTCCACCAGAAGCTTCATAAGCAAAGAGGTTTTACATTTCTTTACAGATTACGAAAAACTTATTTGTGATTCCGAACGTCTAACGGGGTTCGGAATCATTTATTTTGCACTTTCAGGAGATCGATAAAATGAAAAAGCTATCGCTTGCGCTGTTCGCCATTTCGATGATGGCAATAGCCGGCTTTGCTCAGGGCAAGGCTAATTATTCGGGAACGTGGAACCTCGATAAGGATAAATCGACGTTCAGCGGGCCAATGAGGGTTGATGGGATGACATTGACCGTCGCTCAATCGGCTAAAGAGATCAAAGTAGATACCGCAACAAAACGCCTCCCGCCGCCGGAAGGTGCCGGTCCAAATGCTCCTGCCGGTGCACCGCCGCCAGGAGGTGGCGCACCCGGCCGCGGAATGGGCCGTGGTTTTGGTGGGTTCGGTATGGGAGAAGGCTCGGTGACCTATTCGCTTGATGGAAGAGAGCTGAAGGTTGAGATGGACGGGCCGAACGGCAAAATGCCTGTTATCTATAAAGGCACGGCTGAAGCCAACGGGTCTTTGAAACTCTCGACCTCACGGACGTTTAGCGGCCCGAACGGCGAAATAAGCATGACCTCCAAGGAGACTTGGACGCTTTCGACCGACGGAAAGACGCTCACGATCGACCGGGAAAATACGACCCCTCGAGGAGCTCAGACATCGAAGCTCGTGTTTGTTAAGGCCTGATCGTAAGCTACGGATCAATAAAAAAGGCGGATCAATTACGATCCGCCTTTTTTATTTGGTTAGTTGCCGCTTTTAGCCGATGAACATATCTTCATCGACATAAACCCGGTCGATCGGCTTTGGAGCCGGAGCGAAAAGAACCTCAAGTCCCTTACGAACTCCAGCCATGATGGCGGCGATCTCGCGGGCCGGAACGACGATCTTTTGCTGCACAAACTCAGTCGTATCAACAACCTGCGAGTGCGTGCGGTCGATCGAATTCGAAACCATCGTCACCTTGTCCCGCGCGACCAAGGCGGTCGACGAGACGATGGTACGAAGTTCTGCCACCTCATCCTTGATCAGTTCGGTCGAGTCGGAGAGATTTTTTGTAGCCGAAGCAAGGTTCGTTGCGACCTCGCTGAACTGAACCGACATCTCGCGGCCCTGCACGCTGATCGCGTTCACCTGCCTCAGCAGCGGCTCGACGCTCTCTTCGACCCGGCGTACGGTAGCCGTCACGCGGCGAACCGTCAGGTAGACCCCGAGCAATGCTCCGGCCATCACGATGAAGCAAATCGCGGTGATGATCGACGAGACCATCATCCAGAACTGCGGATCGTTCGCGTTCATAAGTGCTTTAGTTCTCTTCCTTTACCGGATAGCTCGGACGGCCTTCGGTGATCGATTTTGCTTCGCCTTTGCGCTTTTCAGCAATGTAGGCATCCTTTCCGGCCTCAACTGCGGCGGTGAAAGGATTGGCGGTCGTCGCGGCTGCTGAACGTGCCTTTTCAGCGAATTCGCCCGCCTTTTCCTGGGCAGTATGAATATACTCGGTCGCGCGCTCGCGGCCGACTTCATAGTACTCGCCAGCTCTTTCCTGAAGTTGAGCAGCCGTTTCCTTGCTCTTTTCGATTCCCTTGCGGGTCGCATCAGCAATATCACCGCGAAGTTCCTGACCCGATTTCGGTGCAAAAAGCAGAGCTAACACGGCGCCGATGCCGCCGCCGATCAGCAAATAAGTAAGTTTGGTACTAACGTTAGCGTCTTCCCTATCGTATTCGTGTCTCATAGATCAATCTCCTGTATTCAATTAATACAAATTCTTGCGATATTAGTCAGGAGCAATAAATATACCAAGAAAGAATAGGTTAGACAATAAAATTTGGGGTCGAGACCGACAGAAGCGTGGAAATCGGACCTTTTACAGCCCGATTTTCGGGGTAGCGGCGTTGAATGTGGGCTAAATTGCCGAGAGTGTTTTTCGGGCTATATCCGCCTGCAGCAGATCAAATGCCGAGTTGAGAGCTATCGCAGATCTGAGAAGCTTTTTCGCCTCCGCCTTGTTTCCAAGAGCATGTTCGATCATTCCAGCGTGATAGAGAAGTACCGCGTCTTTTGTATTGATCCGTAGCGCCTCGCGTGATTTTTCTCTCGCCTCGGCAAGACGGCCCTTTTTGAAGAGGCACCAGGACAGAATATCGGCTGCATAGATATCCTTTATCCCCGCGTAATCGGCCTCAGCGATCTCCAAGGCCCTGTCGAGACTGGTGTCGTGATCCGCCCACATAAGGGCTACGCGATGAGCATCGTGCAGGTCACCGAGAGTTTCGGCATTGTCGGCCAATTCGTAGAGTTTTTGTGCTGCTAACTCATTACCCTGTTTTCGTTTAATGTCGCCGAGTATGATCGCGTAGCTGGTATGCGGGGATCGCTCGAGCGCTCCGCTGACGAGAGCCGCCGCCGATTCAAGGTCGCCCTTAGCGACACGTGTCCGGCCTTTTCCTAGCAGAGCGAGATTGTAATTTGGGGTCAGTGAAAGAGCTTCGTCATAAACGCGTTCGGCCTCATCGTACCGGCCATTTCGCCAGTAGACATCGCCAAGCTGAGAGAGCGACCAGCTCTGAGCTTCCTTGTCCGCAGGATCGCCGGTTTTGGCAGACAGCTTGTAGAGGTCCGCAGCTCCTTCGGTGTCGCCATGCATAGCTCGAAGCAAGGCGGCGCGGGCGTAGGACGACGAATTCGGCTTTGTATCTACCATCTTCTGCGCCCACTCGACCGCCTGAGGATAGTTGCCGAGTTGGGTGTGAGCGTCCGTGATCACGCCCGTCGAAAATGAATCAGGACTTTCGGCATAAAGCTCCTCTCCGAGCTTCAGCCCTTCGGCAAACTCGTGAAATGTCAGGTGAAGCGACGCCTTCAAGCGACGGGCGGTTGGATCTTTAGGCGAGATCTCAAGGGCTTTCGCGACGGCCCGGCGTGCGTCGGAGTTGAGATAGAAATTGCCCGTACGGCGAGCAGTGTGGATGTACGCACTCGCAAGCTGAACATATGCGGCGGGCGATTGAGGCGACGAATCCACGGCTTGGATCGCCTTCATTACCGGTTCGCTGTCCGTGATCACAGGAAATTCAGGCACCGACGCTTGCGGGCTGCTAGAGACTTTTGTACACGCAGAAAGGGCAAAGGCGGCTGACAAAAGACCGCCAACGAGAACAAGAGATCTATATTTCAACATGATTTTTCTAACTCCGAAGAGATTTGCGGTGAGGTTTGCTGGAAACCCGATTTTGATCAAACTGTGTGTTCGTATCGGGAATTCTTGTTCTGTGTTTTTCGGTATTTTTCTGTGTATTCTGTGGTTTAGCTCGGAAGATTTAACCACGGAAAACACAGAAATCATGGAAAACACAGAACCGAACCCACGTTTCAGACATCCTCACCGCTACTTGAGGGAAACACGCTACTGCTGATTCGAACTGCGCGGCTGATTACCCTGATTTGGCGGGAGCAAATAGGGGAATCGAGCGAGCAGCGGCCCTTCCGGATTGAAGCTGACACCGTCGCCAAGAGTGTTGTTAGGTGCTACGTTCGTGGCCGGCGTAAATGGCGTTCCACCGGCAACGGCTCGGAGAGCGATGTCGGTTACGTCGTCATGTACACGGCGGCCGTTGGGGAATCCGGCAACGTCTCCACCGAGCAATCCGAGCCGATTGATGTTCGCGATCGGCGTGATCGGAAGAGCGACGTTCAGACGCAGGTACTCGTGCGGCTTTCCGTCGGAAAGGAACGTCGTGTAATTCGGTCCGGTGATCGGATTAACCGGAATGCCCGTCGCGAAGATCGACACCAGATCATTTCGCGGCGCCGGCGGTATTGCGATGCCGTAGACCGCCTGGAGCAGCTTTGCCAGCTCGGGATCGAGAACGAATGGAGCAGCGACCGCGTCATCCTCAGGAGACAGCCCGTTGAAAGCGTCCTTTAATCCCAGCGGGATCACCACCTCATTTACGAGCGGGTTTCCGAGACGCGAGATCTGCTTCCAGATGCCTATGTCGAAGGATGAATCAGGTCCAAGCACGCGTATCGACTTGCGGCTCGCCGTTGCCCAGACGCCGATGACAGCTCCGGGAGCGGTCGGACTCGCCGGGATGTTTCTCCCTTTGGTTAGTTCCTGAATGGGAACTTCGATGGCGATAGTGCTGACGTTGTACCCTTGGGTCGAATCGATCCCGCTCGTGCTACTGACGGAGCGGAGGTTCAGGGCGTCGAAAACGCCGAGGTCAATGTAGAAGTATTCGTCGCGGTTTCCTGCGAATACGCTCCCGCCGTTTGGCAGGTTTCCGATCGCGGGCTGCCCGAGACTTGTTTCGTAGTTTGGCGTTACACGCGGGCCGATATTCGCCGGCGGTACGCTGAAATTGTTTCCGACCAATTTACCTTTTCGCCCGGTGTTCCGGTCGATTCGCCGCACAGAATAGCTCTGAGGCATGTTGTAGTCGACGTCCGTCAGGCTGCTAATAACACCGTCCTCGTTGACGGTCGACTGTCCGAGAACCGTGTTGTCGTTAACAGTCCTGGTCCTGAACTGAAACTGGTAAGTGATGTCTTCACGACCGTCACCCGTGTTGTCGATCTTGATCTCGTAAAGAACCGTGTCATCGAATCGAAACCACTGCGGGCCGCCTGAAGGCTCTTGCAGCGGAATGTAGTTGGCGATGAGCGTAACGTATCCGTCTCGTCCCGGTTCGACGCTTCGGAATGCGTATGTATCGGTATTATCAGCGAACCGGTCCATGCTGATAAGCGGTGCTTCGGCGTGGCTGGATGCAAGTGCGGGCCCGCCGACAGCGGCAGAAGTCGCAAGGACGGTCAGCCCGGCCAGGGCCCGTCGCAGTATATCTTTCATAGTTACTCCCTTTGTTTGTCTGATCTGGTTGAGAAATGAGCAAGCTACATCCGTAGATTTGCTCGAAGGCATCCGATCGCGATTTGGACGACAGCGTTGGTTTCGGCGCGACGCAGGGAACGGATTCACAGGCCGGTTCAACCTAATGACGGTGCGGTTTTTTCGGCAGTCTGCTAATCTTATAGATTGCCTTTTTGTTATGGATCGCGACCTTATAAGAAACTTTTCGATCATCGCCCATATCGACCACGGGAAATCGACGCTGGCTGACCGCATTCTGCAATTGACCGGCGCGGTGGCGGACCGTGATATGGAAGCGCAGGTGCTGGACAATATGGATCTTGAGCGTGAACGCGGGATCACGATCAAGGCCCACGCCGTGCGGCTCGACTACAAATCGAAGGACGGGAAAAACTACGTCCTAAACCTGATCGATACGCCGGGCCACGTCGATTTTTCTTACGAGGTTTCGCGGTCGCTGTCGGCTTGTGAGGGTGCATTGCTCGTCGTCGATGCGTCGCAAGGTGTTGAGGCTCAGACACTTGCGAACACGTATCTTGCGATCGAGAACGATCTTGAGCTTCTCCCGGTGCTTAATAAGATCGACCTGCCGTCGGCCGAGCCGGACCGTATCAAGGAGCAGATCGAGAATATTATCGGGCTCGATACAAGTGAGGCGTGTTTGACCTCGGCAAAGACTGGGCTTGGAGTCGAAGAGGTTTTGGAATCGATCATCAGAAAGATCCCGCCGCCGAAAGGTGAGCGCGATGCGCCGTTGAAAGCCTTGATATTCGACAGTTGGTACGATTCTTACCGAGGCGTGATCGTGCTTTTCCGCGTTATCGACGGGACGATCCGTAAGGGCACAAAGATCAGATTCTTCAACACCGGACGAGAGTATCTGGTTGAGACCATTGGAGTTAATCGCCCGCGGCCAACGCCGATCAACGAGCTTGGTCCGGGCGAAGTGGGATTCATAACCGCATCGATCAAGACAGTCGCGGACGTGCAGATCGGCGATACGATCACTGATGCGGCACGGCCGGTTACCGAACCGCTGCCTGGCTTTCAGGAAGTAAAGCCGATGGTTTTCGCGGGGCTTTATCCGATCGACGCCGCACAATACGAAGACCTGCGGGACGCGATGGAAAAGCTTCGGCTGAACGATGCTTCCTTCTTCTTTGAGCCGGAATCTTCCACCGCTCTTGGCTTCGGCTTTCGCTGCGGATTCCTGGGCCTGCTGCACATGGAGATCGTCCAGGAGCGGCTTGAGCGTGAATTTAACCTCGACCTGATAACGACGGCCCCGGGCGTGCGTTATCGCGTGACGACGACCGATGGCGAGGTCGCCGAGATCGATTCGCCGTCGAAAATGCCGGATACAGGCCGAATCACGAAGATCGAGGAACCATTTATCGAGGCGACGATCCTGACGAACGATGACTATTTAGGCGGGATCCTGCCGCTGCTTGACGAAAAACGCGGGGTGCAGAAAAAGTTTGAGTACATCACGACGAACCGCGTGATGCTCGTTTACGAACTGCCGCTGAACGAGATCGTGCTCGATTTTTACGACCGATTGAAGAGCGTTTCAAAGGGTTATGCGTCGCTCGACTATCATCTGTCGGGCTATCAGGAATCGAAGCTAGTGAAGCTCGACATTTTGGTGTCCGGAGAGCCGGTCGATGCCCTTTCGGTGATCCTCCATACGGACACGGCGGCGTCTAAGGGGCGGCTGCTAACTGCTAAAATGAAAGAGCTTATCCCGCGTCAGATGTTCGAGGTCGCGATCCAGGCGGCGATCGGGAACAAGGTCATCGCCCGCGAAACCGTCAAGGCGATGGGCAAGAACGTGATCGCCAAATGCTATGGCGGTGACATTTCTCGAAAGCGGAAGCTGCTTGAAAAGCAGAAAGAAGGCAAGAAGCGGATGAAGAAGGTCGGAAGAGTCGAGATCCCCCAGGAAGCCTTCCTCGCCGTGCTCAAGGTGAACGAGAGCTAGTCCGAAAGACTATCGCGAGTTGCTCGGTTTTCGGGTTCTGCGGGGCTGAAACTAGCTTCGGAAACCACACTTAGAGTATTTTGAAACGCGCTTTTGGACTCCAGTTGCGCGCCTTTCTTGGCAAGCGAAGGGGCGTCGTGTTTGCACGCAGATGCAAAACACAACGCCGATCAAATCTCCTCCTCAACCTTTACCCTCTTCAACACCGACGATGCGGTCGCGACTCTTCCCGTTGACACATGGTCTAAACTCCTCGTATGCATCTTCCCCCGATTCACGGATCGTTCGTCTCAATTCTCCTTTTGCTCGCGTGTAACGCTCTAGCGTTCGGACAGTATCAGGAGCGGGTGCTCGAACGGGCGCGGTCGGTCAAGATGCTGACCGACGACCGCGAGGCCGTGCGGAAAGTTTTTCACGATTTTACTCTCGATAGTTCGGACGAGACGTCGGACGAATTTTCATTTGGTGAGACTCAAGTCAAAATCACCTATTCCGGCGGCGGCTGCTCTGAGGATGACGATGATCAAATTTGGGATGTCGCGGCCGGCCAGGCAGTAGGAATTCGGATCGAGGAAGAAACGAAAGTGAAGCCCTCTGACGTACGGATCAACCTCGCCCCGTTGTTGAAAGAGCAGATATTCGATAACGACGATGACCAGTTTATCTTCCATAGCAAGACAGAAGGGATCGCGGTACGAGTCGATGGCGATGCGGTCGAGTTCCCGACGTATTTCCGTCTATACGATCGAAAGCAAAGCATTGCAAGAACGATCTGGCGAAAGAGTTTATCAACGAAAAGAGCTGGTTTGGGAAGTCGAAGCTCAAAGAGCGAAACATAATCAGCTGCGGACCGGCAAACGTTACCGGTATGACTTTGAGCCTCGATGAGATAAGCGCTGTGACCGCCAAGCAGATCGATGTGGTGACGACAGTCTTCGATCAAGAGAATGACCTTCTCACGTACGGCTACACTGTGACAGGTGGGCGAATTGTCGGCACTGGATCGAAGGTCAAATGGGATCTGACCGGCGTTCGATCCGGAACCTACACGATCACCGCGGCGGTTGACGATGGTTGCGGATTCTGCGGTCAAACGAAGTCGCTGACTGTTGTTGTGAAATAAATGATCGAGCATGATCGAAAAGATCCGTGACATGTTGGCGTTTGTGGTGCCGGTGAGGGTGATCCGGCGGGCGGATAGTCTTGAGGTGCGCGATCATCGGCCGACTTGGGCTGGGTTTTTGGCAGCGGTTGGGTTTGTCGTTTTCGCTGTTGCATTCGTTTCGTATTTGTTGAGTACTGACATCGGGATCGATTCGATGGGGATGTGGATGACGGGCGTATTTACGCTTGGGTGTTTGGTGGTCGCGTTTCGCGGCCCGATATTTGAGAGTTACTACTTCGACAAGACGACGAACAGCTATGCCTTCGTTCGGCGGTACATTTACAAACGAGACGTGATCGAAGGCGGGCTTGACCAGTTTCGAGCCGTGCGCGTCCACAAGCATATCGAGCACGACGGTGAGAGAAATACTTCTTGGCGATATGCGGTCAGCCTTCTTCAGGATGGAATGACGCTCGGCGGCGGATACGAACAACCGCTGCGGGAAGACCGCCCCATTCTCGGTACACACGCTAACGCTACACGCATCGGTTCCGCGATCGCAATATTTCTCGCGATTCCGCTTCACGACACAAGCGACTGAGCTTCTGCGCTCGCGGCGGAAATTCAGTGTAAGATATCCCCAAATGATCGAGAAGATCAGGGACATGATCGCATTCGCGATGCCCGTTCGCATTATCGATCGACCCGAAAGCCTGGTGATCAGGGACTATCGTCCGACATGGTTGCTGCTGTTCGGGTTGACCGGCGTCATTATGCTCGGGATCGCGCTGATACTATTTCTGCTCGGCGTCAAGTTTAGTCTGGATTCGGCGGGGATGTGGGCCTTGCTGTTGTTAGCCACCGCATTTGTTGTGTTCGGGCTTAAGGGGACGTTGCGCGAAGTCTACTATTTCGATCGGAAGAGTGACAGCTATCGGTTCGAGCGGCAGTTTCTGTACAAGAAAGACGTGATCCAAGGCAGCCTCGGCCAGTTTCGAGCGGTGCGGGTTCATTTGGAAGTCGGGCAGGACGAAAACTCAAGTCCGCTATACAAGGTCAGCCTTTTACAGGACGGCATGACGCGCGGCGGTTCGTCCGAACAGCCGCTTAGAGGCACGCCGGCAATAATGAACTCCCACTCTGCCGAGACGCGCATCGGTAACGCGATCGCAACATTTCTCGCGATTCCGCTTCACGATACGAGCGACTAAGCGATTTGATATAGTTCCCGCCCTATGATCGAGAAGATCACCGACATGCTCGCGTTCGCGTCGCCGGTTCGAGTTTATCTGCGATCGGAGAATCTGGTGGTGCAGGACTACCGGCCGACGTGGGTGATGTTGTTTTGTCTGGCCGGGTTTGCGGGGATGGTCGTGATCTTCGTGCTGGTAGTGAGGGCCATGGGCAGCGACGCGCTATCGGGACTTATTGTTTGCGCTTTCGTCGGGATCGCGTGTCTGGTGGTTGCGGCGATGCAGCCGATCCGCGAGGCTTACTATTTCGATCTTGCTACAGACAGTTATCGGTTCGTGCGGCGGTTCGTTCACCGAAAGGAAGTCATCGAAGGTTCGATGGACCAGTTCACGGGGGCGTATGTGAAGACGGTTACACAAGACGAGGGCGAGAGTTATCACGTTGTGCTGCGGCAGGAAGGGATGTTTCTTACCGGCGTGAGCGAGCAGACACTCCGCGAAGAAACGCCGCTCTTTAATTCATTTTCCAACGAAGCGCGGATCGCAAACGCGATCTCGTCGATCGTGTCGGTCGCGAAGTATCAGAGGTCGAAGAAGAAAGCTTAGACGCCGGGATCCCATTCGGTCCCGTCGATGCGGCCGAGGAGTTGGAGGCTGCGACGACCATCTTCGTGAAACGCGCGGATGAGCCACGTGAGTCCGTCGGGTGTTTTCTTGGTCCATTGTGTGTCGAAGAAGTGATACTGGTCATCGGGCTTTCGCACTTCGCCACGACTGTAGGTGGCGTTTACGTGTTTCTTTAGGTCGAAATCCTTTTTGAAATCCACGTATATCGCGTAGACAAACCCTTTCGAGAGTACGGCTCCGGGTTTGATCTGCTTACCGTCAGTCTCGTATTCCTCGCCGGTATCGCCCTTCTTTTTTACCTTAACCTCGTGCAGTATCGCGGCCTTTTCCTCCATCGAAAGTCCGTGGACGCGGACGCTCAGGCCCGTGACGTTTCCCTTCGCCAAGGGGATCTCGAGTTCGAGCCAATCGAAGCGGTCATCGGCTTCGGCTTTGGTGATGTCGATGCGCGCGGCGAAGTCTTTGAGCGGCATTCCAAGGTACACTTGGCCGAGGTCGACAGGAATGAGCTTCTTCTGCGCGGCGTAGCTGAATTTCGGTTTCGCCTGAGCGAATGCGGCCGCTGCGATGAGAGCAAGCAGCAGAGACATGAATGCAATCTTTTTCATAAATCGAGATGAGGATGTCCGAAAGCGTTTGGACTTCGTGTTCGTAGCGTCTTCTGCGGCTCGACATCAAAGGCAGAACCACAGAAAACACAGAAAAATGCAGGAAAACACAAAACGGAAATCACTTGTTCGGCGCCCTGAGTGTCCTTCAGAGATCCTCATTTAAATCGCAAAAACGCTCGCAATTACGGCTCAAAGCTTTCGCATCTTGGAGGTGCGTCCGCCTTGGGTGAACTCGATCCCTGTGACCTTGCCGCTCGCGTCTTTCTCGAATTTAAAGCTCGCCTCGACGACCTTAAGGAAAAACTCGGTGTCGGATTCGGCGTAGACCTGCGCCTTGCTCTGGCCGGTCGGTAAGAGCACGAGGCCGTCGCCTTCGCGTGTGAACTTGAACTTCATCTCTGGCGACATTTCGTATTCGCCGACGTATTTGTCGAGTATCGCGACGTCTACTTTTACTGCGACGCGCTTCTTGGGGAGGACGTATTTATCGCCGTCGTAGATCGCGGTCAGGGTGCGGATGACCTCGCCTGCGGGTGCTCGGTCGTTGTTGACGAGGACGGCCATGAACAATTTATCGTTCGGGTAATACGCGGCTTCGGAAAGAAATCCTTCGATGCCTCCGCCATGTGAAATGCGCTTGCGGCCTTTGCTGTCGGTGCGGACGTTGAGTCCGAACGCGTAATCGTTCTTGCTCGGCGTGAGCATTAGCGTGAGCGTTTCGGGCTTTTTATAAAGCTTGCCGCCGTGAAGCGCTACGTTCCATTTGTGGAGGTCGCCGGTGGTCGAATAGAGCGATCCGGCCGAGAACGGGACCATCATGCTCGCGACCTCGGCGGGCACGACCGCGTCCTCCTTTAGCGAATAGCCAAGGGCTGAAAGTTTGAGACGCTCTTTACCGTGATCGTAGCCGGTGTTCTTTAGGCCGAGCGGTTTCGTGATGCGGTCGGCGAGGAACTGTTCGTATGTCTTGCCCGAAAGTTTCTCGACGATCATTCCGAGAATGATGTAGTTAGTGTTGCTGTATTCGAACACCTCGCCGGGCTTGGCCTTGAGCGGCAGATCTTTTACGAGCCCGATGGATTCGGCGGGCTTCATATCTTTTTTGCGAAGCTCGCGAAACTCCGGCAGGCCGGTGAAGCTCGGGATGCCGGACGACATCGTCGCGAGGTTGCGGATCGTCACCGGTTTCCAAGCGTCGGGACACGATTCCATATAGTTGCAAAACGGATCTTCGACGTTGAGCTTCCCGTCCTCTTGCAGCAGCAGGATCGAGGCGGCGGTGAACTGCTTCGTGATCGAGCCGATGCGGAACTTGGTGTCGCCGTAGATCGGCGTGTTTGCGGCGACATCCGCGAGGCCGAAACCTTTCGAGACGATCATCTGTCCGTTCTTCGCGATCATGATCGAACCGCCGACGTTCTTTGCCGCGAGCCGTGCGTTCATATACTCATCGACCTTTGGCCGAATGTCGTCGGTCGCTACGACATCTTGTGCCGCGACTGCCGAAACGATCCCCGTGATGGCGAGGAAAAGCGATGCGATCTTGTGCGAATTTCTCTTCATAGCTGACATTTCCTACGTGAACATGTGCCAGATTGTTCTGCGTTTCGGTTACTTTCCGGGCTGATATTTCCGCGCGGTGTTTCCGCCTAGCTGCGATGGATAAAAGTATACGTCGCGGAGGCTGCCCGTCGAATAGCGATCGGCCTGATCTTTGAAATGTTTTGACGCCGGGTCACCGCTCTCGCCACCGGCTGTGACAGCCTTGGCGCGCACGGTCTTTCCAAACTCGACCACAGCGACGAAGCTGTTGCCGTATGAGCCATAGATCTTTTTCGAATCGCGATATGGACGGGCTCCGAAGGACGCGAGTGAGCCGAAGTTGCCGGATGTGAAGCCGACAGGGATGCTCGGTTTCGAATCGTCGAACGGATGATTGATCTCGTTGGAGATGCGTTGAAATCGATTGATCTCGCCCCACGGCGTCTGCCATTTTCCGAAGTCGGCTGTGAGTTTGTCTGACGCCTTTTCGAGCGCACGCAGAAGCTGGTCGGCTGGAGTTTTCGTGCCGAGATATTCTTCTATCGAGATGCCATCGCGACGTGCGTTTGCTGCGACAGTCGGTGCGATGTTCTCAGCCCAGAAGACGGCGAGCGAAGTCGGGACGGACGACGTCGACCAGCGCATATCCCATGCCCGCAGCGTTTTGATCTGATCGGACAGTTTCACTTTCAGCGGATCGGTCGCGGGCAGAGCGTCCCATGCTTTGACTAGCGCCGGGATCGGTTTTTCGAACCACGGCACCTGACTATCGTATGCAGCGGCGTTGAGCGATTCGAGCGTGAAATCTTTCTTGTTTTCCAGCAGGCGGATGGCGTGGATTCCGCGGGCCGATTCGACGCCGTTATCGACATACTTCGGATAATCAGACTGCTTGAGGCTGCTTGCGCCGGCGGCGGACCACGGCCAGTTATTCGAGTTGTAGACCCAACCGGTCGCGGGGTTAATGAGGGACGGCGATTCTTCCATCGTTAGGAGCTTACCCCAATCGGTCGCGGGGTCGCTGCCATCAACGGGTTTAGTCCAGTCGAATTTCGTGTCGCGTTTCGGAATGAAGTTCGGATGGAAGTACGCAGTGTTTCCATCAGCATCGGCGTAGAGTGTCGCGTTAGACGAATTAGCATGGAGGTCCATTATCTTCTTGAACTCCGCGAGATTCTTTGCCTTTGTCCGGCCGTACGACTGCATTAACGCTTTCACCGGTTCGTGCATCAGGCCGATGCTGACCCATTTGCCGCCCTCGGCTCGAATGATCGGGCCGTGATGTGTGCGATAGGTGACGAACGTTTTCTGTGAGGTATCGCTGCCCGACTTGTATGGAACGGTAATCGTTTTCGCGGTCATCGGACGCTCAGTCGTGCCGTGTTTGTAAGCATACTTGTCGTCCTTCTTCACGACAGTTTCGAGCCATTCGTCTATAGCGTCGACGTCGCTCGACGTATGCATCCAGCCGAGGCGTTCGTTGAAGCCTTGATAGATGAAGAACTGTCCCCAGGTCGATGCGCCGTAAGCGTTCAAGCCTTCGTCGCTCGTCATCTGAAGTTCTGAACGAAAGTAGAACGACGTGTGTGGATTGATCAGCAGCAGAGCCTTGCCGTCCTTCGTGTTCTTGGGCGAGATCGCGATGCCGTTCGAGCCGAGCGGTTCGGGGAACGTATCTTTCTGGGTGGCGGCGACGGTTGCCATCGCGGCTTTATCGTAGAACCCTCGAAGTTGGCGAAGGTCGATCGATTCGATGTCGCCGCCGATGCTTCCTTCGCTGAAGGAAAGCGGCATCCACGGTTCGAATTTAGTGATGACGCGAGGCTTCACGTTGGGATGCATGGCGAGATAGAAGTTGAGGCCGTCTGCCCACGCGTTCAAGAGCTTCTTCATCCAATCCGGGCACTCGTTGAAATTCTGTTTGAGCTCGGCCTCGTCCATAAACAGGCGTTGTCGCAGATCGCTCCAGATCGCGCCTTCACCCTCGGCTTCGGCGAGGCGGCCGATCGAGTTTAGGTAGTTAACCTCGATTCGGTTGAAATCGTCCTCGGCCTGAGCGTAGATCGCTCCGAATACCGCGTCTGCGTCGGTCCTTCCTTTAACGTGGGCGATCCCCCACGTATCGCGGGTGATGGTCACGTTGGCGGCCTGCTGCTGCCAGCGCGCGAGCTCGGCCGGGCTATTAGCAAATGCAAATGAGGCGAACGCAAGGATCGCGATAAGAACAAAAGGTCGGGGTTTGAGCATGCAGTCAATATAACCGCGACCTCCGTTGGGAACAAAGGGATGCGACTACTCTTCCTTTCGATAACAGGTCTCGCCTTCTTTCGCGGTGATACAGAGAAGTTCTTTGCCGTACTCGTCCTGCTTTCGTTCGTAGCTGATGCTCAGTCTGGTCGGGACCTTGTTCTGCTGCTTGTTGCCGCTTGCCGCGCAGGAATTGGTGTTCTTCCAGAAATCCTTCGATGGGTTGAGGCTAATGGTCGAGCCGTTCACTTTGTACCGTCCGGCGATCGAATTGAACAACGTCGTCGTGCAGTTGTACATCGTGATCTCCATATACCCGACGAATTCGTATGTGCCGTTAGGGTTGAACTTGTAAGTGAAGATGCTGCCGCGGCCTGGTTTGGTCGCTCCGGTTGTGCGGTTCTGATACGAGATCATTCCGAAGCTGCCGTTCTTCCACGAGCCGTGAATGTCGCTCGATTGGGCGAACATGGAAACGGCCTGGACGGCAACGATCACAAGAAATATCGCGACCCAAAGAGTTGTAGATGAGACTTTCCTTAACATAAATGCTCCGTATAAATGTATAAATGCGGCGCTTTGTCGGCGCATCTATCTACGCGGAGTGTTGTGTAGAAAAGTGTCAGGCGAGTTTTGCGCCAGTTTCGAGTTGTCAGTTTCGAGTTTCCAGTTGTTGGACGGCGGCGTTGACCACGGATTCGACCTCGGTGCGGATAGCGGTGAGTTGGTCGGGCGAATCGGCTTCGAAGCGGAGGACGAGGATGGCTTGGGTGTTGGAGGCCCGGACGAGTCCCCAGCCGTTTTCGAAGACTATTCTGGCGCCGTCGATGGTGATGACCTTGTGAGTTTGAACGAAGTGTTCGGCGATCTTTGCGACAACATCAAACTTGATCTCGTCGGGACAGTCGATGCGGAGTTCGGGTGTTGAGAAAGTTCGTGGGATGCCTTCGAACATCTGCGAGAGTGGCTTGTCAGTTTTGGACAGGATCTCGAGCAGGCGTGCTCCGGCGTAAGTTGCATCGTCGAAACCGTAGAAGCGGTCGGCGAAGAAAATATGGCCGCTCATCTCGCCGGCAAGCAGCGCACCGGTCGCCTGCATTCGCGATTTTATGATCGAATGGCCGGCGCGCTCCATTATCGCAGTGCCGCCATTGCGTTCGATATCCTCGAAAAGATTTTGCGAGCACTTCACCTCGGCGATGATCGTGGCGCCGGGATTAACCGCGAGGATCTCGCGGGAGAGGAGGATCATCAGCTCGTCGCCCCAAATGATGCGGCCCGTCTCATCAACCACGCCGATCCGGTCGCCATCGCCGTCGAATGCGAGGCCGACATCAGCGTTGTTTTCTCGAACGGCGGCGATGACATCCTGAAGGTTTGCTTCCACCGTCGGGTCGGGATGATGGTTGGGAAAGTTCGAATCGGGTTCGGTGAAAAGTTTGATCAGTTCGACGCCGAGCTTCTCGTAAGCCGGGACCGCCGTAACGCCGCCCATTCCGTTACCGCCATCGACCACGGCTTTTAGTTTGCGAGGGCCGAAGCTGAGTTTGGCGGTGATGTCGGTGATGTAGGCGTCGAGAACGACCAGCTCGGACACACTCCCTGACGGTCGTGTTTCCGCCTGGGACGTCGAGTCCTGATCACGCCCTTGCTCACGCGCGGGCCTCTGCATTTCGTCTAGTGCAATTCGTTTGATCTCCTGGATCTGATCGCCGAAGAGTGTTTTTGTGCCGAGGGCGATCTTGAATCCGTTGTGGTTCGGCGGGTTGTGTGAGCCGGTGACCATGACGCCGCCGTCGACGTCTTTTGTGTGGACGGTGTGATAGAGAACGGGCGTCGGGACCATACCGATCTGCACAGCATCGCAGCCGGCGGAGACAAGAGCATCGGTCAGGATCGAACAGAATCCGGGCGAGCTCATCCGTGCGTCGTAGCCGACAGCGATACGCTTCGCGTCGCGCTGCGCGAAGAACGTCGCGATCGCTCGTGCTATCTGGTTGACGGTTTCGTCCGTCAGCTGTTCGCCGACGATGCCGCGTATGTCGTACTCGCGAAAGATGTTGGTATCCATAAACCGGGCTGAGTCAAATGTTAACTACGAGCGGCGACTCAAGCAAATACGGGCTGAAAATGGCGTATCATGCGGATTTTGCTATACTCCTAAGTTGCACGCTGAGGCAACAGAAACGCCCTTTCAGGCATCGAATTTCGTTGAGTTTCTTGCAATTCTCGCTTTATGAAAGCAATTTCATTTTTAGTCATTTTGACGGCCGCAGTCCTTTTATCGGCGGTTTCCGCGTCGGCTCAAGTACCGACCGCGACGCCGGACGACGCTCTGCGTACGTTCGAGGTGCGGCTGCCGGTGACGGTGACGAACAAGAAGGATCTCGTGGCCGGATTGAAGCGTGGCGACTTTGCGGTATTCGAGGACGGCGTGCAGCAGGAAGTGACGTTCTTTACGTCGGACGCAACGAATCCGCCGGTGTATGTCGGGGTATTGATGGATACCTCGCCTTCGACCGCGGGTAAGCTGCAATTCTCACGCGAGGCCGCGAAGAATTTTATCTTTACCGTGACGCGCCTTCGCAAAGACAAGGCTGCGTTCATGACGTTCGATCACCAGATACTGCTTCAGCAGGATTTTACCGACAAGCTCGACCTGCTAGACCGGGCAGTCGATAAGGTGAAGAAGACCGGTTCGCAGACGGCTCTGTACGATGCGGTATGGACGTTTTCTGATGAGAAGCTCCGCTCTGTTCCCGGCCGCCGCGTGATCGTGATCATCACGGACGGCGACGATACGTTCAGCCGTGCGGAACTGCAGGACGCTATCGACATCGCGCAGCGCACTGAAACGACCGTCTTTGCGATCTCGACAAAGGCGGGGTTTCTCGGATCTGTTCCAGGTGTCGAGGCGGGAACCGTGAAGGACAAAGGCGACAAGGACTTGGTGCGGCTTGCTGAAGAAACAGGCGGAGAGGCCTTTTTCTCCGGCG
Organism: Pyrinomonadaceae bacterium; assembly: GCA_040081025.1. GTDB lineage: Bacteria > Acidobacteriota > Blastocatellia > Pyrinomonadales > Pyrinomonadaceae > OLB17. Next base: position 27,062 of record JBEBGW010000003.1, on the reverse strand, counting down.
ATATGACGGAACTCGAGCGGTCGTTCACACGCATATCAAAGGAACTTCAGGGCCAGTACATCATCACCTATCGTCCGGCCAATCAGAATTACGATGGACGAGCACGGAAGATCGAAGTGCGGTTTACGGACAAAGGCCTTGAGAAATACAAGATCAGGACGAAGTCGAGCTATCGTGCGATCCGCGACAGTTTGCGATAGGGGCGAACGCGCCGGAGTATTCGGGTCATCCGACAAGAGATGAAGAATCGAGTTAGAACATTTTTACTCCTTGGCTTGCTGATGGCGGGATTTGCGGGCGCGATCTATTATGCACCCGACACGGCTGCGCAATCCAGCTCAGGAGCTAAGCCGACGCCGACGCCGCCCGATCCGGAAGACGAGGAGATCCGCATCGATACCGAGGTCGTGAACATTCTTTTCACGGCGCAGGATAAGGATCGCCGCTTGCTGTTGGGGCTCAAAAAAGAAGACGTTCGCATACTCGAAGACGGAAAGCCGCAGGATGTGGTCGCGTTTACGCGGCAGGTTGACCTGCCATTGAGCCTTGCGATCCTGATCGACACCAGCATCTCGCAGGAGCGCACGCTGCCGGAAGAAAAGATGGCGGCGATATCGTTTCTTGAATCGTTCATTCGTCCGGAAAAGGACGAGGTCGCGGTCGTGTCGTTCACGGGCGAATCGACGCTCGAACAGGGCATGACGAGCAATCTGACCCGGCTCCGTCGTGCGATCGACCGTGTTAAATTTGTGGCTCCGGCCGGATACATCGGCGGAGGCGTGATGGCTCCGACACCGCCGATCTCGGGCACCGGAACGTCTGTCGCGGGTTCGACGGCCATCTGGGATTCGATCTGGGTGACGTCTGAGGACGTGCTCGGGTTCTCTCCTGACAAGACGCGGCGTGCGATCATTCTTTTGTCCGACGGTGTGAATACTTCAGGCCGGAAAAAATTGGACGACGCCGTTCAGGCGGCGCAGAGGGCGGAGGCCGTGATCTATTCGGTCGGTATTGGTGATAATTTTTACTCGGGAGTGGATGAAGGTGCGTTAAAGCGCATCTCAGAACGTACCGGCGGACGTGCATTCTTCCCCCGTAACGAACGTGAGCTTCGCGAAGCGTTCAAGCAGATCGAAGAAGAGATGCGGTCACAGTATCTGCTCGCGTACGAACCGACCAATCCTGCTCTCGACGGATCGTATCGTCGGATCACGATCGAGCTCGCCAATCCTGAACTCTCGAAGCAAAAGGTGAAAGTGACGCACCGCGAAGGTTATTTCGCGAAGGATAAGAAGAACAAGAAGTAAGGATTTGTACCCTAGTTTTTGAAGAGCCGGGTTTGATCGCCCGGCTCTTTTTGCGTTTAGCCTTCGATGTTTTCGGGATCGTTCAGCCACCACTGATTGCCGTTGGGGTCGATGAAGCCGGCGGTGCGTCCGTAGCCGCGGTCGCCGGGCTCCTGATTGCTCTCGGCTCCGTTAGCGAGACCTTTGGCATGAACGCCGTCGACGTCCTTCACTAAAACGAACATACCGCACGGAAGGGCAGGCCACTCCTCGCCGCATTGGCCGAACATCACGGTTCCGCCCATTACGTCGTACTCTGCGTGCATCAACTCGCCATCCTCGTGATTCACGCGAAGCATTTCGGTCGCGCCGAAAACGGCGGTGATAAATTCGATAAAACTTTTCGCGTCGCGAAGCACCATGTACGGCATCACGGGCGAGTAGTGTTTAGGTATTCCCATATTGTCTCCTATACGAAAGCGTGGTATCGGGAATTACTACTTTTCGGTAGATATTACCTCACTGAACGGTTGTGGGCCACCAAACGTTCCCGAACGGATCGGTGAAGCCGCCGCTGCGGCCGTAGTCCAGGTCGGACATTTCCATAACGCTTTCGGCTCCTGCAGCAAGTGCCTTTTTGTATGTTGCGTCGGCGTCCGTCACATAAACGAACATGTTCGCGGTCGCGGCTTTCCATTCGTCGCGGCTGTTGGAAAACATTATCGTGCCGCCGTTTATGTTCGCCTCACAGTGACCGACCACGCCGTCACGCATGCTTTCATGAATCATTTCGGCATCGAAAACCTTCTTGATAAATTCAACGAACGCAGTCGCGTCGTTCAACATCAGATACGGCATTATTGCCTGATGGCCCTTTGGAATATTCATGGCTCGCACCTCACCGGTTCTAAATTTTTATCGACCGCAGTTATGTGGCTGTGTACGCACAGCCATTTGCCGTCAGCTTTTAGGAAAACGTCCGATGCGAATTCGTCCGCTTCGAATGTCTGCCCACCAAAATGCGCGGTATTGACAACGCGGCAGGTCAGCACCGCGATATCGCCGTAAGCCTTGATCCGCGCGTGTCCGCTCATATCAAAAGCACTGTGCGTTAATGCTCCCGATTCGACGAAAGACAAAAACTGTTCTTTCGTAGAAACACCGCGTTCGGAGACGATCACCCAGTCGTCATGCATAAAGCTGCCGATCGCCGTCGCGTCATTCGCGACCATTGCCTCAGCCCATTCCGAGCCGAGTTTTAGTAATTCTTGTTCTATTTGTTCTTCGTTATACATTTTCCATTTCCTGTTTTTATTTTCTCTGCGAACCCTGCGGTCTCTGCGTCAACGAATTTCTAAACGCAGGGCTCGCGGAGGACGCAGAGCAAATCAGATGCAAGCGTTCGTTTCCTTATTAAGAAGCTGCATTGAAAGAATTCTATGACAAACCTTTTTCTAGGAATTGGAAAAATGCGACATCTGTTCGGTGTCGAGATATTGGGTGCCTTCGGCGGCGTTCCAGAAGTATTCCTTGGGCGTGTATCCCGAGAATTCGCGGAAATCATTGATGAAATGTGACTGGTCGTAGTAGCCGCATGCGTAGGCGATCTCGGTCAGATCGCGGGTGGCGGTGAGTTTGAATTGCGTCGCGGCCTGGAAGCGGACGACGCGTGAATAAAGCTTTGGCGAGAGTCCGGCGAGATCTTTGAACCGGCGTTCGAATTGGCGTTTGGAGAGGTTGTGTTCCGCGGCTAGAGATTCGACCGCTAATGTGCCCTTGTTTGCGAGTACGGAATGGACGGAACGGTAGATGGTTGGGAGTTCACGGTTTGTCGCGGTGAGCTTAGAGCTTAGGAATTCGCTGACGATAGCGATGCGGTTTTCGTTGGTCGGGGCAGTACACATTTGTTCGTCGAGCAGCGAACCTTCCTTGCCGAAAACCGACGCGAGGTCGGGCGAGATGTTGGTGAAATCGGATGCGGGAAAGCCGAAGAGCCGCGGGATCGCGAACGGGAAGAGATATGCGCCGAAGATGCCGAAACTCTCGCGGGTGACGAATCGGCGATGGCGGGTCGATTGGGCTTGTATACTCGCGAATGGTGAGGCTTCGATCACCTCGTCATGTGTGATTTCGTCGAAGGCGGAGCGATAGTGGAAGACCATCTCGACGCAGCCGTCGGCCATCGAGCGATGCACGAACTCTTCGCCGGGTTCGACATCGGCCTCGAGCGCCCAAAAGAATCGCACGTAGGGTGCGAGGTTCGGGGGCGGATCGAAGACCTGATAGAGCATTTAGTCTTTCCAGCCCCACGGAGCGGGCGGGGCAGTTACCTCTTTTGTGATATCGAACTTGACCGTAAACAGGCGTTCGCCGCCGAGACGGCGAAGGTTGTAGCTGAAGTGTTCGCCGGGGACGAGATCGATCCACCAGACGTTTGCGGCGGCGGACGGAGCTTTCCCCGCGGGCGGGGCGACCACACGTGTCGTATCTTCGTCGGCGGGAAAGAACTGTCGCGTCGGTTCGCCCGGATTGCTCGTCGAGCCGCCGTACATCGTAACTTTGTCTGGTGTCCCGTCTTCATGACGGTGGTCGTGCTTAAGTTCTATGCGGTTTCCTTTTCGCGTTAGTACCCACGTACGCGAGCGATTCTCACCGACGAAGAACGGGATGCGAACGCGGTCGGCCTCACACGAGCGGACATGCATCACCATTGCCTTGCCGTTGAAATCCGGACTCGGTGAAGTGTCGGCCACGATCGATCCTGCGTATGCCTTACCGCAGAGTTTCTTCAGCTCGCTCCAGAAAATCTCGGTCGGCGACTGTGCGAAAGACGCAGCCGCGAAGAAAAGGAACGCGAAACCGATGGCCGGAGCTTTCATCATTCTAGTAGGGTAGCACCTCAGTCTTGACGATCTGGCCGTCCTTCATTCGGATCACCCAGATAACGCCGTACTCGGAATCGTCGAGATTCTTGAACACGTCCTTCTTGGCAATGAAGTTCGCGAGGCCGGGAACCGTGTTGCTGTGGCCGGCGACGATGTGTCGTTTGATCTTGCTCTTGGTGATCAGGTCGAGCAGTTCTGCGGGTTTGCGGGCGTCGTAGATCGCGACCTGCTGCTTTCGTTTCGCGGCGAGCGGTGCGAGCGTGTCGCGCGTGCGTTTGAAGTTGGTCGAATAGAACGCTCCGGGTTTATATTTGCCCGCGACCTTTACGAGCCGTTCGGCACGCTGTTTCCCCTCGGCGGACAACTCGGGATCCTGGCTCGTCGCGTCTGCCTTCTCGGCGTGGCGGACGAGAATGATGGTCTTGGTTTGCGCTTCGGTTACCTGCGAAACGCACATGATTGCGAGGCTTAAAGCTATAAGCGAGAATAGTTTCATGGTGAAAGGATAATAACTTGTTTTAATGGCGGATTTAAATAAGCAGGACATACTTCGAACGCTCGCATCATTGCTGAACTCTGACCGTGCGGCGATTCTGGCGGCAAACGCGGCAGATCTCGCGGCGTGTCCGGCGGACGATCCCGTCATCATCGATCGGCTGAAAGTGAACGAGGCGAAGATCGACGCGATGATACGTTCGGTGGCGAGTGTGGCTGCTCAAGCGGATCCGGAAGGTTTTGTTGTTTCATCCCACGTACGTGAAGACGGGCTGCGGATCGAGAATCGAAAGGTGCCGTTCGGAACTGTGCTGATCATCTACGAAGCCCGGCCCGACGTGACGATCGAAGCGGCCGCGATCGCGATGAAGGGCGGCAATCGAATCTTGCTGAAAGGTGGGAAGGAAGCCCGGAACACGAATCTGCTGTTGGTTGATCTTTGGCACCGTGCTCTTGGATCGCACTCCGATCGAGTTCAGTATCTCGACCTTTCACGCGAAGAGACTCGTGAGTTGATAGCGGGAAAGCGCGAAAACTTTGACCTCGTCATCCCTCGCGGCGGTGATGCCCTCATCGATTTCGTCCTCAAGAACTCGTCGGCCCCGGTTATTGTAAGCGGACGCGGGAATAATTTTTTGTACGTCGATAGTGAATGCGATCGTGAGATGGCGGTAAGGATCGCAGTCGATGGTAAATCGCGGCTGAGCGTGTGCAATGCGCTGGACAAGATCTTGGTCGATCGCGATGCACCGAAGGTCGTTGAGTTGGTGGGTGATCTTGTCGCTGAACTTTTGTCGATCTCCATCGAAATTTTCGGAGATGCAGAGGCGTGTGCTCTCAATTCGTCGATCAAGCCGATCGAGAGCGCTGAGATCTGGAATGAGGAATTTCTCTCGGCGAAGATAGTGATCGGGGTCGTTGACGGTTTGGACGAAGCGATCGAGAAGATCAATCGGCACTCCGGCCGACACTCGGCAACGATCGTCACGTCGAACGCGACGACGGCAGAAGAGTTTATGAAGCACGTCGATTGCGCGGCGGTTTATCACAATGCTTCGACGCGATTTACTGACGGCGGCGAACTTGGCCTCGGGGCTGAGATCGCGATATCGACGCAGAAATTGCACTTTCGCGGGCCGCTGGGCGCGGAGCATTTGATGACGAACAAGTGGTTCGTATTTGGTGACGGGCACGTTAGAGGTTGATCTGCAATTCACCGAGGAAGAAAGAAATTTAACAGGATAGACAGGATAAATAGGATGGCGAAACCGCAAGAACAATATCCTCCGTATCCTGTTCATCCTGTTTGAATTTGAGCATGAAAAAGAGACTCGTCCTGAAGATCGGGACATCAACACTGACGAGCGGAACGCGTCTGATATCTCGCGGCAAGATCGAGGACATCGGCCGCCAAATACTGGCGCTTCGCGATGAATATGACACGGTGCTCGTCTCGTCCGGAGCGATCGCGGCGGCGAAGCAGTACATCAATATCAAGGACGCGGGAAAGCCGATCGAATCGAAACAGGCGATGGCGGCAATCGGCCAGCCGCTGCTGATGCGGACGTACAACGAGGTGCTCGGCGACCTCGGAATTCCGACGGCACAGTGCCTGATGACCTATCGCGACTTTGAGAATGAAACGTCGCGACAGAACACGCTCAACACGATCGAAGAGCTGATCAAGTACCACTATCTCCCGATCGTAAACGAGAACGACACGACCGCCGTCGAGGAGATATTACTCGGTGACAATGACAAGCTTTCGGCCCTCGTCGCTGTATTGATTAGAGCCGATCTCCTCGTGCTCGCAAGCGACATCGACGGCCTGTTCGATAAGAATCCGCATCTGCACGCTGACGCTCAGCTGATCGAAGAAGTCACCAATATTGTCGATGCCCGAGCGCTCGTCGAAGAGCGCGATTCGGGATTAGGAACGGGTGGAATGAACTCAAAACTAGAGGCTGCGATATTGTGTCAACGCGAAGGAATCGAGACGTGGATAGTGAATGGCGGCGTGGCGAATTTCGTGACGGATGCTCTGAACGGGTCACGACCCTACACTCGCATCACTTCTTCAGGAACTGTTCGGGCGTAAGTGCCTTGTGTGAGAATCTCACCTTTCGAACCGCTCCTTTGAACCAGTACACTTTGTTCTGCCGAACGCCGATCGAAACGCGGCCGCGGCCGAATGATTTCATTGCGATCTTGCCGGAGAGTTCGAGTTTGCCGTCGATGTAGTGCCGCATCTCGGTGCCATCGTAAACGAGCGCGACGTGGTACCAGCGGCCGGTCGCGTGCTTGAAATTCTCGGCAAAGAGCGGCAGGCGGTTATCGCCGGACTTGAGAAAGGTGTCGAGAAACCACAGATCGCCGCTTACGCGGGTCTCAAGCATCGCGCGACTTTCGACGTTCTCAAGATCTTCGACATGAAGCCAACGCTGCTCCGCGGGGCCGTCAGCGTCCGGACGAAAGAACGCCTCGATGGTGAACGGCTTCGCTCCGGCTAGCGGATTCGTTTCGATGAAGATGCCATCGTCAACACCGTCAAACTCGATCGCCTTGCCGTTGTCAGTCTTTATGATCTTCGGCTGACCGAGGATCTCGATCTTGTGCCCGCCGATCTTTTTGAGGTTGTCGAGTTTCCAGGTTGTGGATTGCGCGATACAACCGATCGAAAGGAGCAAGCAAACAGAAATCGTAAAAACTTGCTTCATCTATCTTGGCGTCAACCGATCTCGACAAGTGAATCACCTCGATCGAGAAGTTGTAGTGCTTCCGAAAGCGTGGCTGTAAGTATTTTCTTTAGCGAGTCGTTGGAAGTGTTTCCACATGTAAGAAGTATGACCTTCGGAGGCGGACCAAAACGTTCCAATAGGAGAACAAAATCGCTATCCTTCGTCATCACGATGGCGTTCGCGTTGCGCGCCGCTAGATAGATATCCTCATCTTCCGAATCTCGAAGTCCGAGATCACGAAGAGCTTTTGCATCGATGCCGAGATCGGCCGTGATCCATGCAGCAATTGACGGGGAAAGCTGCGCGTCGATCCAGATCATGCAGCAATTAGAATGGCGTGATTAACGCGGTTCGATGCGTATTGGAGAGCCGCTTGTAGATCTTCTGCTTCAAGGTCGGGCATTTCGTCGAGGATCTGCTCAGGAGATAGGCCGGCGGCAAACAGATCGAGCACGTCAGAGACGCGAATACGCATACCACGAATGCATGGATGGCCTCCGCATTGCTTCGGATTTACCGTGATTCGATCTGATATTTGACGAGTCATCAAAGCGATTCTATCACACAAACATCTTGCCGGGATTCAGGATGCCGTTGGGGTCGAAGATGCGCTTGATGCCTTTCATTATTTCGAGTGTGGGGCGGTCGATGGCGTAGTGCATGTATTGTGATTTGACGTAGCCAATGCCGTGTTCGCCGGAGATTGTGCCGCCGAGCTCGACGGAAAGTTTAAAGGTTTCGGAGACGCATTCGCGTGCTCGGGCGATGGCGGCGGGGTCGTCGCGGTCGACGACGAAATTGACGTGAATGTTGCCGTCGCCGGCGTGGCCGAAGTTGGCAACAAACGTGTCGTGGCGTTTGCCGATCTCCTCGATGCGGGCGACCAGCTCGGGCACTTTGGACCGCGGGACGACGACATCTTCATTGATCTTGAGCGTGCCGTATTTCATCAGGCTTGGGCTTATCGCTCGGCGGACGTCCCAGAGCTTGTCTTCTTCCACTTTCGACTTCGCCCGTAGCACGTCAAAGCCGCCGTTCCCGTTTATGATCCGCTCGATGGTTACGGCGTTTCGCTCGACCTCTTCACGCGAACCATCGACTGCGACAAGCAGGATCGCGCCGGCGTCCTTCGATAGGCCGAACGCAAAATTCTCTTCGATCGCGGCTACGCAGTGTTTGTCGATCACCTCCATTGCCATCGGCAGCAATCCTTCGGGCGTGAACTTGGTAAGGACCTTGCACGCGGCTTCCATCGAATGGAAATTCGCCCGAACGGTCGAGGTGGCTTCGGGCATCGGGAGGAGTTTCAGCGTTGCTTCGGTGATAATGCCGAGCATGCCTTCGCTGCCGCACATCAGGCCGGTCAGGTCGAATCCGACGACGTTCTTCACGGTCTTGCCGCCGGTTCGGATCACTTCTCCGGTCGCGGTGACGACTTCAAGCCCGAGTACGTGGTGCTTCGTCACGCCATACTTCGGCGTCCGCATTCCGCCGGCATTCTCGGCGATGTTACCGCCGATGAAGCTGTCTTTGTAGCTCGCGGGATCGGGTGCGAACATCAGGCCTTGTTCACCGACGGCCTGCTGAACTTCGTACGTGGTCAATCCGGGCTGACAGATGACGTAAAGATCGTCCGCGCTGATCTCGATGATCGTTTTCATCCGATCCGTGCCGATCACGATCCCTCCGTCCACGGGAACCGCTCCGCCCGTGTACCCAACGCCGCCGCCGCGAGCTGTCACTGGAAAGACCTGTTCGTTCGCGAGCTTAAGTATCTCGACCATCTCGGCCGTCGATTCGGGAAACACGACCGCCTCGGGCGGAAACTTCTCCTTCACGGCGTCGGCACCGTACGGCTCAACCTGCGTTGGATCGACAACAACATTGTACTCGCCAACGATAGCTTTGAGCGCCGCGATCACCTCTGGCCTCGACGCATTCGTCGTCGCCCTGCCCTTTGATTCGAAATGGATAGACTGAAACATTGCGAAACTATTATTTTAGCTTCGCATCCCGAAAAGACGAAAGGTATCGATCAGAGTCCGAGTGTGCTGTCCGTCGAGTAGCTCGGCCGTACGAGCTTCTCGATCACAGCATTCATCTCGCTTGTAATTGCAGAACGGTCGGAAAAGAGTTCCCATACTTTTCCGTGCAGATGTTCTACCTCGGCGCTTCTGGCACCTTCGATATACCTAAAACGGTCCTTGGGACTTGGGTGCGTGTCATCCTCAGTGGTCTCTTGTTCAAGGCTGCGGTTGAACTCTTCCTCTATCGACAGACGGTCGGAATCGTCTCCGATCTCTAGGTCGTAGAGATTTGAAAACGCTCGATTTCCGCGCAGCGCGGAGCCGATCTCCTTATCCGCCAGGCGAGTAAACTCCAACTCTCGGCGGATGACATGACGCAGGCCTTCTTGAAAGGAGTCCGCTCCAAAATAGTAGGCGGCGACTCGGTCAGCAAGCACTTCCTGCAATCTGGATGCTCCGTGAGTAATACGCCGGAAAAGGAAATGGAAAAGCCGAAGAAAGTGAAAGCTCACGTTATATATCGTGTTCGTCTCGCTCGCAACCATTGCTTCGACCACTCGTATGATGTCGACATTTACGCGATGGGCGATATCCCCGCCCGCGGTATCCCGATTCGAGAAATGTCCATATTCGTGTGCCACTACAGCACGAAAGGCGTTTTGATCGAAATCGTTGAGTACGGCAGCGCCCAAAATGAGGATCCGGTCGGCCTGGTCCGACATCTTTGCCCGGAAACTCCCGCGTTCGTATACGGCGAGATCAGTACCTTGTGTTATACGGATCTCGGTCACCGGCCTTGTATTGATCGTTTCCGCTACCTTTCTGACGAGCTGCCAAAGTGCGGGTGCCTCTGCCTCAGTCAATGCCCTGCCCGGATCTTCGATCTTCGGCCGAGTTACCAGCGTTCTGAGCATATGGTAGATGGAGGCCCCGCCGGCGAAGACCAAAACCAGGACAAAATAGATCGGAATGCGTCCGACCCATAGAAATCCGATCACGACGGCACCAGTGAACAGAACAATGAGGAAAATTACTACCGGTTGGGAGATGTAGTAATAGATACCGGCGATCGACACAACACCACGATAGAACCGCTTTAGCGAAGACAATGCCTGACCGGTAATATCGTTCGGGTCTGATGTTTCGATCGATCGAAGCGTCGTTCTCGATAGATACCAGCCGATCACAAACAGTGCGACGAGGCCGACCGCCCACACGCCGACGATGCCAAGCGCAGCAGAAAAATAACCCCGAAAGCGTCCGAGTCCGAAGAAGGCATCATCGCGCGCCTGCTGTATCCCGGACTCAAGCTGCGTAAACGCTTCTGCAGGCGCACCCAGTGACTTAGCTCTTGCGATCTCAGCCTCGGCGGCATTCAGGTCGTCATTTACAGCGAGAGCCATTGCCTCGTAATAGGCAGCTGCGCCTGAGTCGGGAAACTTGGCCTTAAGCGTGTGAGCCAGCGATACGAACTCGTCGTACTTCTTCGACATCATAAGCGTTTCCGCTAGGAGGAACCCTGCATCATCGTCCGAGTTACCGCTCTTCTGCCACGCCTCACGCGCCAGAGATTCAGCTTCTTTGATCTCGGCCGGTGACGGTACGAAGTCGGGAGAACTGGAATAGACGAGCATAGAAGCACGGCCGCCCAGATTGCCTACCGAGCGATTCTTCTCGAGTGCCTTCGCGGTCAGCGCGAGTCCTTCCTGACGTTTGCCAAGGTGGCCGTACGTATATCCGAGGCGACGCAAAGCAGGCGCGAAGTCCGGAACCTTCTTCAGAACTTCGGTGTATAGCGAATCGGCTTCTTCGTAGCGGCCGCTGTCCATGGCCTGGGTCGCAGAAACGAAGCGGGCGACAGTCTCATCGTCAGCGATCGCCTTTAACTCTTCGATCACCGGATTCTCTTCAGCTGGATCTCGTTGTTGTTGCGGGCTTTGTGAGACGACTGAGACAAACAGCAGAGACACGACGAAACACAATGTGGAGAACTTTCGAAGCATTGATCTTATTTACGTGGTAGTTAGTAAGATGAGATAAAAATCTGAGAGAGTCTAACATCGCTGTCGGAATTTCGGAAGCATTTTCAGGCGATATGTAACTCGTATATTCTGAAGACTAGATCGCTACTTATTGCTCACGTTCCAGATGGATCATCCGCCAACACAGATCAGACAATTCGGATATACGGACGTGCTGGGGTGGTCGTATTCGCGCTACTCAACGTTTCAGAGCTGCAAGCGGCAGTACTATTACGAGAAGTATGCGAAGTATGACGTGGCCGGCGATCTGATGCAGATCAGGAAGCTGTCTCAGTTGACGACGGTTCCGCTGGAGATCGGGAACATCAGCCATAAGATCTTGCGGACGCTCTTGAAGCGGCTGCAGAGGACATCGGCTGAGATCGATATCGAGAGATTCTTCGATTACGCCCATCGCGAGGCTTACGCGATATTTCGCTCAAAGCTTTTCGATGAGGTCTATTACGGGGTCCGCGATGAGATCGATTTCGAGAACGAGATCTATGAACCGGTTCGCGTCGGGCTTGAAAATTTCCTGCGAAGCGAGCGGCTGCAGTGGCTGTTTGAGGAAGCTCTTGTTACGAAGGATGATTGGGTAATCGAGCCTGACGGATTCGGCGAGTTTCGTATGGAGGATCTGAAAGCCTACGCCAAGGTGGATTTCATTTTCCCGATCGGTGACGAGTTGCACATCCTGGACTGGAAGACGGGCAAGGAAGATTACAAGAAACACAGCACGCAGCTTCGCGGCTATGCATACTGGGCGAACTTCCACCTCGAAAAGGAGTACGCACAGATCCAGACGACGATCGCGCATCTGCTGCCTGACTACAAAGAGAATTCGCAGCGGGTCAACGAATATGACATCGAAGATTTTTCGAGCGTCGTTCGCAGTCAGACCGAGGAGATGTACGCGTTCTGCGCCGAGCCGGAGCTGAACATCCCGATGCCGAAGGACGATTTTCGGATGACGCCGCACGAGAACTTCTGCAAGACCTGCAAGTTCCGAGAGCTGTGCGACCGAAAGTGAGCATTTTTCCGGACTTTCGGTTAAACTCTCACGAAACAAGCCTTTCTTACTTTCTTACAACTAAAATTAGCTATGGCGGAAAACGATAAGATCCCGACCGACGATTACGAACGCGACCTCGCGACCGACCTCGACGACGATACGCCCGACAAGCCGTCCGGGATGCCGCAACACACGAAGATCCTGCTTGGATTGCTGGTTGGGGTGGTCGGTGGGTTAGTTATCAATTGGACCCTTGGCGGCAGCCATCCGAACGTCGTCTGGCTAGTCAACAACGTCACGCAACCGGTAGGCACTTTGTTCCTCAGTTTACTCCTGATGATCGTGGTGCCGTTGGTTTTCTCGTCGCTTGTGGTCGGCGTCGCGGGTATCGGCGATATACGCAAACTCGGGCGGATCGGGCTCAAGTCGTTCGCTTATTGCCTGATCATTTCCGCGATCTCGGTCGTGATCGGACTGGGGCTTGCAAATACGATACGGCCCGGTGAAAGGATCAGTCCGGATGTAGCGACGCAGCTAAAGGAAAAATTCAGCGGTGGAGCCGCGACGGCGACGGATGCGCAGAAGAAGGCGGCAGATGCAGCTAAGGCGGATTCGCCCTTGATGCAGGCCGTAAAGACGGTAGTGCCAAGCAACGTCTTCAACTCGATCTCCGGCACGAGCCCGAACATGCTGCACATAATGTTCTTTGCTCTGATCATCGGTATCGCGATCACGCTGATCCCGTCACCTGTCGCAGCGCCGTTTGTCAGCTTGATGGAGTCGGCATTCGCGATCACCTCGAAGATCATCGACATCATCATGAAATTCGCGCCATACGCAGTGGCGTGCCTAATCTTCAATAACGTTGCCCAGTTCGGGCTCGATCTGCTGCAATCGTTGGGTTGGTTCGTTGTTACCGTTCTGTTGGGGCTTGGGCTTCACTTCTTTGGCGTTTATTCGCTGTCGGTCTATTTCCTGTCCAAGATCAATCCCCTCGAGTTTTTCCGCCGCGTGCGCACCGTGATAGTGACCGCGTTCTCGACGTCATCGTCAAACGCGACCTTGCCGACGGCCCTTCGAGTCGGCGAAGAAAACCTTGGCGTGCCTAAGGAGATCAACAGTTTCGTCCTTACCGTCGGAGCGACGGCAAATCAAAACGGAACCGCACTGTATGAAGGTGTGACGGTACTTTTCCTTGCGCAACTTGCGGGCTTGGATCTTTCTATCGGCACACAATTAATGGTCGTGTATCTCGCGATCCTCGGCGGAATAGGTACGGCAGGAGTTCCCTCTGGATCGATCCCGTTTATCATCGGCATCCTAGCCATGATCGGTGTCGATCCGGCACTGATCGCGATCATCCTCGGCGTCGACCGAATCCTGGATATGTGCCGCACGACGCTCAATGTGGTCGGCGATCTGACGGCGGCGACGTTCGTTGCAAGAAGCGAGGGATATGAGCTACTGAAGACGCCGGACAATGTTGGGATCGGTTAGGCTCGGCGTTTGCCTAGGTCATCGTCGAGTGTTCGATTTTGAATCAGGCAGGTGAAATATGTTTCCCATCGGCGACGACAATTCTGAGATAACGATCACGCCGTACGTGAATTATCTCTTTATCGGGATAAACGTCCTGGTGTTCGTGTTGCTGCAGCAGCTCGGGAGCAATGATTCGTTCTCGTATGCGTTCTCGCTCGTCCCGCGTGAGGTAACATCGGGGGTCGATCTGCAGGGCCTGATCCCGGTGACGAACGCCGCTGGCCAAGTTCTGGGCGAGGTCCAGCATTTTCAGACTCCCCTTCCCGTCTATTTCAACTTCTTGAGTTCGATGTTCATGCACGGAGATATAATGCATATCTTCGGCAATATGCTGTTCCTTTGGATCTTCGGGGATAACCTCGAGAATTTGCTCGGTCATATTCGATTCGCGATTTTCTATATCGTTTGCGGATTTGCTGCGGCATTGGCTCAAGTGGTGATGGAACCGAGCTCGACGATCCCGATGCTTGGAGCCTCGGGTGCGATCTCAGGGATTCTGGGCGGATATCTCGTGCTGTTTCCACAGCGGCAAGTTCGGGCACTGATCTTCAGTTTTCTTACGACCGTTCCGGCTTTTGTCGCCCTCGGATTGTGGATCGGGTATCAGATACTTCTTGGATTCTTGTCGCCAGCCGGACAGGGCGGTGTCGCCTACGCTGCTCACATCGGTGGTTTCATCGCAGGGGTAGTCCTGATCAAACTGTTCGCTTTAGGACGCCGTGTCTGAGTCGTCACGGTTTGAATGCCGTATATGCCGGAGCCAAGGGCCGTTCGCCACTCACCGGGCTCGCGAGATGATGTTCGGCACTCGCGACGAGTTCGACTATCTTGAATGTCCCGGCTGCGGAACGGTCCAGATCGATGAAATTCCCGACCTCGCTCTGTATTACCCCGAAAGTTACTACTCATTTGAAGCGTCGCGAACCTCGGCCCTAAAGCATGGGCTCTCGACGATCGCGGCCAAAATATTTCACTTATCACGACATCTTCCGTTCTCGGACACACTCTTTAGCATCGGCGATATCGACGCTCGGCTGATCGACCGCGGGCTCGGGTTGAAGAGTGTGCTGCGGCTCGATCCGGAGCGTGACTCGCGAATTCTGGATGTCGGCTGCGGCTCGGCAGAGCTTTTGCTGGTGTTGGCTGACCTCGGATTTACGTCTCTAACAGGTATCGACAAGTTCCTTGCAAAAGAAAATAACGATGGCGGGATCAAGCTGAAAGCCGACGAGATCTCGGAGGTCGAAGGCGAATTCGACCTTGTGATGTTTCACCACTCCCTCGAACACGTTCCCGACCCGATCGCGGCACTCGAAGATGCGCACCGGCTTCTGGAACTTGGCGGAACGTGCTTGGTGAGAATCCCGCTTTTGAGCTATGCGTGGGAGAAATACGGTGTTAATTGGGTCGGTCTCGATCCGCCGCGGCATTTGGTCTTGATGACGGATCAGACGATGAGAAGGATCGTCGAAGAAGCGGGATTCGAGGTCGCTGAGGTCATTTACGATTCGACCAGTTTTCAGTTTTCGGCCAGTGAGAAGTATTCTCTAGACATTCCCCTGGTGAATGCTGGCGAGCCGTTTTCGAAACGCCAGCTTCGAGAATGGGACAAGGAAGCAAAGCGTCTGAACCGGCTCGGCCGTGGCGATCAGGCTGCGTTTTTCCTGAAGAAAAGAGATGTGTAACTCAGCCTGCCTCGATTTTGGCAGAACAAAACTGACCGAAGCCGATGTTGCCGGGAAACGTGTGATCGAGATCGGCGCGGTAGATATTAACGGGTCGCTGCGGCCCGATGTGGAGGCTCTCGGCCCGAGCGAGTATCTCGGCATCGATATTGCCGAAGGACCGGGCGTGGATGAGGTCTGCAACGTTTACGATCTCGTAGAGCGATACGGCCCGGAGAGTTTCGATGTCGCGATCTCGAGCGAGATGATCGAACACGTCCACGACTGGCGCAAAGCGATCTCGCAGATCAAGCAGATACTTCGACCAGGCGGCGTTCTCGTGATGACGACGCGCTCGATCGGTTTTCCGTATCACGATTATCCGTTCGACTATTGGCGATACGAACTCGACGATATGCGGACGATCTTTTCCGATATGACCATCGAGGCACTCGAGCCGGACACGGATGATCCTGGCGTACTCGTGAAGGCACGCAAGCCTGAGAACTTCGTCGAGAATGATCTGAGCGAGCACGCTCTCTACTCGATGGTAATCGGCGGTCGTTCCAAAGGTATCGAGTTCAGCCGCTCCGATTATTTCCGACTGGCGCTGAAGACCAACGTCGTCACGCGCAAGTTCAAAGGCGCGATGCGAAGGCTGGGGATCGCAGGTTAAGGTATGTCCGCTTACCCTTCTTTCTCCCGAAAGCTTGCGAGAAAGATCCTGCCACGAAGGATCTACGGAGCCCTTAGGGTCCTCGGCGACCCGAATCTGTTCGCGGACGTCGATTTTGCAACCTACAATCAGGACCGCCTTCTCACCCAGAACAACTGCGACTTCATGACCAATGAACGTTTTGCGGCAGCATATGCGGTTGGCGAGGCGACGGATTCGTGGTGGAATGTGCCGATCCATTGGCGTATCCACGTAATGTTCTGGGCGGCAACACGGGCGCTTGAGATCGAGGGTGACTTTGTCGAGTGCGGAGTGAACCGCGGCGGATTTTCGCGGTCGATCATGGAGTTCATCGACTTCAAGAACGTCCCTGACAAGACTTACTACCTTCTTGATACCTTCAATGGCCTTGTCGACGAACTCATATCTGACGAGGAGAAACAGAACGGCATTCGAGCGGGACACTATGCTGAATGCTTCGCTGAGGTGCAGGAGACATTCAGGGACTTCCCAAATGTCGAGCTGATCCGCGGAATGGTTCCAGACACGCTGCCGCAAGTACGTGCCGAGAAGGTCTGTTATCTTTCGCTTGATATGAACTGCGCTCAGCCCGAGATCGAGGCGGCAGAATTCTTTTGGGACAAGCTCTCGACTGGAGCGGCGATGATCTTAGACGACTATGGTTTTACTGAGTTCGCGGTGCAGAAGCGCGAGTTCGATAAGTTCGCATCGCGTAAGAATGTTTCCATTCTTACCCTTCCGACCGGGCAAGGCCTTATCCTAAAGCCCTAAAGATGCCCATCCGCAACCTCATTTCAAAACCATTTGGCTTGAGATCGAGCATCGCCGTAAACATCGCTGCAAACGTCGTCAGCGCGATCGTCTTCATTGCTTCCGTTCCCCTCTATCTTCCATACATCGGTGTCGAGGCGTACGGCTTGGTTGGCATTTTTGTTGCCCTTCAAGGCGTCCTGATGGTTCTTGACCTCGGGCTGAACGTTGCGATCACACGCGAGTTTGCGGTGAAGGGCAATGATCCTACTCGGTCCGGCGAGATCCATGATCTTCTGCGGACCGCAGAGATATTCTACTGGGTTTTAACTGTCCTGACGGCTCTGGTTTGGCTGACAGTCGCCCGCACCGCAAGCACGTACGTAAATCCGGAAGGCCTATCACCAGACACGGTATATAACTGCTTCCTGATAATGGGCATACCGCTCGCCCTTCAGTTTCCGCTCAGCCTCTATAGCGCCGGACTTTACGGCATGCAGCGTCAAGCACTTGTAAGCGGCATCGGTGTAGTGTTTGCGGTCGCGAGGAGTTTAGGTGTCGTCGCTGCTCTGCGATTCATTTCGGCTTCACCAGAGACGTATTTCATATGGAATGCGGGCCTGATGGGCCTGCAGGTTCCGGTATTGGCCTTAGCCTTGCGATGGGCGATGCCCGCGACGGACAGGAAGCCGAGGTTCGAGTCATCGATGTTAACAAGTCAGTGGAGATTCGTTGCAGGCATTGGAGTCGTCACGCTAGCATCAACGATCCTGCTCCAAACGGACAAGTTCGTGCTGGCGAGAATGTTTCCGCTCGAGGTTTTCGGGTTTTATTCTCTTGCGGCTACCGTCGCGGCCGGGTTGCAATGGCTGGTCCAGCCGGTTTTCAGGGGCGTATTCCCCCAACTCGCACAAAGTGCGGAAACCGGCGATCAGACGACGCTTACGCGGGTCTATCATCAGGGCTGTCAGATAATGGCGATAATCATTCTGCCGATCTCGACCGTTCTTGTTTTTTTCTCATGGGAGACCATGATGTTATGGCAGCGAAATCCTGAAACCGCATCGAACACCTATATTTCGCTTAGTCTGCTGATGGCGGGCTGTGCTCTGAATGCCCTACTCTTTGTGCCATATGCTTTGCAGCTTGCCTTCAGCTCCACACGACTTCAACTGATCACGCTAGTTGCCGGCCTTGCGGTATCGATCCCGACGACTATCGCATTTGCGAGCTATTGGGGACCGCCGGGAGCTGCCGCAGTCTGGCTCATATTGAACGTGCTGTTTCTGGCGATAACTGTACCTCTGACACATAGGCGATTCCTTGCCGGAGAGGCAGCACGCTGGGGAGTGCACGATGTGCTGATGCCCTTATCCGCTGCCGTCGTGGCCGGAGCATTGGCTAAATACTTCTATCGGGAAACCGACTCGTTCGTTCTGATCGCTGTCCAACTCGCTATGGTCTTTGGCTTTGTATCGATCTGCTGCGTCTTGGCGTCGGACATTGCGCGAAACATGCTATTCCGGCATTCGGAAACGCTGACCTAAGCTATTTGCCCGCGGCGTCCTTAAGTATCTGCGCCAAAACCGTAGCCCACTTTTCCAAGTCGTATTCGCGGAGAAAATGTTCGCGTCCATGCTTTCCCATTTCATTTCTAAGGGTTCGATCGGTAAGGAGTCGGTCGAGGTTCTCCACCCAATCATTCTCCGTACGGGCCTCGAAATGCGTTACTCCAGGCTCGCCTATGCTCGCGGCCACTCCGACTGGTGAAACCACGTAGGGAATGCCGAGCGCGAGATACTGGATCGCCTTGAATCCGGACTTGCCTTGGATGAACTCAAGCGACTGGTGCTCGTTCTCGACTAGCGGGTAAAGTCCGATATCGAGCGAGCGGAAATCATCGACCTCCGTTTCCAAGCTCCAAGGCTGGTTGTCTATCTCTAGCCCTTCGATCGCAATATCGTCCTCACCGGTCCCACAGAGTAGGAGCTTGAATCGATGTTTCTTGGCAAGACGAGCGATCGCGGGGAAGATCGCCTTCAGGTATGGAAAGCTGGACGGAGTGCCGATCCAGCCAAGGACCGGAACGTCTGATCTTCTTTCGGCAGGCGCGAAGATGTCTTTATCGACTGTCGTTGGAATAGCGACGGCTCGTCCGCCTCTTTTGTTCACATAATCAGCAAGAAATTGCCCGCCGCACACGACCGTATGAGCAGAGCGTATAAGCCGATCCGATTTGCCGTAGAACTTAAGAATTCTCCCGAGCTTACCGTATCTTCCCGCCTGGTACGGGATATAGACGGCATCGTCGAGGTCGAGAACTATAGGCGGGCCGACCGTACGATATGCAAACTCAAAGAATCCGGGTCCAAACGGCAACGCCTCACGCTGAACGAAAACCACATCGGCCTTTGAGGCTCGCACGATGTCGACGAACCGGCGGATCAGCGGCCGGACGACCGTTGATAAACGTTGGAAAATCCGGGGATCATCGAAATAACCGCGATGTTCTTCAGCGTTGAAAAACGGTCGGTATTCCATTTCGACGCCAAGTTCGCGTAGAGGTTCGATGTATTGCAGCAGCCGGTAACGAGTGCTTGGGAAAGCAGCAGGGAAAGAGCAGATCGCGAGCACTTTGAGGGTTCGTTCGGGCATCTGGTATTACCGACGAGTCGGACGTTTTGGTATGATTACCGTTCGCCGCGACCGGGGTCGACACGAAGAAACATGATTGCACATAAGTCCGGTTCGGAGAATCTGAGGGAAGGTTGAGTAAGCTCACGAAATCCGCCAAATATCTCATCGGAATGCCGGCCCCGGATTCGCTCGGAGGACCGATCTCGAGCGAGCCTCCGTTCGTAGAGGCGTTGCTATCGAAGGGATTGGACGTCATCACCGACGTATATGTTTACGGTGACAAGCTCACGCCGACACCATTCTTCAGCCGCGTTAACCGCGTCCTGCGCACCGCCTTTCGATTTCGAAGACTCGTCCGCGAAAACCAGCCTTCGCTCATCTTTCTCAACAGCGCGTTCGATAAGCGAACGATACTTCGCGATGCGGCTTCGCTCTTTTTGATGGGTCCGGGAGATTCGAAGGTCTTCGTCAAGCTGCACGGTGGGCTGGCCGAAGAGTTCTACGAGACGAGCTTTTTGTTTAGACGGCTGATCCGATATCTGCAGAAGAAGGTCGAGGGTTGTGGATATCACACTCACGAGGAACTTGAAGCGTTTGTGCGGCTCGGCTTCGATCGCAGTCGTTTCTATCCGGTCAGGAATGCGACGACGATCCATCGCGATATTCCCGACGGCTACGAGCGGGTTCAAAAGGATGCGGACGACGTTCAGGAACTACTCTTTGCCTCGCGGTTCGTTCCAACCAAAGGGCTCGTGTCGACGATCCTTGCGTGCGACGAATTACGTAAACGCGGAGTGCGGTTTCGGCTAACATGTGTAGGCGATGGGGAAACACGACGCGACGCGGAGGACGCCGTCGGCCGACTCGGGCTCGGAAGGGTCGTTAAGTTTACGGGACTTCTATCGGAATCCGATGTTACAAAAGAATTCCTGAAGGCGGATATTCTCGTTTTTCCGACGAGCCATCCTGAGGGGTTTCCGAACGTTCTCTTCAAAGCGATCGCTACCGGATTGCCCGTGGTCACGACCAACATTCGAGCCGCTGCGGACTACCTGTTTGAGCCGGAGAATTGCCTGTACTGCACAACTGACCCCGAGAATATCGCGGACCGGCTTGAGGAACTCATCAACGACAAGGTTCTCCGCGAAAAAATGTCGAAGGCAAATATCGAATATGGACTCACGCTGACTCCGGAGAGGATCGCTGACGAGTTCATCGAGATATTCGACAAGATACTTGGCGAACGGTCAGACTAAGAGATATGGCGATATTGGTTACGGGTGGTGCCGGGTACATCGGAAGCGTCGCGGTCGACGATCTCATCGACGCCGGTGAGCAGGTCGTCGTGATCGACAATCTTTCGCGTGGACATCGCGAGGCGGTGAATGAGAACGCAACGTTCCATCAGGGCGACATCGGCGATCCGAATCTGGTCAAGCAGATCTGCGTTGAGCACGGCGTTACCGCGGTGATGCACTTTTCCGCGTTCGCGTACGTCGGCGAATCGGTCGAGCGACCCGACATTTACTATCAGAACAACGTGATCCAAACAGTCTCGCTGCTCGATGCGTTGCGGGTGTCCGGTGTCCGCCAGTTCGTATTCTCGTCGTCCTGTGCGACCTATGGCGAGCCGGTCACGATCCCGATCGACGAGACGCATCCACAAAACCCGACGAATCCATACGGCCGAACGAAGCTGATGGTCGAGCATATGCTTAGCGACTATGATCGGGCTTTCGAGATGAAGTTCGTGGCCTTGCGATACTTCAACGCCTGCGGAGCAACCGACCTGCGTTTCGAACGGCACGATCCGGAGACTCATTTGATCCCGCTGATACTCGATGCGGCGTCAGCCAAACGTGAATCGGTATCGGTGTTTGGCGGAGACTATCCGACGCCCGACGGCACGGCGATCCGCGACTACATCCACATCGCCGATCTCAGCCAGGCTCATCTCCTGGCACTGAAATACCTGCAAGACGGTGGTGGATCGGATGCGTTCAATCTTGGCAACGGCAATGGATTTTCGGTACTCGAGGTGATCGAGGCGGCAAAGCGTGTCACGGGCCACGACGTTCCCTACAAGATAGAACCGCGACGAGCCGGCGATCCGTCCAGGCTGATCGCGAAAGCCGACAAGGCCGAGTCTGTTCTCGGTTGGAAACCGCAGTATACGGACCTCGATTCGATCATCGAAAGTGCGTGGAAATGGCGAACGGCCTAAGCCGGCGCCTTCCCAGTCAGCAAGAGGCTCAAAAACTTTCGATCGTCGAAGCGGGTCATGCGGCCCTGGCGTGCGATGACCAAGTCGAGGGACGGGATGATGTAGAGGCGTTGGTTAGCGGCGCCGGCGGCCATATATAGATCGTTGGCGATCTGTTTGTCGATGCCGTGTTTGCTGATCGCCGTGGTGCCGACATCCTCGTCGCCCATAATGTTGCGAAGCCGGCCGGTGGTGTCCACGACGTTCGCCTGGCCCGTGTGTGAACGGTTGAGCCAGAAAGTTATGCCATAATTCGGGTTGGCTTTTGAACCTTTCGAGAGTTCGTCGAGCAGAGACTTTTTGATGATCTGCTTTCCATTCCACTTGCCCCCGTCCCTGAGCATCTGGCCGAACTTGATCCATTCGCGAGCGGTGAGAAGGGCGCCCGACGGCAGATTCGGTTGTCCTTCCTGCATCGTCCATTGGTCGGTTTTCAGGCCGATCGGATCGAATATGCGACGCTTTAGATAATCCAATACGGACTCGCTCTTTGCGGTCAACTTGCGTCGCATCACTTCGCCGAAGATCTGGAATGGAGCCGGACCGTACTGAAATTTCTCGCCGGGTTCAAACTTTGAAAGGTTTTTGACTGCGGACGAATATGCCGGTGGGCGAAGGTTTTGACCGGCGTCGAGTCCGCTGGTGAGTGAGAGCAGTTGGCGTAGAGTGATCTTCGAGCGCTGCGGGTCGGACTTCCATTCGCTGATCGTTTCCGAGACTTTTTCGTCGAAGCTCTTGATCAGGCCATCGTCGATTGCCGCGGCGAGGATCACGCCTGAGAAAGACTTTGTTCCGCTCGCGAGCATGTGTGATGTGTTCGCGGAGTGACCGTTCTGATATTGCTCGAACACTATCTTGTCCCCTTTTATCACGAGAACCGATAGTCCGCGAGCCTCGGCTGAGTAGTCTGCCGCGAGTTGGTAGTTGGACTTTGCAGCGGTGGACGTCTGAGCGTTCGCCGAGCAGCCAGCAAGTGATATGAGGGAAGAAAAAAGGATAATTGCGGTCAGGTATCTCATTGGGTTACCTCGGTAAAGCTGGAAATCAAACCACAAAAGCACAGAAAAAGGGACAAAAAATAGCCGGCGTCCGCCGGCCCTCAAGGGACGGTCGAAGACCGTCCGCAAAAACTAATCGATCATTGCCGCTGGAATTCGGGTGTTCCGAGGACCAGGCTCACGGCTTTGAAGACATCAGGATTTCCACTCGGCTCTAGGAGCCTTGCCTGCCTTCCGCCTTGGCGGGCTCCTTGCTGGCCGCCGGGACGCATTGGCGGAGCTGCATCGCCGTCATCATCGACCTCGTTCGCCGCCTTCACTTCAGGCAGCGGCTGTTCGATCTGCTTAACGAGTTGAGTTTTGGTTGCTGGAGAGACCTCACCTTCGAGGATCTCGGCGATGACTTTGTCGAGGATCGCAGCCTTGGTCGGTGCGGCGAAATTCATAAGATTCACCCGCGTTCCGGGGATCCGGTTACTTGCGATCGCGACGGCGAAATTAAGGCGTTCGAGAAGTGCACCGGTGTTGACCCAATCTTCGGCCGTGTCCGGGTATCCGGTCGGAGCCTGATAGCCGTACGGGACTTCCCCGAGTTTGTTGAGCATCGCCAACATCTGGGGGCCGCCGGTCGTGTCGCCTCCAACCGCACGGATCGAACTCACCGCGAGCTCGAACGGAGTTTTGATCTTTGCCCGATAGTTTTCCGGAGCGAAGAATTCCTTGTCGGTGAACAATGCTCGAAGCGTCGTTTTGATGTCGCCGTTCGATTTCGAGAACGCTTCCGCGACTCTTCCTACGAGAGCTTCGCTCGGATTGTCATTGACAAACTTCGTCGCGAGTTTGCGTGCGATGAACTTCGCGGTAGACGGATGCTTGACGAGAATGTCGATTACCTTGAGGCCGTCATTGACGCCGCCGGCTTCGATCTTCTGCCCGAGCACCGTCTTAGCATCTTTGTCGTGCGTCCTTTCGTTAAAATAGAACTCACCGCTATCGACATCTTCCGGAATGCCCGCTTGACGCTGCTGCCGTGCAAGCCGCCGTTCCTCGTCGCCGTTGATCATTCCAGCCGCAGCACGTCGATATCCTCGCGGATCGGCGATCGTCCAGCCGGTGAACGCACGGGCGACCTCGACGATGTCCTTCTGAGAATATCCGCCGTCGACGCCAAGGGTGTGAAGCTCCATCAGCTCGCGAGCGTAGTTTTCGTTCAGACCGCGTCGCGGGCGATTCTGCTGACCCTGAAGCTGCTTGATCCGCGCGTCGAGCTGTTCGTCGGTGAGGTTCTGATTCTTCTTGACCTGTTCGCGGAGCCGCGGCGGAATGTTGCCGCTGCGGACTGCTTCTGCTAATCGGTTGTTGCCGCCGCCCTGTTGGGCGTTCGGAGCAACGGATTCAAAGTTGTCGAGGAAGAATAGCATCGCCGGATGCTGGGCAGTTCCGACAACGAGATCGCGAAAGTTGCCGAGAGCATTCTTACGAAGCACGTCGCGCTCATAGCTCGGTATGTACCAGCGGACAGCGGCCTTGCCGGAGAACACGTTGAAGTGGTTCTGCCAGAAGTCGACCATCACTTCCTGCAGCTGCCGCTCTGAATAAACCCCTCGCAGAACGCGATTCGAGACGATCTGCGGGAGCATCTGATTCGCCGGACGCAGATCGTATTTGCGATAGAGCTCCTGGATCTTTTGCTGACGCTCGCGGCGTTCGTCGGCGGTCATCTGAGTCTCATCCGCGGGGGGCGGAGGCATGTTCCCGCTAGCTGGTGGCGCCGTATTCTGGGCGTTGCGTGCCTGAGCGTTCGCCTGTGCCTGGCGGCCGCCTTCAAGCTGTCTGAGCAGTGCGCCCGGATTGGGGTACTTTGCGAACACCTCGGCGGTGCTCATGTTGAAGACTTCGAGGTCCTTCACCTTGGCATCAGCGACCGGATCGCTGATCGTAGAGGCATTCAACTGCTGATCAATATACTTTTGAATGCCGATCGCTTTGACCTTTTCGAGGTCCCCGGGCCTGGCCCCAAAGCCGAGCCGGTTTAGCACGTGAAGGATCTTTTGGTCCTCGGTCAGGGATTTTGCGGGTGTAGGATTCCCGCCGATCGCGGCAAATGCCGGGACTGTAAGCAGCCAAATTATCGATGCGACGGTCAGTTTACTGACGAAAGAAAACCCTTGCTTCATTGCTAAATACCTCGAAATAATGACTTTGCCGCATCATAACATTGCGGACGGACTGAAACTTAGACGGGTGTGAGGATTAAAAGGCTGAAAAAATCTTAGCGCCCGTGACGCGGAACGAATACAACAACTACCATCGTGTCTACATCTAAACTTTCGAGTTTAGCCCTATTTCTATTAGAATAGTCTCGAACTAAAACGATGAACGGCCACTACAAAAAGCTCCTCTTTATTGCGATCGCTGTGTTTTCTTTCACGGCGGCAGCAACAGCGCAGAATCGGACGACGTTCTCGGATCCGACGGTCGAGTTTACTTTCGAGATCCCGGACGACAAATGGAAGGTAGTCGGCAAAGCTCCCGTGAATCTCGTTTATACGACCGCTAACGACGGTGACCTTGAGATCAGAAAGCTCACGTTAGCCGCAAATCGACCGCTCGGAGAGCTGATGAAGTCCGAAGAAGTGAAGCTTCAATTCCTGCGCGGCTTCGTTGCCGGTAAGGATGAAAACTTCAGCGGGGCGCTGCGCGGTTCGGTTTACAACTATGAATTCGTCAGCGCGGGGCGAGGCAAGGCGGGCCGATTCTATTATCTTCGAAATGGAGATACGGTTTACGTCCTCAGATTTACGGGTTATGCGGACAAGCTTCGTTCGCTGCGAACTCAGACGGACATGATCGCCCGCACTTTCCAGATTAAGAAGTGATCTAGCGGATCAACGTTTTTGCACCGAAAGGCAGGATGTATCCTGCCTTTTCGTTTTTAGTCTTCTTCATGGTTCTGTCGAGAGACTGCATCGAAACCATCCGCATCTTTTCGGTCTCTTCGGCTGACAATGTCGTTACGATGCGGACGTCGAACCTCTCGGTCTTTTTGAGCAGGCTCCACGCGGTCTGGCCGTTGACCTGATAGCTTTCGCATAGACGTCTAGCAAGCGCGTCGCTGCTTTCGACGTCGAACCAATTCAGGAAATCCGCACGGCCCGGTCCCTCAGAGCATTCTGCGAGGAGCACGATCGTGCCGCCGTCGTTACACGCCGCCGCAGCCGCTTCGAGAGCCTTGTGCGCCTGTATGAGGTTCACGTCATGGGGCTGGCCGCCGCAACTAACGATGACAATGTCTCGTTTCTCGGTGATCTCGACAGTGTGACGTTCGGCGAAGTCATCGCAGGCCGCCCGGTGCGAGCTTGTAAGATCGCCGCAATGCAGTGCAACGATCTCGCCGGCTTCGTTCACGTCAGTGGTGATGCAGAATGAGACGTTGATTTTTAACGCGACCTCGGCAAATGCTTCGTGGACCGGATTTCCGTCGAGCAGTCCGCTGGCGACGCCCTCGCGCCGAACGAGCCGTTCGCAGTCGAAGGCGAGCTTGTGAGTAGCAGCTACGGTTTTCGACGACGCAAGGCCGGGGCAGACCAGCTTTCTGCCACCGGTAAACCCTGCGAAATAATGAAAGGAAACGCCGCCGATCAGGATGACGTGGTCATGTTCGATGAGAGCCCGGTTGAGTTCGACCGGAGTTCCGCTGTCCGTCTCGCCGAGCCGGACGATCTGCATCAGGTCACGCGGATCGTGGTCGAGAACCTTGATCCGTTGGGCGACAAACGGCGTGAGGATCTTATGTTTCTCTTCCTCGGTGACACGGCGATGGATTCCGGTCGAGAAGATGATCCGGATGTCGAATGGGTTGATGCCGCTTGCGATAAGGCGTCGAACAACGAGATTCACGATCTGACCGGCCCCAACCTCACGGGTCGCGTCAGGGACGACGATCAGAACCGTTTCGCCGTCATGGACGATCTCTTCGATCGTCAGCGTTCCGAGCGGAGCGTCTAGCCTTTCGCCGATCTGAACGTCCGATAGCGGCGGACGCTCATC
>JBEBGW010000069.1:0-15562 GCA_040081025.1 Pyrinomonadaceae bacterium | reverse complement strand
ACAGCAGACAGGTCCGCCGAATTGAAAGCTGAGGACCAGAAGGGACGTTCTCTATCAAAGAAAAAAGCGGCCGAAAACGAGAAATCCGATCTGGCGATCAATTCGCGACAGGTCCAGGATCTTCCGCGAACGCAGGCCGGCGGGGTTGCAAAATCGACACCGGGCCCGAGCCGCGATGCTCAACAGAACTTCCCTAATCGCGCAAACAATACGTCCGAGCTCTACGAAGAAAGGCGAATCAGCAGCAAGGGTTTCCAACGACGCAATAACGTCTGGTACGACCTCTCCTACCGCAGCCAGGCTACGATAAACGTCCGACGCGGTACCGACGAATACCGCAAGCTCGACAGCGGACTTCGCTCGATCGCCGAAAGCCTCAGCGGCGTGGTCGTTGTGATGTGGACCGGCAAGGCTTACCGCATCCAATAGCGACTTCCGATTTACCTAGCAACCTCGGCCTCCAAGGACTTATCATAGCGACATGAGACTGTTGGCATTTCTCGCGTGCCTTTTGTTCGTTCTTCCCGCCTCCGTTCATTCCCAACCGATGTGGCAGGCCGATCTGGACTCGAAGATCCGGTTCTATCAAACTACTGATTTCGGCATCATCCTGGCCGGCACCGAGCGGAGCCTTTACGCAGTCGATGGGCAAACGGGCGAACGATTGTGGCGTCGTGAGACGGGTCAGATCAACGAAACTGCGGTCACGCCTGTTCCCGAAACCGATCTGATGCTCTTCTCCCGCGATCTCGGCAGCAAGTCGCGGCTCGAAGCGGTCGACGTGATCACCGGCGAATCTATCTGGCAGAGCGAGAAGGTGAAGGGCGATGTGATGCAGCTCGCGGTCGATCCGTCAGCCGACCTGATCGCCGTGGTGCTGGTCAAAGACGCGAAAGGTGACGCGGGTAGTGATCTGAAGCGGAAGCCGGTCGTGCATGTGCTGCGGCTTTCCGACGGGGACGAGCTTTGGAAGAAGGAACTCGACGGCGAGATCGAGATGATGCCGTCGCGGTTCGGCGAGGGCCTCGGCGAGATCGCGTTCACACTCGACAACTATCGCGCTCCGCTTATGGTCGACGGACGCCTTTTTCTCTTCTACGATGGCGCGACCAGTTACGACGCACGAAGCGGCAAGGAGAAGGAACGCGAGAAATTTCGCATCAACGAAGAAGGCCTGGCTCTGACCGAGGCCGATCCGGTCATCGACGACTCACAGATCTATCTCTCTGGCCGCGGACGCATCCGCGCGGTCAACCGACGCACCGGTAATGTCGAATGGAAGACGGATGACATCGGAAATGCCGCCGAAATGGCGCTGGTCGGTTCGACGCTGTATGTGCGAACCGGTGGACAGTTCACTCGTCTGAAAGATGGCGAGCAGGACGCGAAAGGCCCATACGGTGTGGCGGCTATCGATGCTAATAATGGAAAGGTATTGTGGCGTTACAAGGGCGCAGACAAGGGCCTGACCAACTTCGTGTTTTCCGACGCAGGTACGATCCTCATAGCCGACCGCGACGATCTGATCTCTATCGACGCGCGAACGGGAAAGCGAAAAGACAAGGTCGAACACAAGGTCGAGCGTGCGCAGTTCGTGCTTCTTAACGAAAGGGGCGATGCGGTGATCGGTGGGCGCGACGAGATCGCGTCTTTTGACGACGGACGCGAACTCTGGCGCGTCCGGCACAAGGCTCCGGGCCGCGGTTCGTTTCGCGTCATCGCAGGCATCGCGTTGCGGGCTACGGCACTCTACTTCCGATACGGCGGACTCGCGACATCGGCGTTCGGAATAGCCCGAGGCGGGTTGAATCTTGCGAGTGCGGTTAACTCGTTCCGTTGGTCGGGCTTGCGGTCTAGGTTCGGGTCGTTCGATCTGACGACGCTTGCGAGCAGTTCGGCCCGCAGCTATGTTTCGGGGCGGATCTATACTTTCGGCTCGCTTGCTCGTACCACCGATCTTGCGAATCGCTCGAGTGGCATTCAGCTCATTCGCGGCAACATCGGCCGACGTATTACGCCTTCAGGTGCCGAGGTTCGCGAGAGCGTGCTCGATCGGCTAGATCCGACACGCTATGCCGACCGACTTTCCGAATATCTTCTACGCCGCAAGCGGTTATCTGAACTACGTGGAAATCATATGTATTTCTACACGGACCTGAAGCAGCCATTCGATCGCAAAGGACTCGTCGGTGTGAACATCCATACCGGAAAAGACGCGAGATATGTACTTGCGTCCGATCCCGATGCGCAGTTCGTCACCGATGAGACATCGAATTTGCTCTATTCGGCAGACGGCGACAAACTTCAAGCATTCGAAGTCCTGAGATAACCGCGCTTTGCGGACCCGGCACGTTCGGGTTTACATTGGTAAGGAAATCTAAAGATCCGAAAATCCGAACATGAAAACTTTCATACTTGCGAGCGCGATCCTGCTCACGCTTACCTCCGTATTTACAGCCCAAACCGCGCCGCAGCAGCGGCCTGACGCCGAGATCCAAAAGATGCTCCGCGAGATCTCGGCGAAAAACGTCGAGGCTTCGATCCGCAAGCTAGTATCCTTCGGCACTCGCAACACGCTCTCCGAACAGGACAATCCGACACGCGGTATCGGTGCAGCTCGCGATTGGATCTATTCGGAGTTTGAGCGATTCAATAAGGAATGCGGCGGATGCATGGTCGTCGAGAAGCAAAGCTTCACGCAGGCCGCAAATCCGCCACCGCGAGGTCGCATTCCTGAACCCACTGTGTTGACCAATGTGATCGCCACGCTCAAGGGCACGACCGATCCCGAGCGGATCTACGTCGTCTCGGGTCATTACGATTCGATGTGCACGTCGCCGACCGATGCGAAATGCGACGCTCCGGGCGCAAATGACGACGCATCGGGTACGGCGGCTGTGATCGAACTCTCCCGCGTTATGTCGAAGCGGAAGTTCGACGCGACGATCGTCTTTATGACTGTCCCCGGCGAAGAGCAGGGATTGCTCGGTGCCGGTTACTACGCGGAAGAAGCGAAGAAAAAGGCGATGAACATTGAGGCGATGATCACGAACGACATCGTCGGAGGTGTTACGACGCACAAGAACTCCCAGTTCCGGAATCGGCTTCGCGTGTTTGCCGAAGGAGTTCCATCGGACGAGACTCAGCAGCAGGCGACGACTCGTCGAAGCGTCGGCGGCGAGAACGATTCGGCGTCGCGGCAGCTTGGACGGTATGTGAAGGAGCAGACTTCGCGATATCTGAAAAACTTTTCCGCTTGGGTCATCTATCGCCGAGACCGCTACGGCCGCGGCGGCGATCATATCCCGTTCCTCGAGCGCGGATTCCCCGCTCTCAGGTTTACCGAGAGCGACGAAGACTACACTCATCAGCATCAGAATGTGCGAACCGAGAACGGCGTCTTTTACGGCGATACGCCGGAGTTCGTCGATTTCGAATACGTGGCGAATGCAACGAGGATCAATATGGTCACCCTTGCCAGCATCGCCAACGCTCCGGCCAAACCGAAGAACGTCGGGATCGTTACAGGCCGGCTGACGAACGATACCGATCTGAAATGGGATGCGAGCACTGACGCGGACCTTGCCGGCTACGAAGTCGTCTGGCGTGATACGACTGCGGCCGACTGGACCACGTCGAAGTTCGTCGGCAACGTCACGGTCTACACGGCGGTGAAGATGTCGAAAGATAACTTTTTCTTTGGGGTCCGTGCGGTTGATAAGGCTGGAAATCGAAGCCCGGTCGTTTATCCGGCCCGAAGAGCTAACTAGCGGCCGCCTCCGTGTCCATTTTGTCCTCCGCCGTTCGTCAAGAGGACGGAGACACCTATGAAATATCTTCTAACCGTCGCGGCCGCACTTTTTATTCTCTTCCTGCCGAACTACGCACAGGTCAAGAACACTGAAAATACGGTCAAGTTAGCTGAAGCCCAGGCGAGCGAAAAGGCAACCATCGCCGATGCCGCGTGGCTCGCGGGAAGCTGGCGAGGAACCGGATTCGGAGGGTTTTCGGAAGAGACGTGGAGTTCGCCCGAGGGCGGAATAATGGTCGGCACCTATCGCCTAGTCAAAGACGGCAAGCCTGTCTTCTACGAGATGATGTGGATGCTCGAAACCGAAGGCACGATCATCCTCCGTCTCAAGCACTTCGGTCCAGAGCTTGTCGGCTGGGAAGAAAAAGACAAATCTGTCGATTTCAAGTTCGTAAAGAAAGACGGCAAGCGTCTCTATTTTTCCGGCCTCACCTTCGAGCAAGCGTCAAAGGACGAACTCAACATCTACCTCGCACTCCGACAACGCGACGGGACCCTCAAGGAAGAAGTTTTCAAGATGAAAGGAACGCCCTAGACAAGCTTCCTGGCTTTCTTGATCACGTTCTCAACCGTGAAACCATAGTCCCGGAACACATCTTCGGCGGGAGCCGATGCTCCGAATTTATCGACCGTGAGCGTGTCGCCGGAGTCGCCGACGTACTTGCTCCAGCCGAGTGAGACGCCGGCTTCGATGGCTAGGCGGGCGGTTACTGCTTTGGGAAGGACGGATTCTTTGTACTTGGGTGATTGCTCGTCAAAGAACTCCCAGCACGGCATTGAGACGACGCGGGTCGGTGTTCCGGCGGCATTGAGCTTCTCACGAGCTTCCATTGCGAGGCCTACTTCGGAACCGGTGGCGATGATGATGAGCTGCGGAGCGGTTTTCTTGCCTGATTTGTCTTCGGCTTCGGCTAGGACGTAGGCGCCTTTGTGCAGTCCGTCGGCCTTGGCGAACTTCTTACGGTCGATCAGTGCGACCTTCTGACGCGAGAATGCGAGCGAGGTTGGGGCGTTTGGCCGCTCGAGCGCGGCCCGCCAGGCTTCGCGCGTCTCAAACGCGTCGCAGGGGCGGATGACGGCGAGGTTAGGGATCGCGCGCAAGGCGGCGAGGTGCTCGACCGACTGGTGTGTCGGGCCGTCTTCGCCGAGGCCGATCGAATCGTGCGTGAAGACGTAAACGACCTGGACATGCGACAGCGCCGCAAGTCGGATCGCGGGACGCATGTAATCAGAGAAGGTTTGGAATGTTCCTCCGAACGGAACAATACCGCCATACAGAGCCAAGCCGTTCATTGCCGAACCCATCGAGTGTTCGCGTATCCCGTAGTGAATATTGCGGTTTTGATATTGGCCCGCCTGAATGTCCGCCGAGGAATTGATATAGGTATTGTTGGACGGTTTTAGGTCCGCCGAACCGCCGACGAGCTGTGGGACGGCCGGAGCGATAGCGTTAATTACATCGCCGCTGTAAGCACGAGTCGCTTTCGCCTCGACATTCTCGAACTTCGGCAGCGAAGCTTCCCATCCGTCAGGCAGTCTTCCGGTCAACATCTGTCCGAATTGCGCCGCGATCTCGGCGTGCGCTTTAGCGTATTTCTTTACCGAATCGTTCCACTTCTTCTCGAGTCCGGCACCGTGCTTCACGGCTTTGCGGAAATGCGCAAATGCCTCCTTCGGAACGTAAAAACTCTTATTTTCGGGCCATCCGAGATTGCGCTTGGTCTCCCTTACGGCCTCTGCACCCGGGGCATCCGAGTGGGCCTTCGACGTGCCTTGCTTCGGCATACCAAATCCGATGACCGTCTTTACGCGAATTAGCTTAGGCTTGTCTTTGATCTTCTGAGCTTCGGTTATCGCATTCTCGATCGCTTTCAGATCGTTGCCGTCCTCGACGACGGATACATGCCATCCCGCGGCCTCGAAACGCTTTGTCCGGTCTTCGGTAAACGCAAGATCTGTCGAGCCGTCGATCGTGATCTGATTGTCGTCGTAAAGGTAGATCAGGTTGTCCAGCTTGAGATGTCCTGCGAGCGAAGCCGCTTCGTACGAGACGCCTTCCATAAGGTCGCCGTCCGAGCAGATGCAGTATATATAATTGTCGACGACCTTATGTCCGCGGCGATTGAAAACCGCGGCGTGATGCTTCTCCGCGATGCCCATCCCGACGCCGTTCGCAAATCCCTGTCCCAGCGGCCCCGTCGTTACCTCGACTCCCGGCGTAAGGATGTTCTCCGGGTGGCCCGGTGTCTTTGAATGAAGCTGACGGAAATTCTTCAGTTCGTCCAGCGGCAGATCATATCCCGTCAGATGCAGCAGCGAATATATCAACATCGACCCATGCCCGGCGCTCAGCAGAAATCGGTCGCGGTTGAACCACTTCGGGTTCTTCGGGTTGTGGCGAAGAAACTTCGTCCAAAGCACATACGCCGCCGGAGCCATGCCCAGCGGCAAACCCGGATGCCCGGAATTCGCCTTCTGCACCGCATCAAGCGATAGCGTGCGTATGGTGTTGATACAAAGCGTGTCGACGTCGGTTTTCTTTACTTGTTTGGTTGCGGCTGCCATTTATATTGTGTTTATTTGAAGAACTTTACGAAATCGTTGAATCGCTCACCTGGGATCACTAGCGATCCGCTTGGGCTATGAACGTCTACAAGATCAGGTGGAACTGGTTGAAGGCGGAAATTGGTTCGTGTCCCCTCCGACAAAACGAAGGTAATCCGGCTCGCGTCAAATTTTCGGAATCCGACCATGTGGTCTAGCATGCTTTTAACTTTGACTCGTCGAGCCTTCCAAGAGGTGGTTGCCGGAAAATCCGCAAAAATGATCAGTTCTTCATTGCGATGACGTCCGGTCACCTCGGCCAAGGCAAGATCAAGCCGGCCCTTTTGGTCATTTTCGGGGAGGTTGCCGAACTCGTCAATCAACAAAGGTGATCCTGGATTTGGATATACGGTAGAAGATGAAATACCGGCCGAAACACAATCGCCCACTCTACCCACGACTAGCCATTGTATATATCCGGGCTCATTGGCATCCCACGCTCTAGTCTCCACCGAAAGAGCGTTTCGTACCGTTTCGACCTCTCTCTTGTTCGAACTAGTGTTGTGCTTGGTAATGGTCCAACGGATGTCGCGAATTACGGCTCGTTGTTGTTCGGTCAATACGAGCGATGCTTCGAACGGATGCCAAGGAAACTGGCCATCAGTCGACTTGATGTTCAAATCAGAGCAGCCATCTTGTTGGGCGCTAACGGTAAGGGCGGAAACGAGAATAGACACGCCCACTATAAGGTTGCGAATCTTTGATCCAGACAGGTGTTGGTTGATTCTCGACATTGCCAGGGACCTGACGGGCCCGGTGACTAATTCTTCAGTTCGGTAATTTCCATTTTGCCAATTGTTTCGAGAGCAAGCAAAACCGCTCCGCGCATTGAGGCTTCGGGCGTGTCGGAAAGGGCAAGTTTGCGGTTGAGAGTTTCTGCAATGATGCGTGTAAAAACGGGCGAATTGTTGAGTGCTCCGCCCGAGGCAGTAATTTTTGACACCGGCGTTACCGATTCTATTTGACGAAGGATCTCAGCGAACCTGTCCGCTATCGCTTCCATCGTGGCTTGGAGAATATCGACGGAATCGTTTGCCATCGTGAGGCCGAGGAACGCACCAGTAGCGTTCTCGTCGTAGCCGGTGCTGCGTTCGCCGGCGAAGTAGGGTTTGACGTTTACACCGTTCTTGGCAGGCAGGCGTTTGGCGATGATCGATTCGGCGTTCTTCGGGAGGTTGAGATTCGCACGGAGCCAATCGAGCAGGCCGCCGCCATCGCTTAGTGCCCCGCCGAGGATCGCTCGTTTGTGATCGACGCGATAGCACCAGAGTCCTTCCGGAATATTCTTCGGCGGCTCGTCGAGAACTACACGCATCGCTCCGGAAGTGCCGACCATGAGGGCCGCGGTGTCGCTTGTCGCACAGTTTGAGCCGATGTTATTCGTTACTCCGTCGGCGACCGGCAGGAACCATTCAGCATCAGTGAGCCGAGGCCAGCGTTTGGCAAATTTTGTGTTAAGCCGGAACGTATGCGAATGGCTTTCGATCTTGGGAAGCTGAGTGCGTTTGATCTTAAGGAAGCGAAGGAGTCGCTCGTCCCAATCGTTCTCGCGAAGGTTGAAGATGCCTGTTCCGGATGCGATTGAAACGCTCGTGGCTAGTTTGTTTGAGAGCTTGAGGGCTACGTAATCACCGATTGAGATCCAATGAGAGGTTTGCGTTAACGGGGCACCCTCCCTACCGGTCGGGTTTCCTCCTTTGAGCCAAAGGAGTTTGGCGGGCCAGAAGCTTGAATGAAATCGCGCGCCGGTTCGGTTGTGCGTTTCGCGTTCGTCGAGTTTCTTGCGGAGCACAGGAACGTACTCGCGGCTTTGGTTGTCCGCCCATCCGTAAACGGGTGTCGTCGGTTTCCCGTTCGCATCGATGCCGAGAAGGCTGTGCCAGAAGGTGCAAGATGCTACGTGCGTGATCTCGCCTTTCGGTGCCTGCGTGAGGGCTCCATCGATCGCCGCTGCGACCTGCCGAAAGGCCGCATCGGCGTCGATCTCAGATCCGCCTGATGCCGTCGCCTTCAGTTTTCGTTCGATCTTAACGAGCGTTCTTGCAAGTAGATTTCCGCCTTGGTCAAAAAAGGCGGCCCGGACGCTGGATGAGCCGATGTCGAGGGCAAGGATGAGTTGTCGATCTGCCACGCGTTAGATATAAAAACAGCTGTCAGCTATTAGCCAACAGCTATCAGCCAAACTGAAACTCAATCACTTCAGGCCGACGATCTTCTTGAACCACCAGCGAAGGCCAACGAAGAGGAAGCGGTAATCCTTGAAAAACTCGGGCGGTTTGCCTTCGAAATAGTGGCCGATGAATTGGAGGATCCAGCCCAGGAGAAACAGGCCGACCGCCGCCATCCAAAGGTTCGAGACGAAGAAGCAAACCGGGATCAGCAGGACCGACAACGCGATCATCGGGATGCCGAAGCTGTGCGTCCACTTGCTTACCGGGTGCCGGTGAGCCTGCTCGTACTCCTCGATCCAGTCGTCCCAAGATCTTCCGCCCATCATAACTGTGATCCTCCTGTGCCGATCATTCTACATCGGAAGTCGTCAGATGGTAAGCCCTTAATAACTTCGTTCGTATCGTCTTACAACTAAGCCGCCATCGAGTTCTTCAGCATCGATAAGTTTGAACGCCTCTAAATAGTCTGGCGGCATAAAGACGTCCGCTTTCCCGACAGTCTCCGGGATCTCGGTGACGATCCACGAATCGATGAGCGGGGCGAACGCTTCGTAGATGTGCGCACCGCCGATGACGTATAGATCTCCCTTAAGAAACTTGGAGAGATCGGCTGCCTCTGAGACGTTACGCAGGAAGAGGAGGTTGTCGTCGCTGTCGAGTTGAGCGCGGCGGCTGAGCACGATGTTCAACCGGTTCGACAGCGGCTTGCCGATCGACCGCCAGGTATTCGATCCCATGACGATCGCGTTGCCAGTCGTCGTCTGCTTGAAATGCTTCAGGTCGGCCGGATAGTGCCACGGCAGTTTGCCGCCCTTGCCGATTGCCAGATTCTCCGCGACCGCTACAATGCCGATGATTGCCATATCTAGAATTGAATCGGGTTTCCCTTATACACCGCGATCTCAGAACCCTTTGCGAGCAGTATCGAATGGGGGTTCTGACTGTTCAAGAACGAAAACTCCTCGCCGTAGGTGCAGCCGAAATCGACGTCGATCTGCGGATCTGCCGCTTCGAACAGTTCCCATTTTGGATGCTCGACGCGGTACTCGTCGGTGCGATTTTCGCCGCGTCTTGTGTAGCCCCAGTAATGTTCGATGATGAATTCGCCGTGAGAATTCTCGGCAGGAATGCCAAGATTCTCGCCACGAGTGACCGTGACCGAATTCGAGCACGAGCCCTTGCTCCAGTTGTAGCCAACGTGCGAATCGCTGCGCTCATTCGACATTTTCCAGCGTTCGTACGGTTCGCCGTAGAGCGTGCGGGCAACGGCGGCGATGGCGGCTTTTGGTACGATCTCTTTCACGAACACGACCCCGCGACGAACTTCGCCTTCCGTTTCGCGAACGACATAGAAACGAAGATTCACTTCCTCAAAATTGACGTGGAACGGCACGAGAAAATCGAGCACCCGCGTATCGAGAAACATAAACCCGACCAAGCTGACTAAGCACTTGCCTTCGTGAAGATCGAGGGAGGTTCCCGATGGCAGCCGCGATTCCAGCAAAGACGGATCGACCTCGTAATTGGCCATGATCAGGTCTTGCCATCTTGCGGTCAGAAACTTTTTCATCAGCGGATCACGCGTTTGTCGCCCGTTCTTATTGTTATCTTTTCGCGGTCGAAATATTCAAGAAGAGGTATAGCATACTTTCGGGAGACGCCCGATATCTCTTTGAATTTAGAGACGTCGATCGTGCGATCGCTGCCTGCGTTTTCGCGGATCTTGGTGATCAGCGAGTTGAGCGTCCTCTTATCGAAGAAGAGGTCGTCCGTGACTTTTATGATCTCGCGGGAGTTGATGAGAGTCTGAAGCACCTTCCTCACATGCGGCGTTGCAAGGTTCGAAACCCGAGCCGCCGTATCGAGAAGCTCGGCGATCTTCGGAACCTCAAGGCCAGCGGTCCGGAGTCCGTCGGAGAGAGCTTTCCTGGCCGTTTCTTCCGACGGAGTCAGGGTCTGTTTTCGTTCAGCCAGCGACACCGTCTCACCTGTAGCCAAGAGCGTACCGGACGCGACCAGAGACTCGAGGGCGACGGAAAATGCGTCGGAAGGAAGACTGCCGCGAAGAAGTTCCTTCGACATGCCTTTCGCAAGCGGATCGATCTCGTGATGCCGCTTGACCGCCGCGACCAGCTTTCGACGAAGCGATTCGAACGAAGCGGTCGAAAGGTATCGGCTACCGAAGCCCGCGATAGCAGCGTCGGCCATGAGAGCCTGGAGTTCCAGTTCGAGAGTCGATCGCAGCCAACCTGTCCGAGCGATAATTTCACCTGCCGATATCCCTACACGGCCGGCACGCGTCACGAATGCGTAAGTCAGGTCGAGGTTCGAAACTTCTTCGTCGGCGAGAGACGCTAAAAAAGAGCGGACATTCGCAAGCCCCTTGCGTCGATGCCGTGTTGCGAAGGGTTCGAGAACGCGACCGCCGGCGATAGTTTCCTGCGGCGAGTATGAGCGTATGATCAAGCGTGTTCCGTGAATGGCAACCGTTGGTGATTCCAGCCGAAACTGCACCAGATCGGTCTCGCCCGGAGCGATCTCGCCGATCTCGTTGAGGACCGTGACTCTCCCGAGGAGTTCGGAGGTTCCGATGTGGATGCGGACACGCTGTCGGGACCGGAGCGGCCGCGGCGCGTCAGTGAGCAGTTCAAGCTCGACGTCGAGGACCTGGGTTGGTTCGTAGACACCTTTGTCAACCAGCACCATCCCCCGTTCGATCGAAGAATGATCGACGCCTCCAAGATTGATCGCTACTCGACGGCCTGCTACCGCTCGGTCAGAACCGCGGCCATGCGACTGTATCCCGCGTACACGGACGGGGACTTTTTCCGGAAGCAATTCCAAATGAGCGTCTTTCCCGATCTCGCCGTGCCGAAGCGTTCCTGTTACGACGGCTCCGTGACCCTTGACCGAGAAACTTCGATCGATCGACAGCATGGCGTGACGATTTTCCTCACGATCCAGGATCGCTCCGGCTATTGTTCGGATAGCCGAAATTGTCTTATCGAGCCCGACACCAGTCGAGGCGCTCGTTATCACAACGTCCGATTCCTGCAGGAACGAACCCTCGACGAGCTCGGCGATATCGAGGCGCACCAGATCAAGCGTCTCTTCATCGGCAAGGTCTGATTTGGTGATGACAATGATCCCGTGAGTGATGCCCAGCAACCGACAGATATTGAAATGCTCACGTGTCTGCGGCATTACGCCTTCGTCAGCAGCAACGATAAGCATCACGATGTCGATCCCGCTGGCGCCCGCGAGCATGTTCTTAACGAATCGCTCGTGACCGGGCACGTCGACGAACGACGCGTGTACGTCGCCGAGGTCGAGTTCGGCGAATCCGATGTCGATAGTAATGCCGCGTTTCTTTTCTTCGGGAAGCCGGTCGGCGTCGACGCCGGTGAGAGCCTTCACGAGGGCGGTCTTGCCGTGATCTATATGACCAGCCGTGCCTATGACGACGTTCATAGGAACACTAGATAGATCGCGGGAATTCCGAAAACAACAAGAAAAAAGATGATGGTTGAGATCAGCGCGTAAGGCAGGGGCCGGGCGATCTGCTCGATCCTCAGCCCGCCGATCAGCAGTCGCCGGATCGCCGCCATAAGTA
Source organism: Pyrinomonadaceae bacterium (assembly GCA_040081025.1). Taxonomy (GTDB): domain Bacteria; phylum Acidobacteriota; class Blastocatellia; order Pyrinomonadales; family Pyrinomonadaceae; genus OLB17. The sequence continues at coordinate 3,363 of JBEBGW010000069.1, read as the reverse complement.
GGAAAGGAAACCCGAATGCGACGACCAATGCCACCCACATTCCCGCCTCGCCGCCCGGCATATGAGTGTTCTGATCCCACGCGACGGCGAAGAGTATTCCGAAGATGACGAAAGTGACGAAGAAACCGAGCGTGATGGTAAGAAAGTTGGGAAGAAAGACAACGGTCAGGGCCTTCTTCATCGGTACGTTGAGTTTGCGCCCAAGCCACACGATCTCGCCGACCGTTACAGCAATGAAGGCCCCGAAGAAAACCGCTACGAAGATCCAGTCTTTTGAAACGCCGGACATGTGTGTCGAATATAGTGGAGAACCAGGAAGCTAGCGAAGGCGAAGCAGACTTTCGACCGTAATATCTTCGTCGAGGTCCTCCCAGTGAATGCCGAGCCCGCCGCCGATCAGCTGCCAATTGTTGCGGTCCTTGGGCGTTGCATCCAGAAGCCGCGGATACCATTCGAGCGGTACGCGGATCTCCCGACCATCGGCAAGCGCGACGTGGATCGATTCGTTATTGCACGAAACGTCAACGGCAAGCGGTTGAATGTCGATCGAAGAAATTCCCATTTCTAATCCGAAGAATACAGGACTAAGTCACTGATTGGCAAATAGTTTGTGGCCTATTGGCCGTCTGTAAGGTCATAGTCGTCGAGCTTTCGATACAACGTTCGACGCCCGATGTTGAGTAGCCGTGCGGCGGTTGATTTATCTCCCTTCGTGTAATCCAGCGTTGCTTCAATAACCTGTTTCTCTATCTCATCCATCGATGACGGCAATTCGATGTTCAGGCCGATGAATCGGCCTTCGGCGGATGCCTGTGCGCGTTCGTGCCGAAGATGCGATAGCTCGTCGAGCGCTCGTTTAGCGATCGGGTCGGGCAGGTCGGCTAGCTCTATCTGCCGTCCCGACGCGATGATCACGGCCCGCTCGATCGCGTTCTCCAGCTCGCGAACGTTGCCCGGCCATTCGTAACTCACGAGAGCACGAAGGGCGTCTTTCGAGATACCGGAGACGAAACGTCCGGTCTTCTCCTTGTATCGTTCGAGGAAGTGGTAAACGAGGATGTGAATATCCTCGGCCCGTTCGCGAAGCGGTGCGATGGTGATCGGGAAAACTGAGAGGCGGAAGAACAGATCTCTGCGAAACTTACCATCGTCGACCGCTTTCTCGAGGTCTACGTTCGTCGCCGCGACAACGCGGACATCGCTTTTTATGATCTCGTTGCCGCCGACCCGTGTGAATTCGCCATCCTGCAAAACCCGCAGCAGCCGCACTTGCGCCTGCATCGACATCTCGCCTATCTCGTCAAGGAACAGCGTGCCGCCGTCGGCCTCTTCAAATCTACCGACCCGCTGGCCGCGTGCGTCCGTAAACGCTCCTTTCTCGTGGCCGAACAGCTCCGATTCTAGCAGCGATTCCGGGATCGCGCCGCAATTTATCTTTATATAAGCCTTGTTCTCGCGGCCCGAGTTGAAATGGATGAGATTCGCAAGTAATTCCTTTCCGGTCCCGGATTCGCCTTGGATCAGGACGGTCGTCCCTGCGTCCGCGACATTCAACGCCAATTCGATCGACCGTCGGATCGGCTCGGCCTGGCCGATGATCTCGCTTTGTTTTTGTACGAGTTCACTTTTAAGCCGCATTACCTCAGCCGAGAGTTGATCGCGCTCCAGCGCGGTACCGATCTGGTCAGCGATTCCCTCGACGAGGGCGATGTCGTGGGTGTCGAAGCTTGTCGGTTTGCTCCAAACGAACCCGAGCAAGCCAAACGGGTGCCCTCCAACGCGAACCGGTGCGACCAGCGCCGCTTTTCCACCGAGTGTCGTGTTGAAGATCAGCCTGATCGGAAGCGGAAGCTGCGAATCAGTCAGTGAGATCGTCTTACCGTCTCGAATAAGGTCACTCACCGCCTGAAACGTATCGACCTTCAACGACTTGCCATGCGAATCCACCATCTTCAACAGGCGGCCCGGCTGCTTACCTTCAGCGGACTTGAATTGAACAAGCGTTATCTTCTTCCCCGATTTGTCGAGTACACCCAAAGCTCCGTAGTCCGCGCCGACGAGTGAGATCGCCCGCTCGAGAGCAGTCTCGGAAACCTCGTTGAAATCGGAGTGCGAGTTCAGTGTGTTCGCGATCTGGAGAAGGGCATTCGTGCGTTTTGACTCCTGCTCCTGGGCGGTGAACAGGCTCGTGTACTGATATCCGATCGCCAATTGCCGGCCGATCGACTCAAGAAACGTGACCTCTTCCTCCAGCCACACGCGTGGTTTTTTCGTATCGTGCAGGCCGATCAAACCGATCACGCTTCCGCTCATCACGATCGGGATGATCAGCAGCGACCGCGTCTCAAGGGCCTTTGCAAAGAACTTTAACGTCGGGTCGTCGGCAGTTTTCGTATCGTTGATCTGTATAGGCTTGGTGATGTCGAACCGCTCACCGAGCTTCTTCGGGTCAACCGGGATGACGGTTCCCAGGCTGGACGGGATCTTTTTATCACGCCGCCATTCGTGGCTGATCTGGAGCTCCTTACCTTCGATAAGCTGCAGCACATCGCAGCGGTCGGCCTCCATCATTCTCCCGAGTTCGGAGACGATGACGTTTAGAAACCGTTCGAGGTCGATGCTGGTCGGAAGGTCGCGGGCGAGCCGGTCAATAATGCCCTCGCGAGCCTCGTGCATCTGGATCTTCCGATCGAGGGAAAGCGCTCTGTCGTCGGGTGTTTCGGGGCTAGCAGAAGCTCGTACCATAGGTGTCTACGGATAATGCGACTTGCGCGAGGGTATGTCAAGTTGACACACCCCTCCCGTCAAGTGTGCAAAAATGAACCACGGTGAATGCGTTAGTTTGGTTTGCGTGACGGTGTCGCTTTGGGCGGCGGAGGTGGAGTTTTGGTGTCTACAGGCTTTACCGTGTTCGATGCCGGGGCAGTAGCCGAATTCGAACTAGTATTCGTATTCGTGTTGCCGTTGGCCTTGTTCGCGTCTTTCTTGTCGGTGACGAAATCGATCCGTTTGCGTCCGGCTTCGGCATCCTCTAAAAGATCGATCGCACGCGAATTCTCTGGGTCAAGCTCAATGGCCTTTCTGAGCGGCGAGATCGCCTCGCGATATTGTGCGAGTTTTACGAGAATGGAGCCGAGTTCGGTCTGATACTCGGTATCGTCGGGCTTGAGCTCGACCGCTTGCTTCAGCGCCTTGGCGGCGTCCTCGTCTTCGTTCAGCTTGTTATATGCCCGGCCGAGATTGAAGTACGCAACGTGGTCTTTGCCGTTAGCGTCGATTTGCTTCTTGTATGCAGTTACCGCTTTCTCAAATGCCTTTTCCGAGTTTGTCGTGGCAATCCTTTGTTTCTTTTCGCCAGGCAAA
>JBEBGW010000068.1:0-15575 GCA_040081025.1 Pyrinomonadaceae bacterium | reverse complement strand
GCCCATTACCATGTAACAAAATTCCTTGACATATTAGGAAAACTTAATAATAATATAAGTAATGACAATCCGGGTTTAACCGGCTTCCACATTGTTAAAATTGAAAGCGGCCATCTTCGGGTGGCCGCTTTTGAATTGCTTTAGAACCGCCCACGCCGGAAAGCGCGATTCCATGAACGCCCCAGACAACACACGAACCCGCCGCCGGATCCGGAAAGAATCGCGGCGGCGGGGGTTGGCTTTCGACTTGAAGGTCCGGATCGGAGCACGCGGGCCGGAGACGGGCGTGCTGCCGGTACGATCCGGGCCTCAAAACGCGTCGTCAGCCAACAGCCTCCCAACTGCCATTCGAGGGGCTGATGCGGTAGAGTTTGCCATCGGTCTCGATCGAATACAAGGAACCCCCCGCTCCGAAAAAGAACTTGGTCCGTGCGAAGTCCGGCTTCCCTACTTCGCGCCAATTGCCGCTCGATGGATCGGTCTCGTAAAGGACGCCGCCGCTTTCGACGGTGTAGATCTTGCCGCCGAGAACCGCTCCGGCGATGGTGTTCTTCCAGTCGCCCTGCTTGCCAACGCGATTCCACGATCCGTCACCGGAATTGACGCGATAGAAGCTGCCGTCCTTTTCGATCGTGTAGACCGTGCTGCCGGCTCCGTATAGATATTTCGTGTTCTGATAATCGGACTTGCCGACCTGCTTCCAGGCTCCCGTTTCGGGATTCGTCTCGTAGAGCGTGCCGCTCGTGTCGACGGTGTAAAGCCGGCCGCCCGCCATGGCTCCGGCGATGGTTCCCTTCCAGTCGTTCGCCTTGCCGACCTGATCCCACGAACCGTCCGACGGATCAACGCGATAGAACGTGCCGTCCTTTTCGATCGTAAACAGATTCCGGTCACCCGCGAACAGAAACCGCGTATTGGCGAACTCAGCTTTTCCGACCTGCTTCCAGGTTCCATTGGTAAGCTCTGTAACGTAGAGTTCGCCGCTCTTTTCGATCGAGTAGAGTTTGCCGTCAAAGACCGCCGTCGCCATGGTGTTGGACCAATCGCCGGTGTTGGACCAATCGCCGGCGTGAACGCTCTGGATTCCCGCGAATGCGAGAAACAGTATGGACATAAGGACGGATGTGATCATCGAATGTTGTCTTATCTTCATTTAGAATTCTCCTGATTTCTAGCTACGCTTACTTACCCGCGTTCCTGGCCGCGGGAGTTCAAACCTCAACGAGGCTCTTACGAAGGCCGGTAAGGTGCCCGTAATTTATTGTCCAGTTTCGGACTGGGTTTTCGACCATGATCTTTTGGGCTCGGTCGATCAGACTTCCCTTGTAACTAACCGATTTTCCGCCGACCAGGTGAAATTTCATCATCGTGTTGGCAGTCTGCATTAGATTGTCGTTCGCACCCGGTGCCGTGATGTATGCCCAGGACTGGAACATCGGCTCGGCAAGCAGGATCGACCACGCGTTCATGGGACCACCCACCGCAACCGGCAACGCTTTTATCTTGATGCCATGGGCACTGCTGAAGATATTGGACCGCAACCCGGATTTGACCGCAGCAGTGAGAGATGTTCCGGTGCTTGAATGACGGGCATTGCAGGTTAAGAGTTCGACGTTCTTAAGTTTCGAGTTGGCATCCTTCCATTTCTTTATGAGTTTTACGACCTGAGACGGGTGTAGTCCGCATATTCCGCTTGAATCGCCGTGCCCCCAGAGCACCAGTGTTTCGAGGTTGCCAAAGTGGAGCGGTTTCGCCGGATTAACTGCTCCGCCGTGCAGCTGCGCGGGATCGATGAGTCCGTGCGTCGAGCCCGGTGTGGCCGTCGCCAACGCTTCAGCCCGATCTTTATGGCAAGGTGTGTAAAGTATGTGGATCATGGGCTCTCCTAGTGATTGTCGGCGGGCGTTTGAATCCCTATATCACTGGCCTTCAACAGGACGGCTGGATGAAGCAGCCGAGATGATCGCCCGTGCCCGCGAACTTGATCCGCTGTCTCTTGTCATCAACCTGAGTCACGCGCGGTCGTTCCTTATTCGCGGCGATACAGATACGTGCATCGACCTGACTCAAAAGCTTATCCAACTCTACCCGGAATACGCTCCAGGCCATACGACTCTCGGGTCGGCCTATATCCGGCAGAAACGCTACGCGGACGCAGTCGTCGAAATGGAGAAGGCCGTGGCAATCGTTCGCAGCGGCCAGACACTGAGTTCGCTTGGTTTCGCGAAAGCTCTAGCAGGAGACAAGGCTGGAGCCGAGCGGTTGATCGGGGAAATGCAGGCTATGTTCGAGCGGCGGCAGGTGCTCGGACGCGAGATCGGCCTTATTTATGTTGGTCTGGCTCGTCCCGACGAAGCGTTTGAATGGCTGGAGACTGACTTTAATAATCGCAGTACGGAACTGCCTTCGATCGTCTCTATGCCGGACCTCGACCCAATACGCGGAGATCCGCGATTCGCGGACCTCATTCGACGAATTGGATTGCCGCAAAGCTAACAGACCTGGTGCGCCGAGGATATTTTAAGGACCTTGCCGCGAGTGATGTAGATCGTCGTAAATCCCGGGTCCTCGGTTTCGGGAAATTCGTAGCTCCAGACATCGGCCCCGGTTTCTTCGTCTTTGGACTTTGTGAATTTGGTGCCAAGGCGGCGGCGGACGTTGAGTTCTGTGTCGCCTACTTTAATACCCGCGACGACGTATTTGGGCGACGTGACCGAGAAACTTTTCACCTCGAACGTCTTGCGATCCTTACTGTCGCCATCCATCAGGTAGAACGACGCTCCGTCATATTCCACATACTTTTCGCGGGCTCCGATGCAGCCTTCTTCCTGCGGCTTGCCGTCCATCTTCGGCTTACCGAGCGCCTTCTTTACCTGAGCGAGCGTCGAGTAGAGTCCGATGCCGTTGAACTTGAGTTTGGCCGGGTTTGTGGTCTGAGCGAATGCAGTCGCCGCCAACACCAATCCGAGCGCTCCGATAGAAATCATCCTCATGTATTGATTGACGGTCGTGTGGGAGTTTTTTGCGGTTTTTCATCTTGTTATTCCTGTTCTGTGGTTGGGTTTCGGAGAACCACTGAACAAGAGGAATAGGAAGAACAAGAATGAACCTCTGAAGTCGATCGGCTAATAGCAACCATCGCCGCGGCAGATAGTACCGCCGTACACCGTCGTGCTTGTTCGGCTTCCACTTGTTCTGTGCTTTTTGTGTTTTCTGTGGTTCTGCCTTTCATTTTGGAACCACAAAAATCACAGAAAACACAGAATGAAGACACAGACGCCGGAGGTCGTTCAGGATGACCGACCGGGGCGAAATTTATTGATGGCTGCGGCGTGTAGCAATAGACTTTAAGTGCCCGCATCTCGAGCCTTCCACGGGCCCCCAGGCAATCTTCAAACAAACGGAGTCGCGCACACGATGAGAACGAAATTTGTTCTAGCCTTCCTCGCCATTTTCATTGCTTTCATTTCGGTTCCCGCACAGGACGTTCACAACGTGACGCTCAAAGTCGCGGTTGTGGATAAGGACCTGAACGTAAAGAGCGTGCCGAAGTTTCTGCTGACGGTCGCGAAGAAAGATAACGCGTTCGCGGAGTGGAAGATCGCCACCGGATTCGACGGTGTCGCGATGCTGACGCTTCCGTCGGGCGAGTATGTAGTCCGTTCGAATGAGGCGCTGCGATTTGGCGAAAGGGAGTTTAAGTGGGAGTCGGCATTCAGTGTTTCTGCCGACGCTGTGACGGTTGTCGAGTTGAGCAATGACAACGCGAAGGTTGCGGCCGGGTCGAGCGCTCCGCGGCGCCGTGTGAGCGAGGCTGCGGAATTGTTCAAGACACTCCGAAACGGAGTCGTGACGATCGAGGGTGAGCTTGCGGCAGGATCCGGGTTCGTGTTCGACGAGCGTGGATTGGTGTTGACCAATCATCATGTGATCGAGGACACGAACGACATCCGCGTGCGGTTCGACAAGAAGACCGCCGTGCGCGCGAGACTGATCGCGAAGGACGTCGAACGCGATCTTGCGGTGCTGCAAATAAATCTGTCGGCGTTCGCGGACAGCCACGTGCTGCAGCTTGCGAAAACCAATGGAACCGAGCCTGCGGTGATCGTCGGCGAGCACGTTTTTTCGATCGGCAGTCCCGCTCAGCAGGACAAGATATTGACCACGGGAATCGTTAGCAAGATCGAACCGCGATCGATAATTTCGGACATCTCGTTCGGCAAAGGAAGCGCGGGCGGGCCGCTGTTCAACTCGGTCGGCGAGGTGATCGGCATCACGACTTTTCGGGTCGAGGAACGCGAGGGATTGGCGAAGGACCAGACGAAGGATTCTGATTTCGCAGGCATCATCCGCATCGAGGTCGCCGAGCCGCTGATCGCAAAGGCCCGCGAGATCGCCGCGACCAAGGGCACGCCATCAGCCGAGTTGATGCCTTACATCCCGGACGGCTTGTTCCCGATCGAGACGATCAAGGCGTCTCTGCAATCGTCGACGTTCACTTCGCAACAGTATGTCTCGGACGTTAAAGATTACCAGGTTCGCTACATGACGCCGGTCTATAAGTTTTACATGATCGAGAAGGACCGGATCGAATCGCTGAAGATACGAGCTCGGCGGAACAAGGATAAAGGTAAGCTCGACGCGGGCGAGATGTTCAAGGATCTGCGGGTGTGGAAAGAGTATGCGGGTGAGTTGGCCCCGGCGGTTGATATTCTCGCCCTGCCCGAGACGACCGCGACGATGAAGTCGATGGCCCTGAGCGCGATCACGAATATGACGGTCGGTTATTCGACTCCACTCGATCACAAATACAAAGCGGACTTTTCTCAGATGAAGCTGCTCTGCGACGGCAAAGAGATCACGCCCGTTCGCCGCACGAAAACCGAGATCGCCCGCGACCTGCAGAACTACTACAAGACGAAAAAGCGTTACACCTACGCGGGCGTTTACACCTATCCGTACGAGGTCTTCGCGCCCGGCCGATGCTCGGAGATGGTCGTGCATGTTTTCTCGGAAGAAGATATCGAAACACCGATCGTGAGCACCGTGACGGAAGCCATCAAGAACCGCGTCTGGAGCGACTTTGCAGACTTTAGGTCGCAGGCAAGAATTCCGTAAACGTTAAAACAAATTGAAGAGAATGAGTCGGGAGACGATCCCGACTCATTTTATTTTTGGCGCGCGGGAATTTTTGGCGTCTCTCGCGAAACTTTTCCGCTTTATGGGTTAGAGGTCATTCAAACTCACGATCGAACCGGGGACGACACAGCGTCGGAATGCCCACACTTCCCGGGCGACGTTGAAGGTCTTGATCTTAACTACTTAAAACAGGCTTGGCCGAGGAGAAAACAGGTATGGAACGGATGGTGATCAAACACACGAGCGGTTCGAAGGCGAACCAGGTCGAAGAATTTCCCCTAAATCATTACAGCGAGCTGATACTCGGCCGCGAGACCGGCTCGACGGTGCAGTACGACCCGGACCGCGACGACCTCGTCGGCCGCCAGCACGCTAAGATCAGCCGTGAGGCTGACGACTTTATGATCGAGGATACGGGAAGCCGGAACGGCACGTATCTTAATGGTGTTCGCCTATCCGAGCGGCGCAAGCTCAACCCGGGCGACCACGTACAGCTTGGGACCGGCGGGCCTGAATTCACCTTTGAGGTCGAGCCGCGGCCAGAGGGTGCGACGAAGGCAACCCGGATCTCCGACGTGGCGACGAGTTCGGCACCGGCGACACGGATAGCGGATTCGACGTCCGTCGTTACCGCAGCTGCGGCAACCGGCAAGCCATCGGTCGGAAAGGCGACCGTCGAGCGGATGATCGGGAGTTCGGTCGCCGAGACGAAAAAGGACCAGGCAAGAAAGTATGGCGCATTCGCGGCAGTCGCGGCGGTGCTCGTTTTGATCCTGTTCGGAGCGGTAATCGCCGGCGGATATTGGTGGAGCGCCCGGCAACAGGGAACTCTCCAGGCGGAAATTGCAAACAAGTCGCAGCAGCTCGAAGACAGGACCAGCGAACTCAAAACCAAGATGGACCAGGGCGGCATATCGGCCTCCGAGATATCGGACAAGTATCAAAGCGCCGTTGTGTTCATTCAAGGCTCGTGGCAATTGGTGAATCAAGAGAGCAAGACACCCGTCTACCATCAGTTCATGCCCAACAGCCGCGAGGCTCTGTCCGCGATGTATAAGCAGAACTTTGGAAAAGGGCCCATCATCCCGAACGGCGGCAACGCGATCCCGCTGTACGTAAAGACGGAAGACAGCTACGAGCCGGTACTCACAGACGTGAGAAACAATCTGTCGTATCCGATGGGTGCTGGCGGATACTCATGCTCGGGCTTCCTCGTTACAACCGATGGATTCATATTGACGAACCGGCATTGTTCGTCTCCCTGGAAATCGCAATACAGCTTCCCGGGAAACTATCCGCTGGGTATCGTTTTCGGTTCGGACGGGTCAATTGCCGGAGCGGGCATCGAGCCGCCCGAGGACTGGATACCGGACAACACAAAGTCCGTAGGGCGGCAGTATCAGGGCAAGTTTGAAGCCCAGCAGAAGCTGACTGTAATGCTTCCGGGCTCGGATACCCCGATCGAGGCTCGAAAGATCCAGGATTCGCCCCGTCATGACGTCGGAATGCTGCAGATCTCGGTCCCGGGCAATTTGCCAAAGGTCGAACTGTATGACGCATCCGAGACGCTCAAGAAGGGCGAGGGCCTCGTGATAATGGGATATCCCGGAGGAGCTCCCGGTGTGTATGCAGCGGTCAAATCGGAGAACTTCCTGAATACCGAGAACAAATACACTGTCATCCCGGATCCGACCGTGTCGACGACCAGCGTCGGCAACATCGTCAAGAATGTCGAGTCATCCGACTCGACGAAGGTGAGGATGTCGGAAATGGGCGACAGTGTCCGTTACGCACAAAGCCTGACGTGGGGCGGAAATAGCGGTGGGCCCGTTTTCGATATGCAGGGTCGCGTGATCGGTATCCATTTCGCGGGAACGAGAGGAGCCGGCGGACCAAGCGCGGGTATCGCGGTTCCGATCAAGTACGGCTTGCAGCTCTTTCCGGGCGGAGCACCTAAATAGTGCAATTCATAGTGGCGGGCTCTTCGAGGTGACCCGCCACGCATCTTTGATCGCCATGACACGACGACTTCAAATAGGTGAAACGATCGGCGATTACCGTATAGTCGGCTTCCTCGGAGCCGGCGGCATGGGCTCGGTCTATCACGGTATCCATACCAAGATCGACCGGCCCGCCGCGATCAAGGTCCTGTCGGACACGACTCACGGCACCACGTTCAAGGAACGCTTTTTCAACGAGGCGAGAGTGCAGTCGAGCTTGCATCACCCGAACATTGCGACGCTCTTTGACTTTCAGGAATCGGCCGACGGCAATGAGCTTTTCATCGCCATGGAGTATGTGGACGGTGAAACACTGGACGCGTTGATCGAACGAAGATCGCTAGCGGTCGAGGACGCCCTGGTGACGTTCAAATCGATCTGCGAGGCAGTCAAATTCATCCACGAGAACAACATCGTCCACCGCGACATCAAGCCGCAAAACATCAAGATCTCGTCGAAAGGCGTCGTGAAGATGCTGGATTTCGGGATCGCGAAAGATGCGATCAGCGACGGGCTGACACGGATCGGCGGCATCGTCGGCACGCCGAACTATCTCGCTCCGGAGCAGTTGATGGGCCAGCCGGCATCGCGGGTGACCGACATCTGGGCTTTGGGAGTTCTGTTCTATGAAATGCTGACGGGAGCGGCGCCGTTCAAGGGCTCGACGCTCGCGGAACTTCACGGGCAGATAAGCAATTCGTACTTCGAACAGCCGCAGAAGCTGAACTCAGCCGTCTCGAACGAGGTCGCGACTATTGTCGATAAATGTCTGAGCGTAGACGTGCGGCACCGGTATGGATCGGTGGACCAGATATTGGAAGACGTCGGCGCGTCGCTTCGGCGCAGGCAGCATCCGGCAGCACAAGCTGAGAGAGTCACGGGGATCCGGGAACTGTTCACCCCCACCGGATCTCTCGATCCGAATGAAGACGGCCAGCGAGCACGACGAGGTTACGGGCTCGTCAGGATCGCGTTGATCGCATCGGGCCCGGCCGTGGTGCTCGCGGTCGTCGTCTTCGGATTATGGGCGATGAGTGGTTCGGACCGACTGCCGGAAGTTGCAAATGGGACGCCGTCAACCACGCGGCCGCTGACGGGGAAGAACGCGAACGTTCAAGGCGGGCGGATCACGGCTCAATCGGGACGGCAAAGCGGAGTGACGCCGGCCCGACCGAAAGCACGGATCGAGGTGACCGAGGGTGTTGCAGATGTTTTTAGAGATGGACAGTTGATCGGCTCAACGCCGATAGAGATCGACGGAAATGAGAACGAGACGGTCGATCTGACGCTCAAAAGGGCCGGATATCAGGATCGCTCCGAGAAGATCGAGATAACGACGAGACGCAAAGTTTTCACATTCACACTCAGGAAGAACAGGTGACGCTCATGCAACCAACGAGAGAATATAGATTTCAAGAGCTGTCGATAACAGCCGCGGTCCAAACCGATCCGGGATGCGTAAGGGCGAACAACGAGGATAACGGTCTGCACGTGCATCCGTTCGTGGGAGAAGACCGGCCGATGCGCGGAAGCCTGACGATCGTCGCGGACGGAATGGGCGGCCACAGTTCGGGTGAGATCGCGAGCTCAATGGCGGTCGAACTTATCAGCCGGTATTTTTACGACGAAACCGCGAGCCAGGCCGACGTTGCTCTAAGCTCCGCGATAGAGCGTGCGAGCGGTGAGATCTTCGATTCGTCTGTGTCGGACACGAAGTATTTTGGAATGGGAACGACCGTCGTCGCTCTGGCGATCCAACAGAATTACGGTTACGTTGCCCATGTCGGCGACAGCCGAATGTACCGGCTTCGCGGCGAGAAGATGGATCGCATGACCGACGACCATTCGCAGGTGATGGAGATGGTAAAGCTCGGCATCATCACGCCCGAAGAAGCACATTCGCATGAGGACAAAAACGTGATCCTGCGTGCTGTCGGGACGCAGGCGTCGGTCGAGGTCGAAACTTCCGGGCCATTTCCGGTGGAGCCTGGCGACGAATTCCTGCTGTGTTCCGATGGGCTTTCCGATATGGCGACGGACGAAGAGATCCGGGCGATATGGCTGGGCGGTGCGGACATCCACGATTCCTGCGAGAGACTTGTCGAGTTTGCAAAGGCACGCGGCGGCAACGACAACATCACGGTGGGGATAGTTCGTGCATCGTTCGCGGACGACGCCGGCCGGCCTGCACGGAGGGTTCCGATCACACGACAGATCGAGGTTTGATAATGATAGGGCGCGTAATCGGCACATACAAGATAGTCGCGAAGCTCGGCGAAGGCGGAATGGGAGCGGTGTACAAGGGCATCGATACGATGCTCGACCGCGAGGTGGCGATCAAGGCGCTCAAACCTGAACTCGCCAGCCAGACCGCGATCGTTGAACGCTTTCGCAAGGAAGCCGTGACGCTTGCCAAGCTTCATCATCCGAACATCGCCACGCTATATGCGATGTTCCGCCACGGCGAAGAGCTTTTCATGGTGCTCGAATACGTCCGCGGCCAGTGTCTCGACGAGATAATCTCCCGTCGCGGAGCGATGGACGCTAATGAAGTGATGCCCGTGTTCTGTCAGATCCTCGACGGCATCAACCACGCGCACGAGTTCGGCATCATCCACCGCGACATCAAGCCGGGCAATATGATCTTGACCGAGAACGGCACCCTGAAGGTGCTCGATTTCGGGATCGCACGTCTGCTGGGATCGAACCGGATGACGCGTGCGGGAAATATAATCGGCACTCTGGAGTACATGGCGCCGGAACAGGTCAAAGGGCTTGACACCGATGCGAGGTCAGATACGTACGCGCTCGGAATGATGCTCTATGAGGTGCTCACCGGCCGGACGCCATTCGATACCGACAACGAATTCGAGCTGATGAAGATGCAGACGGAGATGATGCCGCCGCTGCCGCGATCGGTGAATCCGAACATTCCGGTAGAGGTCGAAGGCGTGATAATGCGGTCGATCCAGAAGGATCCCGATCACCGCTTTCAGACAGCGGGTGAATTCCGCGATGCCGTGGTCGCGATCGGCTACGCTGAGAACGGAACGATGCGTCGGACGACCGATCCCGGTTCGCGTACCGCGACCGCGATCCCTGTCTCGACACCGCCAACGGCATCAACGCCGGCCAACACCGGCGATTCGCCAATGAAGGAAACGCGGTTCGCTCCGCAGGCATCTATCCCGGCTCCGCAAAACATTAAAGAGACACGGTTGGGCGGCGATTCCGCGGCCGCTTTCGTCGGGCAAACTGACACTGAAGCTACGCCGTCGCTGTTTTCGAAACTCACGTGGGTCCATTTCGCGATCGCAGGATCGGCTGCGGCCGTGTTGCTGCTCGGGCTGATCATCATACCCCTCGTAATTTACAGCCTCACGTCGTCGACTCCGGCCGCCGCTAACACGAATGGATCGGAGAAACCCGGGCTCGCAACAGCTTCGACTCCGGAGCCGACTCCTGAACGAACCCTACCGACGCCGAACCCAACGTCGACCCCAGTACAAATCGTAGCGGCGCCGACACCGGAACCAACACCGTCCCAGGTTGTAGATCCGGTGAAGGAGAATCCGCCGACCGGACCGCGACCGGCACCGGTAAAAAAGGAGCCGGCGAAGAAACCGGCGAGATCTAGAGAGGCCGAGCTGCGTAAAGCCCGATGTGCTCTGACGGGAGATTGTTAGGACCTGACGGAGGAGATATGAAAAAAAGGATTTGGGGTCTCTCGATCGTGATGACGATCCTTGCCGGTCTAAGCGAAACCTCGACGGCTCAAAGCTACACAGGATCACCGGTAACAAAAGACCGTTTGGTCCGCGCGGTCAAGTCCAGACAGTTTGCCGTGCCGATCCTGGTGAAGCTGATAAAGTCGTCGGGCGTAGATTTTGAGTTGACGCCCGCTGTCGAGAACGAACTTGTCGCCGCGAGAGCGAATCCGCAGGTCATCGACGCGGTTGGGGCTAACTACCGCTATGCTCGCAGTACCGGTGGCGGGACCTCGCGCGGACAAACCCCGAGACCGCCCGTTGACAGAAAAGGTGAAAGCTACGAACAGATGTACTATCGCGGCGTCGATGCGTTAACCCGGCTCCGCTCGGCTACGAACATGAACCAGGCGACTGGGTATGCGAAGAGTGTGATCGATATTGCCAATCAGGCGATCGCGGCCGAAGCGTCCCGACCGGAGGCGTATACACTGATCTGTGCAGCCAATATCGCTACGCGGGAGTTTTCGGGGGCCGAACGTTACGGCCAGATGGCGATCGACCGCGGTGGAGCTCTCGCCTTTCCCGTATATCATCTCGCCGGGCAGCCTCACATCGAGACGCTGCACGTCGGCAGCGGGTTCGTGACGGTGGAGTCCGATCAGAAGTTCTTCCAGTTCAACGGACGCGAGATATCCAGCCCACGATCCGAACAGAACTACAACACTGGCACCGCCTACGTCGCAGCGTTCAGCGTAACGACGAAAAAGGCAGGCCGAACGGATGTCTGGTATTTTGCTCCCGGGATCACGGGCACGTCCGAAGAAGCTCAACTGATAATGAATCTTATCCGGAAGAACAGTTTGTGATGAGAATTAATGCTATCCATCGTTGGCTTGTGACGGCGTGCATCCTTGCCGTTTGCTCTGTTGCCGTTATTGGCCAGTACAAGGGCGACCCAGTCAAAAAGGAGCGTCTGATCAACGTGCTTCGGTCCAAGCAGTTTCAGACGCGCGATATCGTGCAGATCATAACCGAGAGCGGGGTCGATTTTCGTCTGAACGCGGCTGGTGAAAACGAACTTGTCGCGGCCGGAGCTCGGCCCGCCGTGCTCGACGCCGTCCGACGCCACTTTCGAGGACAGAACCGGTCGGCTGCAACCGCTCGCGGTGGAACCTCGGGGGGCGAGGCGTATAACTCGCTTATCAACCAAGCCGTCGAGGCGTATGACCTTCGTAAGGACATGCGAGCATCGAAGGCATCGCTTCAGAGTGCCACCGTTCTGCAGCCTAATAATCCACGGGCCTTTCAATTGCTTGGTTTTATGAGCCTATATGGCGAAAAGGATTTTGATCAAGCGGAAGCTAATTGGAAGAAGGCGATCAGCCTAGGAGGCGCTGCCGTACTCCGGCTGACCCACGACCACGACGGATCATTCCTGAAGACCTGTCAGGGATCGCTCTATATCGCCCGGAATATCGTCCGCTTCGAATCCGACAACAACGAGCACACGTTTGAGACGACAGATGCGAATATCAAGTCGATCGACGTCAACAACAAGTGGCGACGGATGTTTCAGTTAAAGCAGGGGTCGTTCAAGATCTCGCTCAAACGGGAAGAAAAATCGAGCTACAGTTTCGCTCCGCTGACGGGTAAGACCAACGAATCGAAAATGATCATTAGCCTAATAGGCAAATGATCATTTAAGGCTCTCGGCAATTCGAACAATTTCCATTCCTTCGACGGCGTTGGTGCGGCAGGACATCAACGCTTTTTCTTTGTCGCCGTTCTTGATCCAGACCTGGCAATCGATGCACTCACCGTTCCAGCAGAGTTCGGCGTCGGAGATCTTTTCGACGTCGAGGTATTGCAGGCAGCGGAGGATGGAGTTGTTTTCGGGGACGAGCCTTTTCTCGCCGAGGAGAGTTATCTCGATGAGGCGGTCGTAGGGTTCCAGGATCTCGTCTAGTTGATGCATTGGTTAGGCGGCTGCTTTCTTTCGGAGTACGGCTTTATTGTCCGACATAAATCGGATGAACGCATCTATCGCGGCTGATCGCGATCCTTTAAGCGACGCCATCGACACGGATCGAACCAGCTTGTGATCCTTAATGCGAAGCCGCGAGAGTTCGCCGTGTTCGACCTCTTCCTTCACCGCCCAACCCGGCATCAGAGCGATGCCGAGGCCGCGTTCGATCATCAGTTTAATGAAGTAAGTGTCGTTGGATTCGAGCGCTTTCTCGGGGACCATTCTGGCTTCTTTGAAGAATGCGTCAGTAGCCCGTCGGATCGACGCTCCGCGTTCGAACAAGATCCAGCGGTCGTCACGAATGTCGGCGATCGTGACGGTGCGCTTCTTTGCCAGCACGTGCTTCTTTCCGACGACGAGCACGAGCTCATCCTCAAATACCCGCGAGAACGCGAGTCCGGGCGAATACACTGCGAGCGACGCGAAACCGACGTCGATCGAGCCGTCGAGAATGCCGGTGACCGTCTGCTCCGTGCTGGTGGTCGTGCGGAAGACGAGTTCGACCGACGGATGCGAATCCATGAATTCTTCGAATAACGGTGCGAATAGATAAACGAGTGCCTGGGTCGCTGCAGCGACGCGAACCGTGCCGACGAGAGCCTTTTCACGGTGGGCGACGGCGAGCACCATATCCTCGGCCTCGGCGACGATCCGCTTGGCGTGTTCGTACGCGAGCCGGCCCGCGTCGGTGAGCCGAACGCCGCGACTTGCACGAATAAAGAGCGGTGTGCCCAACTCTTCTTCGAGCGCTTTGATCTGGTGGCTGACCGCGGATTGCGTAAGATTCAGAGCTTCTGAGGCCTTCGTGAAGTTCAAGGTTTCGCCGGTCGCGATCAGTGTTCTGAGCTGCCAGAGTTCCATCTTATTTATTGATAACACATACAGTCAGTATTTTCATTCATACCGCGGATGAAAAACTAGAATTGGTAATCACCCATCGATGCTCCATATACTGGTAATTGTCTGGTGGTTGCGAATGGTTGCTGCCCTTACTGCAACAGATAGGGATCAGACAGAACAAGAGGTGATTTATGGCTACTTATGAAATGGATGCGACGGCGAGCTTTTCAGGTACGACTGATGTCGCCGCTCAGGGTTTGGTCGAGGCAATGACCGGAATAGTATTGCCCCGACGCGAAGCGAAGATAGTTTTGGAGAGAATACCCGATCACAAGTGGCTCTTGAGCGAACAACTCGGCCGCGACGTTGGGATCAAGGTCGCCGCGATCGATCTGGTCGAGAATTTCTATGCGCCCGTACCGGTGAATGGGTTCGGCATTTTCGCGAGCAAAGCATGGAATGGAATGAAAGCAGCATTCGTCCGCTACGCAGAAACGAGAGGCAACGCAATGCCGCTCTAAATTCAATTGCAGAAGGATCTTGGAAGCGGTGGTCATTTTTGACGACCGCTTTTCTTGTCCGTAGGCGATGCGATAGAATAGGGTTATGTCGATAGTGATGTACGTCAAACCGGGCTGTCCCTACTGTCAGAAGGCCCGGGATCACTTTAATGCGAACGGGATCGCGTTTACCGAGTACGATGCGCAGACCAACAAATCGAGACAGCGAGAGATGCTTGAATTCACGGGAGGCGACCTGACCGTTCCCGCGTTCGTCGAGAATGGAGTCTATAAGAGTTCGGGGTGGGGCGATCCGCCACGCGGCTGAACGATCCACCCGGATTAGCCGGCAGTTTGCCGACTGTTAAATATACAACGCGGATTTGGGATTGTAGGTTCGAAGGAATAGAATACAGCCTTGCCTTGCGGTACGAAGCGGCCAAACGTCATTTCGGTATCGGCAATCAAATATCCAGGATCGCATGATCGGTTCGCAGATCAATCAATACAAGATACTCGAGAAGATCGGGTCGGGTGGTCAAGGAACCGTTTACAGGGCCCTCGATACCAAGCTCAACCGAACCGCCGTCGTCAAGGTACTTCCGCCTGAATTAACCGGAAAACACGCCAACTTCAAGCGATTCGAACGCGAAGCACAGCTTTGCTCGCAGCTCGATCATCCGAACATCTGTACGATCTACGACTTTAACGAAGCCAACGGCGTTTTCTACATTGCGATGCAGTCGATCGAGGGGAAAAACGTGCGCCAGTTGGTGAACGGCCGCGCTCTTGAGATCAAAAGTGCGTTGTCGATCGCGATCCAGGTGACGGACGCTCTGGCCTACGCCCATTCGAAGAACATCATCCACCGCGATATCAAGGCCGGGAACATAATGGTCACGGACAGCGGCCAGGCCAAGGTACTCGATTTCGGTCTAGCGAAACTGCTCGAGGATGAGCAGGTTGCGGCCGCGAATGGGCTCGACCGGTCTGAGATCACCGAGCTTGGGATACCGTACGGCACGGCGACCTACGCAGCCCCGGAACAGGCTAAGGGCGAGCGGGCCGATGAGCGGTCGGACATCTTTTCCACCGGCGTGCTCCTTTACGAGATGTTGACCGGCATCTGGGCGTTCCAAGGGAAAACGGTCGTCGACGTTAGGCATCAGGTGCTTTACGGGACGCCAAAGCCCATCTCCGACATGCGGAAAGATCCGATACCGCCGGAGCTCCAGGCGATCGTTGACAAGGCCCTGCAGAAAGAACCGAAGGCCCGATATCAAAAGATCTCGCAGATGCGGGACGACCTGAGCAACATCCTAGGAGCCTACTCGGGAGCTTTGCTGATGCCGTCGGATAC
>JBEBGW010000067.1:0-15607 GCA_040081025.1 Pyrinomonadaceae bacterium | reverse complement strand
TGGTTTCGCCACATTCGGGATCGACACGTTCTGCCCGACTGCAGGCGAGACGTTGTTGCTCCAGTTTGTGTTCAGGAACCAGTTGGTTGATGTAGCACCGGTCCAGTTGCCGATGATGTTGGTCGTGTCCGTCTCGTTATCGTTATTTGTCAGTACACGATCGGTTCCGTTCACGTTCGGGTTCTCCGCGACCGACGCCACCAGCGAGATCTGCGCCGCACCCGCGGGCAGTGCTCCTGCCACGGTCACGTCAAAGTTTACGGCCGCCGGTGCCGCACCCGCGGTCACGCCGCCGACATTGTTCGTGCAGGTAGAGCCGGGGTTATTGTTCGGTACGCACGTCCAACCTGAACCGGTGAACGTTGTGTTCGCCGGGACCGTCGTCGTGACGACCACGTTCGCAGCATCCTGCCCGTTTACCGCAGTGTTGTTCTGATACGTCAACGCGTAGGTGATCACCCCACCCGGCTGCGTCGTCGTTGCTCCGTCGCTTACCGTTACCTGAAGGTCCGGAGCGGCGTCCAGTGCGATCGACGTCTGATTGCTGTTTATATTGATCGCCCCGCCGTTAGCCGTGACGTTCGCGGTATTGGTGATCGCGTCTAAGCCCGACGCGAACGGTCCGTTGTTCACCGTTGTGCGGAATTTGATCACCGCAGCCTCGCCCGCGGGCAGCGTGAACGGCCCCTTGTTGACCACATTAATGCCTTCCGGTGCAGCACTCTGCGCATATGCCGTCGGCGAGATCATCTCCGCTAGTTGTGTCAGTAGCCCGAACATGAGGGATGGTTCGCTTTGCGGCTCTGCCGCTCTATTTGCGGTGGGGCTTGCCTCACCGGATGTGTCCACTACTATTTCCTGCGGCTGTGCCGCAAGATCGGCATTCGCATCGGTCGCTACCGCGGGTGGTACCGACAGGTCGACTGTCTCGACTGACAGTTCCGCCGACGCATGAGCAGCCAACACTACGATTTTCGCCGAGACACTTGCCTCGACATTCAGACCTTCGAGACCTGCATATCTCGCCGCGATCTGGCGGTCTATGCGTCCAATGTCAACAAAAGGTACGAGGCCCGCATTGTAGGCGGCGTTCGGAAAGCTGAAACTACTATCAACGCGTCTCGAAGCGGTGTTCAGCTCTTTTTCTTCGGACGGATGGAACGACGTAGGTGTGCCACAGTTCGTGCCAGTCCCAGTGAAGGCGGCGAATGTCGCAGGGGCATCGGCAAACGCATCGACGCTGGTACCGCCCATGGTATTGTTTCCAGCGACAAAATTTTGCACGGCAACTTCGGTTGAACTCGCTAGCCCAGGCAAACGAAACGTATGACCTGCTCCTGCGCCATCCGAGCCCAAATAGATCGACGGTGCCGCCGGAAAGGCGCTAATTGTATTCTTGTCCGCTGCAGCCACGCCGCCGATAACAGCGCATACGTTAACCGTATCTGCCGAAGCAGGCGAACCGTTTGTCATTCCTATAGCACCGGCATTTCCAGCTCCCGGATTAGTAAATGTGTTTCCTCTGATGTCAAAGTTAGCCGTATAACTGCCGCCTGTGTTATCCGCGCTGATATGGAAATTTCCGTTGATACGCTGGATCACGTTGTTCGTGATCGTATAGGACATAGACCCTGTACCGCCTGCCGATACGAAGATCCCGTTCCCGGAAGCCGAGCCTGATCCGGCAGCGGCGGCCCCGATCGTGTTACCGCTGAAGAAACCGCTCATCGTCGGCGTTCCCACGGCTGCACTCGCCTTAAACATCGTTACGGCGCTTCCATTGGCGCCGCTCATTGTGTTGTTCGTGACGTGAAATGTCATCGTTCCCGCTGTCGCGAGCGTTATGCTGCACCCGCCAATAATGTTTCCAGCATGATTATTCGTCAAAGTATTGTTGCGAATCGCAACATCGATCACGCTGGTTTGCTGTCCGGTAAAGTTGATGTTGTCTGCACGAGCGCCGGTAAACGTATTTGGCTCGCCGGCAACAGTTCCGCCCACGGTCGCGTTGATAGTACCCGATCCGCGGTTTTCAACCACAAGACTGTGGTTCCCCTGTCCGTTATTCAAATTCAGTCCGTAGGCACTGCCTTTGATACTCAGTGTCAGCACATTTGGCGAGTTCTGAGTGTTAATTATGGACATGTTGTTCCATTGCCCACCGCTGATCGAGTTGTTCGTAAATGTCCCTGTACCGGTCAGGCCGTTGACCGCCGTGTCGCCAAAATAAATGCTTCCCTCACCAGAGTTAAACGGCGCCGTGTTGAAGTTTGTCCCATTCGTTCCGTTTACGGTCGAATACTCCAGCACAAAACCGTTGACCGAACGGCCACGAATTCCGTAATTCTGATTTGTTCCGGTGATGGTCATTCGCCGTAGGACAACATTCATCGTACTGTTCAAGTAAATGCCGCAGCCCTGTGTCGCAAAATTTAGATCGGCTCCATTCTTGTTCTGGATTGTGCCTCCCGTACTGTTTCCGCCAACTGTCGTCGTAGTCCCATCGCCGGTTACGATCAGGCCGCCGCTTGTACCGGTCGTATCGAGGGTAATTCCGTTATTGCTCGCAGCTCCGCCCGAACCAGACGAGATACGCGTGAAATTCAAATTGCTTGCGCCGATGGTTGTATTCTGAACGGTTAATCCCGGTCCTGTTGTCGCGTCTATCGTATTGTTGCTGCCTGTTATATTAACGGTACCGCCAGCGGTCGCGGTGAACCCTCCACCACTTGTTGTATCAATATCCAGTCCGCCGCCCGTGAAGTTGACGGTTCCGGCGTCGTTGTTGTCCAGGTTGATCGCCGTGTCCGTAAGGGTACTGAACGTTTTGGACGCATTACTGAAGTTAACGGTGCCCGAGGCGGCGCCGTTGTTCGTTACCTCTATCCCGTCGCAGGCAGTGTTACACGTTAGAGCGCCGGAGATGCTGGCGGTTCCCGTATCGTAATTATCAAAGTCGACAAGCCTTCCGCCTAAGGTTTTTGAAATAGCTCCCGTGATAGTAATGCCGCCTGTGCTGGCGCTGACGTTGAGCCCGACGCCCGAGGGATTCGTGATCGTCGTGCCTCCAAAGCCGAAGGTGCCACCTGATCCGTTCAGCACATCGATTCCTGCATCGCCGCCGTTGAGCGTAGTCGTGCCGTTGAAATTGTACGAGCCGTCGGCATTGTCGAATTGCAGGCCGTTGCCGTTGGTCGCGCTGAGTGTACCGTTCGCGAAAGTGATCGTCCCGGTCGCGTGGCCGCCGGTAACGCTTACCATCGCGGCGTTGCTCGCCTGGGTGATATTTCCGTTATCGGTGATAGCGACCGTCCCGCCGACGACGTTATAGATCGCGCCCGTTCCACCTGTCAGCAAGCCGCCCGCAACACCGGTACCGGTGACATTCAGCGTACCGGACACACCGTTAAGGCTGATGTTCGAATCGGCATCGCCGGTGTTGTCGGCCGTGCGCGATGTAAGAACCATCGCAATATTCGTCGCAGCGAGGTTCAACACGGGCGCATCTGTCGTCGTGATCGCACCGCTAGTCGAAGTGAGTGTGCCGCCGGCATTGGCGCTTCCCGCAACTCCGCCGACCCCTGCGTCCGGAGCAATGTTCAACGCGGCAAACGTCAGGTCGCCATTAACGTTGGCGTTGTTGGTGAACGACACACCGACCGCTCCCGAACCGTTGACGGTTGTATTGCCGAAGGTAACGGCTGTCGTACTCGCGTCCATGCTGATTCCGAAAGTGCCGGGATTCGTGATCGTTGTTACACCTGCCGTAGTCGTTCCCCCGGCGGCAGCATGATTGAACGCAACTCCACTGTTGTTCGTAACACCCAACGTGCCGAATGTACGCGTTCCGGCTGTATTGCCTTGAAGATCGACCCCCGTCGTGCCGCCCGTGACCGACGTGTTCCCGAAATTGATATTTGCTTGCGAAGTCCCGACAAGTATCCCTTGCGAAGTACTGCCGGAAACTGTGGTCGAGCCGAATGCGACGGTCCCGAGAATCCCCGCAAGATTGATCCCCTGTGCAGTACTGCTCGTCGTCGTGACCGACGTAAATTGCGAAGTTGCTGCAAACGTTCCAGTCGAAAGATTCATCGCCTGTCCGGCGCCGTTCAGCGTCACGTCCGGCGTCGTCGTGTTGCCGATCGTCAACGTACCGAAGTTGCTTCCCGAAAGTTTTGCACCCGTAGTGGCTCCGACCGTCAGCCCGCGGATCGTCACGATGTTTGCCAGCGTGATGCCGATGCCGGCGGATGTAAGGACCGGATTCGCGCCGCCGGTCGCGGGAAGCTGGCTCGTTCCCGAAGCAGCCGTTATCGTGGTTATCGCCTGAAGTGTGCCGCTTGCTCCTGCGCCGACCAGGATTTGACCCGCTCGTAATGTAAGTGGTGCGGTGTGCGCCCCCGTGTACAAAAAGATCGATTGGCTGTTGGCAGGATTTCCCGCCGTACCCAATTGGTTCGCCGTGTTGAATGCTCCAAGCGTGTTATAAGGATTGGTCAAACGTCCGCACTCGGCCGCTACGCACGCACCCGCCGCCGGATTCACGAACCAGATCATTCCGCCGATCGTGACGGTCACCTGAGCGGTGTCAGTCCCACCCTGGCCGTCCGATACGGTGTAATGAAATATCTCATTCGTCGTCCCGCCGCGCGGCGGGTTGTAGTTGAACGAACCGTTCGCATTCACCGTCAAACTGCCGCCATTCGTCGTCGTGATCGTTGCACCCGGTGCATTTGCGTTCGCGGTTCCCGCCGTGTTGCCGAAACCGGTCAGAGTTATCGTCCCGGCATCGAAGTCGACATCATTGGCTAGAAGGTCGTTCGCGGGATCGTCCGGCATCACGAGCTGAACGTTCCCAATTGCGTTGTATGAATTATTGGTAGCGTTCGGCAGGATGTTGCCGCCATCGACCAGGCTCTGCGGGCCGGCGATATTGTCGGTAAGCGTAACGCCGGTCGATTGCGTCCCGTCGTTTTGGATCGTCACAGTATATTCAAGCGTATCGCCCGGATCGGCATTACCATCGATCGTACCGGCAACCTCAACGACCGATTTGGTCACGCTGGTAATGCCCAGCGCCTGCCCGCTTTCAGAGCTGGCGTTCGAAACCACCGAGGTGCGTATCAGGACCGCAACAACGACCAGCAAGCCAAAAACGAATACAGCTTTCAGACGACGGGAAGCGGATTTCCAGACCATGATTTACTCCTTGAAAAGAACGCCGGTTGATTGTATTACTGTGAAGAAAGTTGAGAACGCAAGAAGTCTATTCCCTTTGCGAAATTAGGTCAACGACATTGTTGTTAAATCGTCGAACTAGCGGGTAAAGCCAAAATCACTACGGCGAGTTCCAATGACAACGCGAACGATGCACATATCAAGAAGGTCGAAAATACACGGTAATGGAGTATGTGAATCCGGAATCCGCCGAGACCCAGGAGACATGGAAATCAACCCATCCCGGAAAACCTTGACCAACGTTCCCACGCGTGATACATTTTCTCTGCCTTGGGTCTTTGAAAATCGAATATTGGGCGTAAAATAGCGAATTAATGTGTGTGGGACAATGGGACAGCCACAGTCGGGACAGGGTCATTACTCTTTCCCAACAACCGGAAAAAGTGGGCGCTTGTTGGGACGCTGGGACATGGGACACTTGACCTCGATAAAATGGGCCTCTCAAGCGATTTCCACAGGAAAATCACTCCTATTTCGACACCGTTTGGGGGTCTAAATGACACGTTGCGGGGCCTTAAATCGACTTCGAAGCCCTTTAATTCGACGTTCGGAGTCTTAATTCGACGTGTCCAATTTGGCTTTCGCGGTTCCCATGGAAAAGGTCCTGCGTCGAGGATCGGATCGATGTTCCACAGCCCGCTTCCGCCTTCTCCTCCGCCCTCATCCTTGAATTGTGAGTGTGCCACATTTTTCAACGCGTTCATTTCCGCCCTCGGACTCATCGTCTATTTCGCTCGGATCGCGTTCTTTTAAATAAACCCGGAAATTGACGGGTCATTTTAAAAGTGGTTCACCACCGAAAACGTCCCCAACCGGTCGTCATCCGCGAAACAATCCGCTAGACTCTTGCGTAATTCTTCATCGAATCATTCCCTGACTGTGAGGTAATCAAAGCGCTATGAAACGATCGATCTATGCTGCCGTGCTGGCGTGTGTCGCACTGGCGGGAAATAATCTGTTTGCACAAGACGATATGAAACCACCCGTTGCTAAAAAGGTCCCCAAGGTACTGAAGATCCACGGCTATGAGATCACGGATAACTACGCCTGGCTCCGCGACCGGAACGAAAAGAAAGATCCTGAGGTCATCAAGTACCTCGAGGATGAAAACGCCTATACCGAGTCACACATGGGCAAGCACAAGCCATTTGTCGATGCCTTGTATAAGGAAATGCTTGGCCGCATAAAGCAGACCGACATCAGTGTGCCCTATAAGCTGGGAAACCATTGGTATTTCACCCGGACCGAGGAAGGGAAACAGTATCCGACCTACTACCGCAGCAAGACAATGGACGGTGCGAACGCGGACCTGCTGATCGATCAGAACGCGATGGCGAAGGATTTCACATACTTTGCGATCTCGAGCTTCGAACCGAGCGACGACGGCAATCTGTTGGCATATGCCACGGATACGACCGGCTATCGGCAGTACACGCTGCAGATCAAGGACCTCCGCACCGGCAAAATGCTGGCGGATAAGCTCGAACGCGTGACTGGAATCGAATGGTCTCCGGATGGGAAGTTTCTGTTCTACGGCCAGGAAGATCCCGAAACGAAACGAAATGACAAGATCTTTCGCCATACCGTAGGTACGACCGGTGCCGACGAGCTGATCTTCGACGAGAAGGATGTTTTGTACAACGTCGGCATCAGCCGGTCGCGGGACAAGAAGATGTACTTCATCGGCAGCTTCGCCAAGACCTCGCGAGAGTTCTTGTACCTGTCCGCCGATAACCCGACAGGGAAGTTCAAGGTCATCAGTCCCCGACGCGAAGGCCATGAATATGCGGCCGATTATGACAGCGGCGAATTCTACTTCGTCACGAACAAGGACGCCGAGAACTTCAAGGTGATGAAAGCCCCGGCAGCCGATCCGTCCGAAAAGAATTGGACCGATTTCATCCCGTACAATCCGGCGGTCAAGGTCGAAGACATTAACTTTTTCAAGGACTATGCTGTCGTATCCGAGCTTGAGAACGGCCTCGAATACGTCCGCGTGATGGATCGCAAGACCCGTCGGGCATCTGCAAGGATCGAAACGCCGGAGACCGTTTATACGATGGGACTCGGCTTCAATCCGGAGTACGATACGACCGCTATCCGCTACGGATATTCGTCGATGATCACGCCGCAGTCGACCTACGACTTCGACCTGAAAACCCGCAAGAGCACCCTGCTCAAACAGCAGGAGATACCGAGCGGTTACGACAAGACGCAGTACGAAACATCCCGAGTCTGGACAACTTCTCGCGACGGCGTAAAAGTCCCGGTCTCCGTTATGTGGAAGAAAGGCACCAAGCTCGACGGCAAGGCTCCGATGCTGCTTTATGCATACGGATCCTACGGTGCGTCGATGACGCCGAACTTCTCGTCGTCGAGGCTTTCGTTGGTCGATCGTGGAATGATCTACGCCATCGCCCACATTCGCGGCGGATCGGAACTCGGTGAAAAGTGGCGTCAGGACGGTCGAATGTTCAAGAAGGCGAACACCTTCAACGACTTCGTCGATTCGGCTAAATGGCTGATCGAGAACAAGTACACGTCACCTGACCGGCTCGTTATCGAAGGCGGCTCGGCAGGCGGACTGTTAATGGGCGCCGTACAAAATCAGGCTCCGGAGCTCTTTAAGGCCTCGATCGTCCAGGTTCCGTTCGTCGACGTAATGAATACGATGATCGACGAGACCCTGCCGCTGACGACCGAAGAATGGGTCGAATGGGGCAATCCTCGCGACGATAAAAAGGCTTGGGATTACATGTACACGTACTCGCCGTACGAGAACGTCCAGGCCAAAAAGTATCCGAATATGCTGGTCGAAGTCTCTTTGAACGATAGCCAGGTGCCGTATTGGGAAGGAGCGAAATACGTCGCTAAGCTCCGGGATGTGAAGAAGGACGACAACACGATCCTTCTCAAGACCAATATGGGAGCGGGCCATGGCGGAGCATCAGGACGCTATGATCGGCTTAAGGAAGTCGCGTTCGAATACGTCTACGCTCTGACGCAAGTCGGCATCGTTAAATAGTTGAGTCTGAAACTCTTGATCGGTCGGGGCGCTTGAAAAGGCGTCCCGATCTTCGTTTTGGGCAACAAATATTTTTCTGGTAAGCAGGCCGCATTTGAGCTATTCTAAATACGCCATCATTGCCCGATCCACCATCGGGTTCTATATAGTAACCTCGCACGTTCTCTTTCTTAACCGGCTCAATCGGTGAATACTCGAGAAAAACTCACAGGTTTGTACATTTTTATTCTGCTGCCGATAGGTGTCGTCGCGGCAGTTGTAGCTGTATTTCTCTGGCAGTTCGACGAGCGAGCCTTGGGCGGCATATCAGCCTTCCTGAGTCTGTCGTGCCTGGGGCTGATCGTCCGGCAGCACTTGACCTATATCGGCGACATCCGCCGCGAAGCAGCCTCAGTGGAAACTGCTGAGCGGTTTCGAGCAGAGCAAGCCGAAACGCACGTCGAAGAACTCCAGCACTACGTCGGGGAGCTCGAGCGAAGTGCTAAAGCGCTACGCGAGAGCCGGGAGCGATTTAGACACGCGGCTTATCACGATGCTCTCACGGGTCTCGCGAACCGGAACCTGTTTCTGGAAATGCTGGAGCCCGCGATCGCTTCGCAGGCTGATCCGTTCGCTCTACTGTTCCTGGATCTGGACCGTTTCAAAACCGTGAATGACAGCCTTGGCCACTCGGTTGGCGATCGGCTGATACGGGACGTTGGCGAGCGCCTCACAAAGCTAACGGGTGAGCGCGGCGTTGTCGGCAGATTCAGCGGGGATGAGTTCGCGATCTTGCTGAAGCAGGTCAGTGGACCGCAGGACGCGGAAAAGTTTGCGGAGCAAGTTGCCGAGGAAATGGAAACCGTATTCGAGCTCGAAGGCCGGCAGATCTTTACAAGCGTAAGCATCGGTATCGCTCTCAGCGGATCGCGATACAAGAATGCGGGCGAGTTGCTTAGGGATGCGGACATCGCGATGTACTACGCAAAGGAGACTAACAGGAGTCATGTCGTCTTCGACCAGATAATGCATGCCAGAGCCGTCTCGCTGCTGGAACTCGAGACCGACCTGCGCCTAGCGGTAGAAAGGGGTGAATTTGAACTTTACTATCAGCCTTTGGTGAATCTTGACGACGTCAGCCTGATGGGCTTCGAAGCACTCGTTCGATGGAATCATCCGAGCCGCGGGCTGATCACGCCGGGAGAATTCATCGAGGTTGCAGAGACCACCGGGCTGATCGTACCCATGACCAAGGTGCTGCTCAGGTCAGCGTGCGAGCAGTTGAACCGTTGGAAAAAGGACGGAATCGCCGACCCGTCGCTGATCGTCAGCGTAAATCTATCCGCAAACCATTTATCTCAGAAGGGAATCGTGGACGAGATCCGGACGATTCTTTTTGAAACGAATGTCGATCCGGAATGCCTAAAGCTCGAAATCACGGAAAGCGCGGTCATGGATAATGCCGAACACGCCATAAACGTGTTGAACAAGATCCGCGACCTTGGAGTGAAGCTGAGCATTGACGATTTTGGCACAGGATATTCGAGCCTTAGTTATCTGCACCGGTTTCCGATCGACACACTCAAGATCGACCAATCGTTCGTGATGACGATGGAGGACGGATCGGAGAACGGAGAGATCGTGCGGACTGTGATCGCCCTTGCGAAGGCCCTGAACCTGAACGTGATCGCGGAAGGAATTGAGAGTATTCATCAGTTTCATCAGTTAAGGATCCTCGGATGCGAGTTTGGACAGGGTTATCTTTTCTCGAGGCCTGTTCCCGCTTCCGAAGCAGCTAAGTTGCTGCTGGATTCAGTACGCTGGCAGAACATCCTGCCTCCCAACGATTTTGGCGTGATCGCCCGAAACCTCGAATATACACAACTTCGGATACAGTAATGCCCATCGAAAACGACCAGGCTGGAAGCCTTAACTCCATCCGGCGAAGATACAAGAAAACCAAACGTCACTCAGCGAAAACGCCCCCTTTATCGGCGGGCGGGAACTAACTCTTGTAGACGCTTCGACAGATCGTCGAGATATTCGTTCAACGACGACCATAGGCCCGAAATCGGGAAGGCCGGAACTGCGCCTAAGGCCTCTGGGAGGTTGCTGTATCGAAATAAAGTATTGAAAATTAAGGACCTATACGCTAACCTAATAGTGTCCGCTTAACTTCCACGCTTTAAACTTCCCAATAGACTCCTCTCGTTTCCGACCTTTCCGTTCACTCTTGTGACCGAATCTCGCGAAAAGCTAATAAACGTCTATCTGCTTCTCATGGCGCCGTTTGCCTTGGCCGCTGTGATGTTTGCTGTATACACATTCCCCGGTGATCGAATCGATCTTGGCCTCTTAGCACTAGGAGCGGTTACGATCTTCGTTGGTTCGGTCCTTCGGATCCAGCTTCCGCGTAACAACATTCACCTGACGATCTCCGATGCCCTGCTGATCCTTATCATGCTCAGATACGGAGCACAGCCGGCACTCGTAGTCGCAGTGATCGAGGCGGCCAGCACTTCCCTTAGTTTTCGACGCAAAGGCGTACCGGTAAAAACGCGCACGATCCTGATGAACATGATGATCGCTGCGATCGCCGTTCATGTGACGGCATTTGCTCTCGAGTACGTGACGGGGCAGGAAATAACGACCGTAAGGAATACCGATCTTACGGGAATTGCGATACTTATGCTTGGGGTATCGCTTTCACTGTTCCTCGCCAATACTCTTCTCCTGACGACATTTCTAGCAAGCAAAAGCGAAAAATCTATCCTCAAGGTCTGGAGCCAGTATTGCCCGGACGCTTTGGTGATGTATCTGTTGAGCGGCGCAATGGCGGGCATGATGCTAAAGGCGCTTGAGCAGATCAATATCTACATGTTCGCGATCGTTGTTGGTGTCTCGGGAGTGATCTATTGGACCTATCGCCGCAACATCGACGATGTGAAGAAAACGTCTGAAGAGGCTCAAACGGCCGAGCGCCTTAGAGCAGAGCAGGCTGAAGATCACGTCAAAGAGCTCGAACACTACGTTGGCGAATTGGAACGAACGGGCCTCGCATTGAAGGAAAGCCGCCAGAGGTTTCGATACGCCGCATACCATGACGGTCTTACTGGCCTGCCGAATAGAAACAGGTTCGTCGACGCCATCACCGATCAACTGGACGGGGGAACCACAAAGTTCGCCTTGATGTTTCTTGACCTGAACAATTTTCGAGCCGTCAACGAAAGTCTTGGATATTCCGTAGGCGACAAACTGCTCTTGGCTGTTTGCGAACGCATCGGTGAAATAGTCGGTGGCGACCAACTGTTTGGGCGATTCGGCGGTGACGAGTTTGCGATCTTAACCTCGGCCACGATCGATCGGGTTGCGGCGTCCGAACTTGCGAAACGTGTCGTTGCAAGCTTCGAGCAGCCATTCTTTCTTGAAGGGCGCCGAGTGTTCGCACATGCGAGCATCGGCATAGCGTTCGGGCATGACGAATATGTGCGGGCCGAAGAGGTGATACGCGATGCAGATATTGCGATGTATTTTGCGAAAGACCGCAAGATCCCTTTCGTCGTATTTAGCAAGGAAATGCATGAAAATGCGGTCAAGCGGCTTGAACTCGCAACCGACCTTCGCACCGCTACGGAGCGAAAAGAGTTTCAACTGTTCTACCAGCCCATAGTCCGTATCGAGGACAAATCTCTCTACGGCTTTGAGGGACTCATGCGGTGGAACCACCCGACGCGCGGCCTGGTTTCACCAGGAGAGTTCATTCCACTGGCAGAAACGACAGGGTTGATCGTACCGATGACTGTAGACGTTCTACGTTCGGGCTGCGAACAACTTGTCGAATGGCAAAGGGAAATGCCGTCGACGCAGAACATTAAGCTTAGCCTTAACCTTTCCGCGATCCATCTTTCCGATGCGAACGTCGTCGATCATATCGAAACAGTGATCAAGGAGACTGGTATAAGACCATCTTCACTGAAACTTGAGATCACGGAAAGTTCCGTCCTGGAAAACGCCGATCAAACGATCGAGGTTCTGTGGCGTATAAAGGCACTTGGTGTAAGGCTAAGCATCGACGACTTTGGAACGGGCTATTCCAGTCTGAGCTACCTGCATCGCTTTCCCGTAGATACTTTGAAGATAGACCGGTCGTTTGTCAGTACGATGGAAGACGGTTCGGAGAGCGAGGAGATAGTGAGAACGGTGCTCACGCTCGCAAAGGCATTGAAACTGAGCGTTATTGCCGAAGGGATCGAAACCGGCTATCAGTATCGGCAGCTTCAAACGCTCGGATGTGAATATGCCCAAGGCTATTTGTTCTCGCGGCCGGTTTCACCAGGCGATGCCACGATTCTCCTCGACGGCGAAAACGAATGGCTGAGGATCGCCGTTCCCGACGATGAGGTTTCGTTGTTTACCCCGATCTCAGGCACGAACAAGCCCGTGGACGCGCTTGGCCAGTTACACAATTAGCCTGAAACAGTTGGTCACCGCAGGGACGTCAAACGAACCCGACGTCACTCCGCGAAAACCAACGGTTTGGCTCCGAGCGGAAACTGATTTTCATAAACATTAGCAAGATTGAGAAGCGTTGCTTCAGACCAGAAGCTGCCGATGAGCTGTGTGCCGATCGGCAGGCCATCGGATGAAAGTCCGCACGGGACGCTGACCGCAGGTACTCCTGCGAGATTGGCGCTTACGGTGTAGATATCGCTCAGATACATCGCGAGCGGGTCGTCCGAGCGCTCACCGATCTTAAACGCCGTCGACGGGGAAGTCGGTGTGAGGATCGCATCGCATTTCGCGAAAGCCTTTTCGTAATCAGCCTTTACGAGAGCTCGAACCTTCTGAGCCTTCGAATAGTATGCGTCGTAGTAGCCGCTTGACAGAACATAAGTGCCGAGCATGATCCGCCGCTTCACCTCGGCCCCGAAACCTTCTTCGCGGGTCTTCATATACATCTCGCGAAGCGTGTGGGAACCCTCGGCACGGAAGCCGTAACGCACCCCGTCAAACCGAGCGAGGTTAGATGATGCCTCGGCAGTGGCAATGATGTAATAGACAGCGATGCCGTACTTAGCATAGGGAAGTGCGACATCGACGATCTCGGCTCCGAGCGATCGGAAGTTGTCGATCGATTTCTCGACTGCGTTGCGAACTTCGTCGTCCAGCCCTTCGCCAAAAAGCTCGCGGGGAATGCCGATCTTTTTACCCTTGATGTCGTCGTTGATCGTTGCTTCGTAATCGGGCACGGGAACGTCAGCGGAGGTCGAGTCGAGTTCGTCGCGGCCGGCGATTACGGTTAGGACCCGAGCTGCGTCGAGCGACGTGAGGCCGAAGATCCCTATGTTGTCGAGTGACGACGCGAACGCGACCAAGCCGTACCGCGAGATGCGGCCGTAGGTCGGTTTCAGGCCGAAAATGCCGCAGAGCGATGCCGGCTGACGTACGGATCCGCCGGTCTCAGAGCCGAGCGATACGCGAACTACACCGGACGCTACGGCGACCGCAGAGCCGCCCGAACTTCCGCCCGGAACTCGATCGAGATCCCATGGATTTTTCGCCGCGCCGAAGGCAGAACTCTCATTCGACGAGCCCATGGCGAACTCGTCCATGTTCGTCTTGCCGACAATTATGGCGCCTGCGTCATTTAGGCGCTTGATCGCTGTCGCGTCGTAATGGGCCTTGTAATTGTGAAGAATGTGCGATCCGCAGGAAGTTCTCATTCCCTTCGTGCAGATGTTGTCCTTCACCGCTATCGCTGTTCCAAAAAGAGGTTTCGCCTCGGTTTGCTTGGATACTTCCTCTATGCGCGATAGGGCGTAGTCGCGCTCGATGGAAAGGAAGCTGTTCAGCTGAGGATTAAGCCTCTCAGCATTGTCCAATGTACGTTCTATTTCTTCGATGATCATTTCAAACTATCGGGACACCTTGTTCACGAGCCAAGTGTCATTTTTATCTATTGCCTCTACCTTGATCTCCCGCTGCTCGGTCCGGTCGTCACTTCGCCAGAAGAGCAGTACGGAAGACTCGGTCCTTTCCGGCGAGATCTCACGGCAGTCACCGACGCGAAACGTCTTGGGAATGTCATCGGAACCGGTAGTGAATGGATCGGTTCCTTCGGCTGAAGCGGCAGCGGCTTTAGCAAGCTCCGGGGTTAGAAACTTTTCCCTGCGTTTTATTCCCTCGGCCGAAGACTTCATCTCGTTGCCGAAGTGATAGGAGTAGAACTCCCGGACGGCGTTCTTTGACTCCGTACATGCTGGCGATTCGAGGTTCGGAACTGTGCAAGAAAACAACGAAAATACAGCGATCAGCAAGCAGATCGAAATACCGCTTCGTAGAATACCTGCCGGTACTTCGTTGCTGGCTGCGAACCTCATAAAACCTTCGGGACCTGAAAGTGCCCTGCTACGCCTGACGGGGCCTCGCTCAGAGCTTCATCCTGAGTGAATGATCCACGCTGCTCGTCTTCCCGGATCGACTGGGTTGCCTCACCCTCGATGGTAAGGCCGCCTAGCATCGGCTCGGCGCTTTCGGTATTGAGCTCGTTCAACTGCTCGACATATTTGACGATGTTCGCCATTTGAGGAGTATAGATCGCAACCTCTTCGTCTGTTATCTCAAGGTGGGCGAGTTTTGCTATTTTTCGTACATCCATAACACTTTACTTTGGTCGCGCAAGGCAATTGGCCGCCGCTCTCAATACCGTTGCCCGAAGTTCCTCGCTCCGGATCGATCGGGCCGAGACCGCAAGTTCTACCGGCGGCGTGAACTCTTCTTCGACGTGATCAGCCTTGATCGCCGATGGCTCGACGTCGGAAGGAGAAACGCGAAACTCAATAAAATCGACCAGTGATTTTCCTAACGCTGCGTTCAATTTGAAAAGCAGCTGCGACGCGAGCGTTTCAAGATTGCGTTTCCACGTCTTGTCTGCGACCGCGATCACGAGACGCTTCTCTTCGACCAGAAGTGGCATGGTTCTCGTGTAGACCTGCTCACCGGCAACATTCCGCCAAGCCGCAAATATGAACGCATCGCGTACTTCGTCCGACGCTTCGATAGCGTCAAAAACACCCGGCAATGTGCTGATAAACGCGTTCATTTCTGTCGTTACCCGTCGATGCACTATCATCTTAAACGACAAAAGAACGAAATGCTAAATGATGTAAGAATGGCGGTTGATCTTCCGAAACTAGTGCTCGCTTCGGGAAGTCCGCGGCGTGCCGAGATCTTGAATTCGGTCGGATGGGAATTTGAGAAGGTGATTCCGGATGTTGATGAATCTGTCATTAACCGCGAGTCTCCTGAGGATTACGTGCAACGTCTGGCGGTCGAGAAAGCGAGGGCAGTAAGTTCGTCGTATAC
>JBEBGW010000066.1:0-15608 GCA_040081025.1 Pyrinomonadaceae bacterium | reverse complement strand
CGCACCGAAATCCAGACGGCAGAAGCCCGAACCGCGCGCGATCAAGCGGAGCGTGATCTGCACAATGCTAAGCGTACGATGGCTCTGCTGTGGGGCGAGCCCGACACCGAATTCGCGATCGATGCCGCCAGAGCATCCGAAAGATTTTGAAGATTCTCACCAGCCATTTCCCGCCCCCGCACTTGCCGCCCCTGCCACTGCAAAGCCGTGACCGACCGTCTGTACCGCCTGCATTTTCAACACTTCCTGCTCGTTCGCGATGATCCGAAGCGTAAGATCCGTAACCTTGTCCGTATCACCCGCGACCATCGCCGACCGCCGCGCCGCAAGCAGGCATTCCGTCTCTTCGTCGATCCGCCAAAAGTTCCGGCAGATGATCAATCCCTGATCCAATGCCTGGTCGAAAACCGCTATCCAGAAGTTCCGCACTTTCATCAGCGCATCGCGGTTCTCGATCGCCGAGGCAAAGACCCATTCAATGAACTGCTCCGAACGTGACTTCCTATCCGAATCGCTGTCCCGGCCCGCTATCCGCTCAACGTATCGTGGCGTACGGACACGGCCTTCGATCTGTGTCACGTTCTTTACGATCGAAGGCGTCCTGCCGCGGCTGATCGAAGCATCAAGCTCGCGGGCCATCGGCGTTAATTCTTTGAGCCATTGAAAAGTCTTCAGCATGCCGGTTATCGTTTTGGTCGAACTTTGAGTCTCTTTCCCCTTTTTCGTTATCTGCGAGGTCGCTAGTCTTGATCTCGTAGCGACGCGGCCTCCTTCGGCCGCATGCGTGACGCGGGGAAGTTCATTTTCAGTAACCGCGTCCGTTCCGGGAGCGAACGAGATTCATTCGTGTGCGTAACATTCGCTCCCGCTTCGATCTTTGACAATCGATTTTTGCTTTCCATCGAAAAGTACAAATAGGCCATGGCGACCAACATGCCGAAGACGATGATCACCGTCCACAGCACGATACGTTCGGCCTTCTCCTGCTCGGTCCTGTACGCCGACCGGTTACACTCGACCACGATGCAGTCCGAACAGAGAACGCCCAACCTCGGCACTATCCCGCGACCGCAGCCGCGACACATGATCGGGCTCGAAACCTTACGCCGTGCCTCCGCCCGCCGCCTGATCTCATTCTTGGCATCCGTCGACATTTCCGTATCTCCGATCAAAACTGACATCGCTATTTCTCCTGACTTGTAAGGTGTAAAAATCCGCAATCTCTGCACGAATAGATCCGTAAGATCTGGCCGTAAAGTCTCTTCATCCGCCTCTTGGCTTTGCGAGCTTCAATGCGGTCGAAATACATCTTTTTCGATATGCATTTCCGCTCACTGTTAGTCATTCGCTTTGGGGGATGATGCGGAGGCTGCAAGCCCACCAAGTAGCCTCCGCATCTTTTGCCCGCCGCGTCTCCCACACCGCGACGGACAAAACCTTGTCAGTACCACCTGCGGTAGCGGGTGGGTTCCTGCTCCTTAGAACGGAATATCGTCGTCGGCATACGCGCCGGCGGGTGCAGCCGGTGGTCTGTCTTCCGGAGCGATGTCCGTATTCATACCTTCTTCCTCACGAGCAGCAATACCTCTGATCTCATTGGCCCGCTCGATCGCCGGAATGACTTCTTCCTTCATCTTTGTGATCAGAAAATCGTCCCAGGCATCAAACGACCATTTCTGGTCTTGCTTTTGAAGAACGTAGGGATAGGCGTTGTCCGCTGTTACACCGTCTTCCTTGAACTCAACGTTCCGCTTCTCGTTCTCGGGGATCGGGTCACCGTTGCGGATGATTTCCCTAAGCATCAGGGACATCCATCGTTCCGGATGCTTTGGCTGCAACCAGATCGGCTTGTTTTCCTCGTTCTTCTCCTGGCTGATCAGCAGGGCCTTTTGCTTCTTGCCCTTGTACTCGTCGGTATAACCCCGGAAGAACACCGGAACATCGAAATCGACGTTCAGCAGGCAATTCATGAAGTAGTGATATGGCCGGTCATTCGAAGCTACGAAGAGTCCGTACTTCTGACCCACGGCATCGATCATCACGTTCCATCCGGTCTTCACACCGCCGTTCTCGAACGTCTGCGATTTCCACTTCAACGCCGTCACGTAACCGGTGATGTGGTGATAAGGCTGGGCGTAAAATTCAAAGACCTCGCCGGCTTTGTTCTCGCTCTTTCGCTTGATAAACGTTTCGTCGATCTGCGTCTTGCTCGTAACTGCGATCTCACCGGCCCGAAGATCGACCCAGATCCGGTCATCGACCTCGCGATACTCCGCGCCGGGTTCAAACGTCCGCCGCTGCTGTGTCTGTGCACTGTTTTGCATAATCTCTCCTTCGCTTTTAGGTGAACTATTTTGCTGAATCCAAGACTTACGACTTCAGCTTGCCGGTTATTCCTTCTTGGTAGGCAGCCAGTTTCTGCGTGTCCCATACTGGCACTCACCCTGCGAGGCGTCCCTCTTTTACTGTCCACGCTTGGGCAATCTCAAATCTCAAATAAGGGGCATCGGGCAAGATTGGTTACTTGCAAGGGATGGTTAAGATCACCAGTGTTCCCCGGCAATCTTGCCGGTTCTGTTCCCACCCACCGGAAAGCGCCTCTAATTCGGCCACCGATGCCATAACTTGTTAAAGAGCAGTCGTCGGATACTGGCCGCGGATATTCGCCGCGACATACCTCCCTGCCGATTCTCCCGGACTCTCAAGAGCCAAGAGCAACCCGCTGCCGACATCCGCCGGCACATTCTCATACTGGTAATTCCGTCCGCCCCTAAACGTCACTTCTGCGATCCTTGTGGCCTCATCATAGGCCCCCGATTCAACGTTGCTGTTCTCACTCGAATTCGCTATGTGCTGCATAATGTCTCCTTCGCATAATGGGCGGATTCCGCCGCCCTCGGCTGATAACCGATAACTAGATCTTTGTGCTGATCTTGGGTTTGATCTCGTCTTTGCTGGTCGCCCATTCGGGCAAGGGCATCTTGTTCTTGGCGAGATTCTTGATGTGGCCGAGTACGAGATCTTCGTTAAGGACTTCGTTCAGCCAAGCCGGGTTTGTTTCTTTTGCCCATGCGGTTGCGGCTGCTTTATCCGCAATGCTGAAAACATCGCCGCGGCCCGTGCTGAAATATTCGTTGAACTTGGCTTCGTCTGTCCGAAGGCGAAATTCCTTCAGAAGCGGGGTAAGTTCGGTAAGGACAGTCGCGACCTGAACCGCGGATTCCTTTTTGTTTTTGACAAGTTCGGCATTCGAATTCTCGAACTCCTGCTGAAGCTTCTTGTACTGAGCTTCAAACTCATTCGCCGATCGCTTTGCTGCGATATATCGTTCGCCGATTACGTTAATCTTCTCGCGAAGCACGGCTTCCATTTCCGGCGTCCACGGTTCTTCCGTGTCGCCAGTGTCACTGACGGGAGGAAGATCGTTCATCGTCGGAACCGGATCGTGGTGGCTGACAAATTGCCCGGCATCATCCGGCAGGCATTCACATGGCGTCTTGAAACAACCGTCACATAGGGTCTGAGCAACGGGGCTTTCGACCTGTGCCGCAGCCATCACCGCCATCGGATCGTTGTCGTCAAAATCAAGTCCGACCGTTCCGGCTGTATAAGGAATCGGAGCGCCGATCGGTAGAAATTCTCCCGTCGCCTCGGCTCGACCTAAAAGAACAGAAACCTGACCGCCGAGATCCTTATCGGTCGCGAGTGCCTTGATGATCGGCGAGGTAACTTCGTCCGGCCCAACGATTCCGAGTTGGAGCCAATCAAAACAAGAAGTGTGATTGGTAAAGGCTCGGCTTTCGCCTGACGCGTCCAGCCGCCGGATCCCGACGAACGTGGTTTCAGTGGTTACCTTGTCGGTGGATGTGTAAAAGAACAATCCGCGAATTCCGGGGCTGTTCAAATAATCAAGATGTTGGCTCATGTCGATCCGCTTAATTTGCGATCGCATGTCGTTAGATTTTGTCGCTACATTTTGCATAATGTTTTCTCTCGTTTTTTCCATCGCCGAAGCGTAAAGATATTCGTGATCGAGTCGCATACTCTTCAGGCCGCGAATCGCCGCACAAGCTTCAGGGTCAATTCCCTCTCGGCTTTCTTGACCGCATCGATATGACTTTCGTCCAGGCACGATCCGTTTTCGCAGACGTATTCCGTCATTTCTTCATCGACCGGAGCCACGCGAACGAAATGCTTGAGCGGTTTCGAATTCACCAGCCAGCTCCGAATGCCGTCTGCCGATTTGAACAGCAGCTTCACTGTCGGTTCAGCCGACTTCCCTTCTTCGCCCAGGCGTTTGTTCTTTGCATCGCAGACAGGCCCAACCCCTCTCGCTATCGATGCCGGATCAGTCATCTCTCGGTTGCAGGCTGCACAGATCATTTTTTGTCCTCCTAAACTTGAACTTCGTATCAGGCTGAAATGAACGGTAACACGTTATGTCTAGTCTGTCAACAAAAAATGTCCAGCCACGAAAAATAAATATTTCGTTAAGCTGGAGCCGTTTCCGGGTGAGCCTTTACGATCGTCGTCATCGGGATCGAGTAGAGGTCGCAGAGACGCGTCAAAAGTTGATACGACACTGTTATTCCCGTCTCTGCACGGTGAATCGTCTTGGCGTCCACGCCAAGCATTTCCGCGATCTCCTTCTGAGTCTTAGCTCGAAGATTTCGGGCCGAAGCTAGCTTCTCATGATAGTAGTGCGTCGAGTCCATATAAACGAATGTATACAGCCAGACATGAAATGTCAACATCAATTACAGATACAAAAGGACTTGTTTTGTCTCGGACAAAATATGTAACCTCGCAAGACGTGAACTACCAAAAGGAAGTCTGGCGACAATTCGGCAGACTCTACAAAATAAAGCGGGAACAAGCAGGGTTAACACAAGAAGATGTCGCGAAAAAGACCTTGATGAACGTCAAGTCGATTTCGCGAATCGAGAACGGCACTCCCACCAAACGCGAGACCGTTCAACTCCTCGCTATGGCGATTGATTGGGATATGCAGGACGCTCTGGAAGCTTCCGGATATCTCGAACGCATCGAAGGATCGCGTAAGCCGCAGAATGCAGCAGAGTTTGTAAAGGTTCTTTCTGATATGGGTTTTGATATCCAGATCAGCGCCGACTATGAAAAGCTCGGACCCGAACAACTTCAGGAACTAATAGATGATATACAAGCGAAGCTCATGTTTCGGGCTTCACGGAAGCAATGATCAATACCTACCCACTAATGGAGAAGGCCGTAAAGGGATTTAATGAGAAACGACAGACAAGCGAAGATTTTCACCGGATATTAGATGACGAGGACATCTACCTAGATTTTTGGAAGCTCGCCGAAGGCGTGAATGGCTTCTATGGAGTGAACCGCCTTCATAAAAAGCCAAGACGGTACATTGTCATCGACGAACGGCTGCATCAAAACGACAGCTGGCTCCTTACGGGATTCCACGAACTCGTACATCATTTTCTTCACGTTCCACAGACCAGCTTTGAGGTCTACTATTCGAAATGCAACGTCGCGCGGCGCGAAGAACGCGAGGCCGATCGGTATGCCCTGCTGATGCTTATCCCGCTTCCGCTGCTCAAAGAAATGATGCAGCCGGGCTGCGATCTCATCTATCAGTTCTCAGCCGAGAACCTAAGCGATCGATTAAAGATCAATGAACAGTACGGTATCTAAAATATAAATGGAGGATTTATGATTGATATCAATATCGACACCAGTGAGCTTGATCGCTTGCAACGAAAACTCGAGGAGCTAAACGGTGAACACACGCTTTCGACCGACGTTCTCATGACGGACGCTCTCATTCAGGAGCATTCCTCATTCGATAATTGGGAAGATCTGCAAACAGCTGCTGGCGTTCAAACCGGCGACGACTTCGAAAGTGATTGGTTCAACGACTTTATCAAGAAGAATACCGATTTCGAAGACGGCTGGCAGGAAATGATCGATGCCGCTGGATCTGTATGGGCGATGAGTCAACTAGAGATGGACTGACATCATGAAAATATTACTTCTCGTTCTCGTTCTTTCAACTTCCTTGTTGGGTCAGAAATTCTCAGTTTCGGTGGATGTCTCACTAAAAGACGTTGACAGCAAGAATAGCCTAAAAAGCTACCTTTCCAGAGAGCTGCGTAGCCTCGGGGATGTCGAGATCACCGAGGCAAGTACAGCCCGTTACAAAGTTCGAGTGGTTGCGATCCTATCATCTAGTAAAGGCGGCTCGAATCTGGGTTACGCCTACTCGTCCACGTTTCTTGAAAGCGTCGAATGTTCCTATCCAGGCGGTACCCAGAAATGGGAATGCTCCGAGTACCTCGGCAACTATCTCGCTATTGGCGATATGGAGTCGATCCAGAAAAATGCATCTTCGATTATTGTCGATTTTGATACTGCTGTTCTGGAACCGGTAAGGAAGCTTCGCAGATCCACGAAGGAGTAGATAATGCCCAAGTTCATTCTTACAATTCTTGCATTACTGATCTTCGCATCGGCGATCGCCGCTCAGGATTTCGAGTACGGCACCACCGCGGAACTCAAGGGCCTGACCAAAGTTCATATTGATGTCGGCCCCGATGTCGATAATTTTGAACGGATCAAGAAGGTAATCGAAAAGGCGAAGCTCGACGACCTGACGATCGTAGCAAATCGCGACGATGCCGATTTCGCGATCTTCTTTCGTGGAGCCCGGGAACAGGTTCTTGTAGGCCGCGCGACCCACCTGAAGGCTGTCGGGAAGGGATATGTCGTCATGCCATCCGTAGACGGAAAGCGGGGCCGGATCCTGATGAATTTCGAAAGCATGCAAGATAAGATCGGTGAGGATAAACCCGCTACCCGCCTCGCTAAAGATTTCGTCAAAGCCTATAAAAAGGCAAACGATATTAAGTAGGTAAATGGCCCGCACGAAAACCAGCAGGAACCCGCTCGGCTCCGTCCTCAAGAAGAAGGCTCTTAAAGGCGGTAAGAAAGTCACGGTCTGGGACGCGCGTAAACGATACACCAAACTCGACGGCTCGCCGGGCGAGAAATTCAAACGCTGCGATACCGAAGCAGAAGCCTATATTGAACTTGTCAATTTCAAGGGTGAGATCGAACGGGAGCTGTCAGGGATCGAAGCCGATCCTAAGGAAAACGAGGAACCGGCCCACACACTAGGCGAACTGATCACATATTTTCGCGGTGAATATGTAAAGCCCGCTGTTTTTTCGGGAAATAGAAAGATCTCCGGTTACAAGCAGGACCTCAACACGGTCAGACGATACCTCACCGAGATCGAGACGCATTTCGGATCCGGAACACCGCTCGAGTCGATCTCATACGAGCATTGCCGCCGGTACGCGACCATTCTTGCCGCAACACCGACTCAAGGAAAGACGCTCCCGGCCGCATCGACCTATCACAAGAAGCTTTCGATCCTGAGCAAACTCTTCACCGTCGCGATCCAGCTTCAATGGCTCACCATTCACCCAATGGAGCAGGGAAAGCCCCTGATCGATCGCAAGGCAGAAAAGGCCCGGATGCGTGTCATGACGTTCGAGGAAGAACTAGCGATCCTTGATCATTGCCATCAGGATATCGTGATCTCGCGCAAGCTCCGCGGCAAACCGACCGACTGCAGGATCAAAAGCAATCGTCACATTCTTCGGTCTTATATTCTCTTCGCGGTGGAAACCGGAATGCGCTACGGCGAGATCGACGCTCTCAAATGGTGGCAGGTCGATCTTGACCGGAACGTCATCTACCTAACCGAGGAAGCCGCCAGGGACACGAAGACGGGTAAGGAAGGCATCTTGCCGATAACTTCCCGACTTCGCTCAGAGATCGATGTGGTGATTGATAGAACCATTCGCCGCGGCAGGAATGATCGCGTACTTCCCCGCATGCGTGTCGATCTGGTCTTTCGAAAGGTTTGCAAACTCGCCGGCGTGACGGATCTTCAGTTTCGCGACCTCCGCGCGACCGGTGCAACCCGCATGGCCCTTGCCGGTGTATCCGAATCGGTTGTAATGAAGATCACCCGGCACACCCGCCTCAAGACCTTGCTCAATCACTACACGTCCGTCGACATAGTAAATGCACAGATCGTAGCCCGGAAAATGGACAGATTTAACCGAAATCAGGCCTCTAAGGTGAAAGCTAAGGTGAATGACAAAATAAAGACTCCCAAGGTAAAACCCTGAAAGCCTTTATTTTATTGGTCGGGACGGCGAGATTTGAACTCACGACCTCTCGCACCCCAAGCGAACGCGCTACCAGACTGCGCTACGTCCCGGAAAACAAGTGTTAGATTAGGTTTGAGGGCGCGATTTGTCAACGTACGCCACTATTGGCGGTTCTTGAGCATCTCGCGAAGCTCAAGCAGTTGATTCGATAGCGAGCGGATGGCGTCGACCTGTTCGGGGCTGAATTGCTCTTGGGAACCATTGATCGCTGCCCCCAAATTGTTAAGTTCCGATGCCTCGTAGATCTCGTCGATGTCCAGTTCTTCATCGAAAAGTCCGGGCGAGCCATTCTCGGACTCACTTTGTTGCGGTTTGGGCTCGGGATGTACTATCTTGAGTTTCGGCGGTTCGCGAAGTTCTGTCTGCAGTTTCTTGCGAGCACCCGCGATCGTGTACATATCGTCGTAAAGAAGCTCCTTGATGCGGAGCGAGATCTCGACATCACGTCGCCGATAGCTTCTTTGGCCCGATCGATTTTTCTGTGGAGAAAGCTGTGGGAATTCCGTCTCCCAATAACGAAGGACGTGAGCCTGTACCCCGACCAGATCGCACACTTCGCCGATCTTGAAGTACAATTTTTCAGGTATTGCCGAAGCTGCTTGACCCATACGTTTCGTTAAAGTTTTTTATAGCAAAGACGCCGTTATTCTATGTGTTTATTAAACTTGTGTCAATACTAGAAACTGGATGAATGAGTTTGAGTTCATAAAGAACATTAAGAAAAAATACAATCTCGATCTGATCGGGGACGACTGCGCAATTCTGCCCAAGGATGCCTCGACAGATCTGCTGATCTCGACCGATATGCTTGTCGAGGATATCGACTTCCGGCTCGACTGGACGACACCCGAACTTCTGGGTCAAAAGGCTTTAGCGGTGTCCCTTTCCGACGTTGCCGCGATGGGCGGAAATCCCGAATGGGCCCTTCTCTCGATCGGCATCCCAGAAGACCTCTGGAGCGAAAAGTTCCTCGATCGCTTCTACGAAGGCTGGCATGGACTCGCGAATCGGCACGGCGTGAAACTCGTGGGCGGCGACATTTCGCGAACACCAATCAAACTCGTGATCGACTCAACGGTCGGCGGATCCATTTCAACCGGTAATGCTCTTCTCCGTTCGGGCGCAAAGGTTGGAGATTCGATCTACGTTACGGGTCCGCTTGGCGGTGCGGCCGCGGGACTGCGTCTGCTCAACGAAGGGGTTCGTTTCGATCAGACGAGCGACGATCCACGAATGACGCTCCTCGCAAAACAACTCGCCCCGAATGCACGCGTCGAACTCGGCCGACGGCTTGGCGAGACCGGGGTTGTTTCGTCGATGATCGATCTCAGCGACGGTGTCTCATCCGACCTCGCTCACATTTGCCGAGCAAGCGATGTTGGAGCGTTGATCGATGCGAACGATCTTCCATTCGAGGGAGAGGTGATGGAGATCGCCGGGACAGTTGACGCAATGCTCGACTTTGCGCTCAATGGCGGCGAAGATTTTGAGCTGCTTTTTACCGCACCGCAAAAAAAACTTTTGCCGCTGAATTTCAACGATATTTTCCGCATCGGCGAGATCACCGAAACCGTTGGCGTTGTTGAGCTTGAACGCAATGGCAAGCGCGAGATCTTACCGCCCGGCGGATACCGACATTTCTAGATTTTTCGCACACGTCGAAAAAAACTGCTTGACAGAAAATTTTAACCTGTGCATATAATCCAACCTTGCTTCGCATCGGCGGAGTGATTTTTTTGGAGATAGTTTTAATGATTCGAAGATCGATACATAGCATCACGGCCCTGACAGGCACACCGACCGCAAGTGATATGCGGCTCGGCTTGGCCTGGGAC
This sequence comes from Pyrinomonadaceae bacterium, assembly GCA_040081025.1. Lineage (GTDB taxonomy): Bacteria > Acidobacteriota > Blastocatellia > Pyrinomonadales > Pyrinomonadaceae > OLB17. The sequence continues at coordinate 5,539 of JBEBGW010000066.1, read as the reverse complement.
GGCTCGGTATGCTTCGGCCTCGAACAGCCAAATTATCAACCCAAACAGCGCGATTTAGATCGCGCCGGAAAACCAGATTAAAACAGCGGGAGCGGCGTTCCCGCTCCCGAAAACATCGAAAGCAGGACGAGCAAGTTCGTCCGGTGATTTTTAGGAGCGGTTACGCCCGGGATATTGGAAGCCCGAGAGTAGCCGCTCCTTTTGCTTCGATGTTTGACAACTGAATAGCCGTATTTAAGCACCGGCCGCCTGTTGGAGAAGGCAGGCAGTCTGTAAAACTGTCGCTCGCAGAAGCTCAGAAGGTTCGAATCCTTCCCGGTGCATTTTCAAATTTCAAATTTCAGATCTGAGATCTCAGATCGCGATGGGGACGTAGCTCAACGGAACTTAGAGCACCTCGCTTCGAACGAGGGGGTTGGAGGTTCGAATCCTTCCGTCTTCGCCAAATTTTCAAAAATACGGGGATGAATGCAAAGCGTCGAGCAACCATATTTCAAGCTGGATCTAGCGGGTTCGAGTCCCGCCTTCCCTGCCAATATTTCGGGGTCGTCTAACCGGCAGGACCGCTGGCTCTGAACCAGGAAATAGAGGTTCGAATCCTTTCCCCGAAGCCAAACTTCAGAGCGTTCCGCAGAGGCTATACGGGCTTGCCTTGGGAGCAAGTATTCGCAGGTTCAAATCCTGCCGCTCTGACCATTTCTCTCGCCGAGATAGCTCAACTGGCAAGCAGCATCTGTCTTGTAAACAGAAGGTTCTGAGTTCAAATCTCAGTCTCGGCAAATTCACGCACGCGTGGCCAAAACGGCAAAGGCGCCGGTCTTAGAAACCGGATATTGAAGGTTCGAATCCTTCCGCGTGTACCAATCGCAAGCGGGCGTAGCCAAGCGGCTTAAGGCGGCGGTCTGCAAAACCGCTAATCATCGGTTCAAATCCGTTCGCCCGCTCCAATCTTACACGTGGTTCGTAGCTCAATTGGCAGAGCACCTCACTGTGAATGAGGCTGTTGTCGGTTCAAATCCGATCGATCCACCCAGTTCGGGGCCGTGGCAGAAAGGCGTATGCACTTCGCTGTCGACGAAGACGATGACGGTTCGAGTCCGTTCGGTCCCGCCAATCATGTCAGAACCGTCTGCGTAAGCGGGCGGCCAGTTCGCCAAGGAGACAACACCTATGTTTGCACACAAGAGTCGCAACCCATTCGCGACGTGATTCGTCAGCTTTTCCTAGTTTGCTGAAGTCGCGTCGAAACCGAAACCAATGACTTTCAGCAACTTATCTGAGGAAAAGAAATGAGCAAGAAATACCACGTTCAGAGAAAGGAGTTTCTGAACAAATTTGCGACTTGGCGTGCGTATATCATCGCGTCAGTCGAGGACACAAGCGATGCCGTGCGATGCTGCAGCGATCACAGCGAGGTCAGCGGCCATGTGCACTTTGAACTCGCATCATGCCACGACGAGATCGAACTTCACTTTTCGCTCGCCACTGTCGATGACCGCGAGAACAGCCTCTACAAGGTGAACAAACTTGCGGAGGTGATCAACGCGTTTCGCGACGCGATCGAGAAAGAAGTCGCGATCATCAACGAGCAGCAGACGACGGAGCAACATGCTCGGGCAGCGTCTGCCGTTCACTGATCTCCCACGGCGCAACCGGCCGGCTCACCTCGGAGCCGGCCGGCGGTCGGAAGCACTTGCTTAGGCCGGTGGCCACAACAACACAGTCTTACCAAAACGAGCGCGGCTCAGCGGGATGCGAGGACGGATGGAATGCAGTTTTCTTACCTTGTTTGCAATAAACACGATTGTCCATCTGTCTTATGAAGCTACGCCAGGGTCCGCGTTCGCCTACCGATCTTTCGGTCGCCCGCCGGTGGCCAAGCTGGTTAAGGCACTCGCCTTAAGCGAGGGAGCGTGAGTTCGAATCTCACCCGGCGGACCATTTCGTATTTGCGGACTAGCTGTTCAGCCGCTTTCCCAGGAATGCAAGTACAATTACCGCGGCAACGCCCCCCGCCGCAATGCCGACAATGGAGCCGGTAGAAAGGCCACCGCTTCTGTTCACCTTGTCGACTTTGCTGTACTGGTAAACGACCTCGTTTCCGTTCTTTTCTCTGATCGCAAATTCATCTGGGTCTACGCGGACGACGTGCCCTCGGGTCTTGTCACCAAATTTTGTGGTAACCACCACCTTTTTCTTTGAAGCGTAAAATTTCTTTACCTTTGCTCGGATCGTTTCAACTGAGTCGCCACCACCCGCGGCGAGTGCGGTGCCACTCGATGAGATGCTAAGGATCACGCAGAATAAACCAACAATTACTTTTTTCACTAGGCTCATTGAGATCGCCAGTGGTTTCGGATCATCGTGGCGAGAGTTACAAAATCTGTCTTAGTCCTTTGGACGGGTAATTATTCCCTATTCCTGGAAGCAATTCAACACCGATCAAGGGTCTTACTATTTACGCAAGAAACCTTCGGCTCAATTCCGAATACACGATGCATTGAGCCGAACTTTGCGTGCGATACATCGATCATTTTTATCATCTTATTAGGAGGAACTATGCCATACAACAAACTAAATATCAGCGGAGCGAAAGCTGATGTTCTTTCGTGGGTTACTCACGGAATGACGTTCGAGGAAGAAAATATGCTCCGCAACGTTTCGCGGCTGCCGTGCCTTTACAAGCACGTTGCGCTGATGCCGGACGCCCATCTCGGTAAGGGTTCGATGGTCGGATCCGTCGTCGCGACCAAGGACGCGGTTATCCCGGCAACTGTCGGAGTCGACATCGGCTGCGGGATGATGGCGGTGAAAACGCGGTTCAAGAGCGGAATTCTCGATCGAAAGATGGCGGAGTTCCGACACGAGATCGAGCGTGCGATCCCTACCGGATTCAACGCGTACAAGGAGTCGGTTGACGAAGCGTCGCGTTGGGAAGGTTGGGATATGTTCGACGATCTGCACAAAGGCGTGCAGGACCGCAAGCGTAAGTCGATGATCCAGCTCGGAACGCTCGGCGGAGGTAACCACTTCATCGAGGTCTGTCTGGATACGGAAGACAACGTCTGGCTGATGCTGCATTCGGGATCGCGAAACATCGGTAAGGAACTTGCCGAACGACACATCGCGACCGCGAAATCGCTTCATAAGCTGAACGAACTTCCGTCACCCGATCTGGCCTACTTCATCAAGGGCACCGACGAGTTCAAAGCCTACTGGCACGACCTCGACTGGGCCCAGAAGTACGCGATGAAGAACCGGGAGATCATGATGAACCGGCTGCTGAAGTCATTCAACCGAATGTTCAACAACCAGACCGCATTCCGTCCTGAGATCACGGTCAACTGTCATCACAACTACGTCGCTGTCGAAGAGCACTTCGGCGAGAAGGTTTACGTTACCCGTAAGGGTGCGATCAACGCCGAAGCGGAACGCTACGGAATTATCCCGGGTTCGATGGGAGCGAAATCGTTCATCATCAAGGGCCTGGGTAATCCGCAGTCGTTCAACTCGTGCTCGCATGGTGCGGGACGAAAAATGTCGCGTACCAAGGCGAAAGCGAAGTACACAATTGATGATCTGAAAAAGCAGACCGAGGGCGTCGAGTGCCGCAAGGACAAAGGCGTCGTCGATGAGATCCCCGGTGCCTATAAGGACATCGAGGAAGTAATGCGTGCTCAGAACGACCTCGTAGAGATCGTCGCCGAGCTAAAACAGGTCATCTGCGTCAAGGGGTAAATGTTCAGAGTTCGAGCTTCAGCTTGTTTCCTTCAACATCTGAAGCTAGAACCTGAACTTCCGACCGTAACTTGCTTGATTCGATCCATTTCGCGAGGGTGATTTTGAACCATTTGAATCAGGATCTATAGGTTACGGACGATTCATTCAAGAACAACTTCAGCCGTAAGTTGTTTGTTTCGTTTCATTCTGCGACGGTGATTTTGTTTCATTTGAAACAAGATCATAGACTTACACGAACTTTCAACAACTTAGAGGAACACTATCTAGTTGAGTGGAAGTGAACGAAACACAAGTGCTTCTGTTTCAAAGAACAGCCGGGAGCGAGTCCGGTCGCATCAATATGCCATAGATGCAACAGCAAAGTCAACACGTTTGTTGTATTCTCGACAACGCTCAGAGGAGGCAGTCAAGCTGGGAATCGGGGAAGGTCGTCTCTGAGTGGCAGGCTTTCGAAGCATTGCTTGTGTACCCATATGCAGGAACCGATGTTGTCGATCTTTTCGAAGGTCAGGGAAAGTGATCCCGCCAGTCGTTCGGACGAGACGGTTGATTCCAAACACAAAGGACAGATTTCATCCTGAATATACAGTCCGCTGATGTACTTCTCGGGAGCGAGCGAGATGGTGGCGGAAATTATCTGTCCGAAGTCCGTTCCGATCAGATCAGCTTTGACCTTGTTCAGGTTCGTTAGGTCGACGACGTCCCGATGCGGCATAGATTGCCAGTCGCGTTTCCAGTCCGCGTCAAACTTCTCGGGGTCTTCCTCTTGCTCTTTGCCCCATGGATAATAGACGGAGGATTGCTCCTCGGAGGCGGAACTTGCGAAAAAGACCTTTTCATTCGACAGCCACGCAAACCACCCGATCAACAGTCCTCCAAGGAATCCAAGAATCAGCCGAACGGTTATCATCGCGATATCGATCGGTTCGTCGAAGATAAGAGTCACGAGCGTAAAGCTTCCCGTCATGAAAAGACACCAGAAAAGAGCAAATCCGGCGACATAATGGCCCCTCCCTTTCGCATGCTTCTTCTCCCACATTCGTAGGAAGCGGCCGAGTCGCCAGGCTCTGTATTTTTCGATGAGAGAAAACATATTTTGGAGACGACTCCAAAATAACACCTTTGCACCGTTCGTTCAGAGGCCAGGACCTCTGCCTTCCAAGCAGATGACGCCGGTTCGATTTCGGCACGGTGGTCCGGTCAACTGTACGAATGACGGCGATCGAGATCAGGTCGGGAAAGGAGCCAGCCGACGAAGAAGCCGAAGATGAAATTGGACGAGGCTGTTTCGATCAGATGTGCGATCCGGACGGCCTCGGGCATATAGGGATTAGGAAGAAGCAGTTGTGTGTTCATCACCACGCAAAACAGCAAGGCGACGGCCAAGGCAGTTTCCAGCCTTGAGCCTTTCATCATCCTGATGACAGGCAGAGCAAAAGCCGTCCAAAGCATTGCTCGAAGGATCTGAAAGGGAACGAGCCACGGCATGTTTCGGACCGTCGCGGCCATGTTCGTGAAAAAATTCCCCTCGTCGATGCCGCCGTAATACTCGCGCACGGCCGGATATTGCCACGCTATGTAGTAGCCGAATGTGAAATACAACATCACATAGACGATCGCGATAACGGCGAGCTTCCACGCCCATTCTCTCGCAGGCATTACCAAACGCAAATTGGTTTCGCTGTTATTGGTATCTTCCTTTCTCTTTCCCAGAATAAGAACCGCGAGCACTGAGAAAGGAGCGGCGATCAAAGCTCCCATCAGAAACAATCGCGGCAGGACACCGGGCGGAAGTGTC
>JBEBGW010000065.1:0-15617 GCA_040081025.1 Pyrinomonadaceae bacterium | reverse complement strand
GGATCGTGCCCGCGTCGGGCGTGACCGGCGCAGGGCCTGGACAGCCCACCGTACCGAGCAGAAGAGCCGCCACTCCGAGGGGCGACGCGAGCGGGAAACGAGATCGAGCGCGCAAGTGAGCCTCCGTCCGTCCGCATGGTAAGTGGGCGAGCCCCGGAGCCGATCGCCTCGTTATGCGAAGCATCACTCTTGCGGCACGGGAGGGCCGGGTCGTAACCTCGCGGTTCGTGACGCCAAAGCTCTCCACGAGGCATCGTTGCTGAAGCGAACCGCGTTCGGAGCCACCGATATCGGTAGGCGCCGCGTGTCGAACGAGGACGCGTGGGGCCTGGACGAGGATCTGGGGCTCGACGTCGTCGCCGACGGTATGGGCGGACACGCGGCCGGCGAGATCGCGAGCCGGGAGGCCGTCGACACCGTGATCGCGATGGTCCGCCGCGAGAAGGATCTCGAAGTAAAAGCGGCCGTCATCATCGCCCTCGGCCAAACCGGAAACCGCTCGGCGGTCGAGCCGTTGGTAGCGACACTCAAACGCTCTCCCAAAGAAGCCGAAGAATTCGTCCGCCGTGCCGCCGCCCGCTCGATCGGCCAGATCGCGCAGATCAATAGGACCGGCAAAGAACGCGTTGTCACTCCGCAGAGCTTTCTCCCCGAAAAATTCAAGGATCTTTCGGGCGACGATCTGACAACCCAATTCCCTGTTTTCAGCGCCGCCGTCGTAACCCTTAGCTCAGTTCTCCAAAACCAACGCGAGGCTGACGATACCCGCCGCGAATCTGCTTTCGCACTCGGCTCCATCGGCAGCCGCTCGTCACAACTCATTCTGCGGACGGCCGCAAACAGCCCCGATCCATACCTCGCCGAGATCGTCCGCGAAGCTCTCGCAAAGATCGCCCTCGTAAATCCTGTAAATTAAATCCTGTGCCACCCTTGCAAGACATGGTACAATGATCCTCGTGTTTGTCCGGGACTTTCACTCAAAAAATGCCGGTTTTTCGAGACAAACCCGAGATTTAATGTGTGTGGGACAACGGGACAGTGGGACACCGGGACAAATCGTGAAACTCTCTTGGACGCAATAACTTACGTGTCCCAAAGCTGTCCCACAGTAGTATTTATTCCGAATTCTTCCGAATTGTTCGGAAATAGTAGGAACAAGTAGGAAGAAGTATCAAACGTCGCATGTCGGCGTCGCGGAATAAGGAGGGTCAGAAAATGCCGGCAGTATCAACGGAAAAGTACGGCGACGAAACGCTGGTCGAATTTTATTCGCGAGTCCGCAAGTACACCGAAGATCTCTGCGAACCGCTCGAGATCGAAGACTACATCCCTCAGCCGATCGTCGATGTCTCGCCGCCCAAGTGGAACATCGCCCACACGACCTGGTTTTTCGAGGAGATGATCCTGAAGAAATTCGCGCCCGACTATCAAGTATTCGATTCCAATTTCGGTTTTCTCTTCAACAGCTACTACAACTCCATCGGCGACCGGACCGCCCGCGACAACCGCGGAGCCCTAAGCCGCCCGACCGTGAAGCGCGTTTTTGAATACCGCAAGCATGTAGACGAGGCGATGCGGCGGTTGCTGTCAGAACCGGGAGCGATAGCGACCGGGTTCTTCAGCGAGCCGTCCAAGGGGAAACCCGTCGCTACCGCTCCGGGTTCTGATTTAGTGGTCCTTGGCCTAAACCACGAGCAGCAACATCAGGAACTATTCCTGACTGACCTCAAATACACATTCAGCGTCAACCCTCTGTTCCCGGCATATCGAGAAGAACACGCCCCCGAGGAAACTCTCGACAGAGGCACGGACAGATTCACCGATATCGCTGGTGGCATCTACGACATCGGCCACAGCGGGGACGGATTCCACTTCGACAACGAGATCGCCCGCCACAAGGTCTATCTCGACGATTTCTCGATCGCGAACCGTCTCATCACGAACGCCGAGTTCATCGAATTCATCGACGACGGCGGATACACGGATCATCGGCTATGGCATTCGGAAGGTTGGGATTGGGTAAACAGAGAAAAAGTGACGAGCCCGCTCTACTGGCACGGCCGCGACGGCGAATGGCATCACTTCACGCTCGGCGGCCTGCGGAATCTGCCGATGGACTCGCCCGTCTGCCACATCTCGCTCTACGAAGCGTCGGCATTCGCCGAATGGAAAGGGATGCGCCTGCCGACTGAGTTCGAATGGGAAGCAGCGAACGTCAAGTTCGATTGGGGCCTGCGTTGGGAATGGACCAACTCCGCCTATTTGCCGTATCCGGGATTCTCGAAACCAGACGGGGCCGTCGGCGAATACAATGGCAAGTTTATGATGAATCAGATGGTCCTGCGCGGAGCATCGATCGCAACACCTGAGGGCCACAACCGCCCCACGTACCGCAACTTCTTCCACCCGCACCTGCGTTGGCAGTTCACGGGACTCAGATTAGCAAGGGGGAAATGAAACAGGATGTACGGGATAAACAGGATTGCCGTGCGACAAATCACAAACATCCTGTTCATCCTCTACATCCTGTTTGAATAGTTTTATGGCATCGACCACTTCACCAGAACTCACCCAATTCGCCGAGGACGTCCTTCGCGGACTGTCATCCACGCCGAAATCGCTCTCGTCGCGCTACTTCTACGACGACGAAGGCTCGCGGCTGTTCATGGAAATAATGAAGCTGCCCGAGTATTACCCGACTCGGGCAGAGATGAAGATCTTCACCGAGCAGAAGGCCGAGATCTGCAACGCTTTCACTGATGGTGCCGACGCGATCGACCTGATCGAACTCGGAGCCGGCGACGGAACTAAAACTGCGGTGCTCATCGAACATCTGCTCGCTACCGGCGTCGATTTTCAATACGAGCCGATCGACATCTCGCAGGAAGCGAACGACGTACTGGCAGCACGCTTTCGCGAAAAGTTTCCCGCTCTCCGGATCGATCCGCACACAGGCGATTACTTCAAGATCCTCGGTTCGCTCAAGAAAGATACCGGACGCCGCAAAGTGATCTTGTTCCTCGGCTCGAACATCGGCAACTTCCTTCGCGACCAAGCCGTCGCCTTCTTCCGCTCTCTGCGCGAAGTGATGAACGAGAACGACCGTCTATTTATCGGGTTCGATATGCAGAAAGACCCGCGAACGATCGTCGCGGCGTATGACGATAAGCAAGGCATCACCGCTGAATTCAATCTAAACCTGCTCCGCCGCATCAACCGCGAACTCGGGGCCGACTTCGATCTCGACAAGTTCTCGCACTACGCCCAATACCGCCCGCTCGAATGCGCCGCCCGCTCATTCCTCATCAGCCGCGAGAAACAAACGGTCACCATCAACGCCCTCAACCGCTCGTTCGACTTCGAACAATGGGCACCGATCTTTATGGAGATCTCGCAGAAATATACCCATGCGATGATCAACGAACTCGCCGGCGATGGCGGATTCGAGATCAACCGTGAGTTTTACAATCCAGAGTATTTCTATATCGATTCCCTCTGGCGGCCGATCTAAGTTCAGAGTTCAAGCTTTAGCTTGTAGACCCGAGAGCCGACTTGATGCAACCGAGGACAAGCTAAAGCTTGAACTCTAAACAATGAACATCAACCTCCTCACCTTCGACTCGCTCGACTCCACCAACACCGAAGCCCTCAACCAGGCTCGGCTTGGTGCGGAGGAAGGCGTCTGTATCGTCGCCCGGCAGCAGACTGCCGGACGCGGACGGCATGGACGACCGTGGGTGAGCGAGAAAGACGCAGGACTCTATTTCAGCATCGTCCTGCGCCCGAAGATCGAGACGCAGTACCTGCCGCTGATCACCTTGATGACAGGCGTCGCCGTTCACGACACGCTTGCCGAATTCGGCATCGACGCGGATATCAAATGGGTCAACGATCTCCACGTCGACGGCAAGAAGATTTCCGGCATCCTAGCCGAAACGACCGACACCCCCAAAGGCCTCGCCGTGATAGTCGGCATCGGCGTCAACATAAAGTCGTCCAACCTCCCACCCGAGATCGCCGACACCGCAACCTCAATGCAGGAGGAGCAACCGATGTCAGTACCACCTGCGGTAGCGGGTGGTTCATCTCAGCCGACGAGCCCCTCGGAATTAGCCGAATCGCTAACCAAATACCTCACCTATTTCTACGCCATCCTCCAAACCGACGACGGCCCAACGCAAATCATCAACGAGTGGCGCAAACGCTCGACCTACTTCTCTGGCAAACCGGTTCGCGTTGTGTTAGAAAATGAATCGCTCACGGGCGTCACCGACGGCCTCGAACCGACCGGAGCCCTCCGACTTAAACGGAACGACGGCTCAGTTACGATCGTACAAGCAGGTGACGTGGAGCAGTTACGAGCGTCCTAAGTGCAGAAGCCCGCGCGTGAGCACGGGCGTAACATCCAACTCGGCCGTTAAGATCGGCAGAATATGCGGCGATTTTCAGAGATACATCCGGTCATTTACAGAACCCGCATCGGCCAAAAGCGCATGTTTCGCAAGATCGGCGACGCGTCAAAGCGTGTTCGATTCGCGTCGGACGTCTCGTCTGACGATCTGAAATTTACATCTAAGAAACATCAATCACTGCTGAGAAGAAAGCTCGGCAACTCCGATCCGCAGCTTCAGGATAACAAGGTCGGAAATCTCAAGATCGCGTGTCCGACGATCGACGGGCTGCTGATCAAACCGGGCGAAATGTTCTCCTTCTGGCAACAACTCGGCGAAGCGACTGCCGAAAAAGGCTATCTTGAAGGAATGCAGCTCTCGCGCGGAGAGGTTGTTCGCGGAGTCGGCGGCGGGCTGTGTCAGCTTGCGAATCTGCTGTATTGGATGGCCTTACACACGCCGCTCGAGGTGGTAGAACGCCACCATCACAGCTTCGACCCGTTCCCCGACGAGAATCGCACGCTGCCTTTCGGTTCGGGTGCCGGCGTGTTCTTTAATTATATCGACCTGCGGTTCTTTAACCCGACCGACGTTACTTTCCAGATCCGCCTCTGGCTCACCGACGAACATCTAAAGGGGGCCATCCGGTCAGACATCGAAACGATGCACTCCTATCACGTATTCGAGCGGAATCACCGCTTTCTGAATCGCGACGGCAAGAATTTTCGCGAGAACGAGATCTGGCGCGAAGTGATCGACCGCCGCACCGGCAACCGTGTCCGCGAAGAACTTCTCGTGAGCAATTTCTCCGAAGTGAAGTACGATCTGCCCGCGGGCATATGCTCGTCCGAGGCCTGCTAGATTGAACTTTGACCCCGTCCGTTGTAACTTTGATAAAAGCTGTATGAACGAAGATTTTGACTTAGATGAGAGCTTCGATTTTGACGACGAAGACTTCGTCGATGAGATCGCAGACCTGGAAGACTCGATTGACGACGCTCCGGATGTAATGCTCCGCACGGCGATCCTTCAAAAAGACCGAATGACGGCGCTCCTGTGCATCAAGAGCGCCACGGCCGGTGCCGCCATCTGCCGCGTCGACCCGCGCGAAACATTCCCGGCGGTCCAACTCTACGAAGACCGCGACGCCGCAATGCTCTGGTTCTCCCGCTCGCTGAACTCAAGCCGAAAAAACGGCTGGAACGTCGTCTACGACGGTCTGCCGCTAGAGGGATAGGTCAGAACCGCCTGCGTTAGCGGGCGGCCGCATCGTCAGGTAGGTTCCCCTCGATCGTATCTCTAGACTCAACCACCCGCTCACGCAAGTGGTTCCGACAAGAATGCTTCTCGCCATCGACATCGGCAACTCCTCGACCAAGTTCGGCATTTTCGACGGTGAGTTGTTGCTTCACAAGTTCTCCATTCAGACGAAGCGTGACTACACGGCGGAAGAGCTTCTGTTTGACAGGCTCAAGGTCCGCGACCAAGATTTCATCCAGGTCGACATCGACACCTGCGTTGTAGCGTCCGTCGTTCCCGAACTCAACGGCGTAATATCGCAGGTCTGCAATGAGCTTTTCAAGATAACCCCAAGGTTTGTTGATTCGACCTGGGATTTCGGATTCACGATCGATTACGACCCGCCGTCAGCCGCCGGTGCCGATCGGCTAGTCAACTGCTTCGCCGCCGCCGCCAAATATGGCACGCCCGTCGTCGCCTGCAGCTTCGGTACGGCAACCACGATCGATGTGATATCCGATGAAAACGCATACGTAGGCGGCATCATCGCTCCGGGAATAGCAACGTCCGCCAGAGCACTTCAGCTTTCGACGTCCAAACTTCCCGATGTTTCTATTACCACACCCGACGCAGTGATCGGCAGATCAACCGTCGGGTCGATCCAGTCCGGCATCGTCAATGGTCACGTTGCGATGGTCGAAGGATTGCTGAAACGCATCGGCAGCAAGGGAAAGGTTGTCGCCACGGGCGGATTTGCTCGCATGATCGCGTCGCAAACGACGGCGATCGACGTCGTCGACGAGAATCTCACGCTCGAAGGCCTGCGGCTGCTTTCGCTTCGCGACGGCGTCGGTCGTGTCCGTTTTTCAAGTTTTAACGCGGAGACCCCGCAAATCTAACGTCGATCCACGGCATTCACCCGTTCTGAGCGACAAATTTCTAACTTTTTTTCATCGCCAAAATACTAAATCTAGTCGGATGAATGAGTCTGTTTCATGGTGAATGAGTCACATTATCCATCCACCCGCACCCACATTGCAGTTATTCAAAACTCATTTACTCCAATGTTTATCGGCATTGCAGCATTCGTGCCCCGCTCAACTCAAGGTGTATAGGGGTGGATCAGCCTGAACTGGTTCTGACCACCGGAGAACGTCATCCGTTCACAGCCAAACACAAAAAGATGGTCCGCAAGCCTTGCGTTCCATCTCTTAATGTGTTTTTATTTACGCTAAGGAAACGAATGATCGTTCCCCAAACGTGACAGGCTACGAGATCGGTGGTCAGTTTTCCAAGACGCGGCCACCGAGATCGTTCCCGGATGAATTACCAAAACCATCCTAGCACGACACGTTTCCGTTTACAAGATACGAGCGCCTTTTCGTTTCAGTAGGAGTGTGTCGCATGAAAGCCAAGACAAGCGCCAAGCCAATTAAAGATCGAGTTAAGCCGGGTAGCCATGCCCCCCGGTATGATCTGGGTTTTGCTTCCAAACTAGCAACCGAGATATATGAAAAAACGGGCGGCGCCGCGACTGCTGACGAGTTCTCGACCATCACAGGGAACAGCCTCAAAAGTAGCGCGTACCACGCCAAGCTCGCCGCCCTGCGGAATTACGGACTCGCGTCCATTGAGGGAAAGATACGGCTCACACCTTCGGCGGAGCGCATTGTTGCACCGTTAGACCCCGACGACCGAAACGTGGGACTGAAAGAATGCTTTCTCCGCATCGACGCCTTTTCCAGTGTTTACGAGAAGTACGTTGGGAAGATTCTGCCCCCGGATGAATATCTCAAAAACACGTTCATTCAGTTAGAAATACCGCGAGACTTAGCGGACGAGTGGGTTATTCAGTTCAAGACATCCGCGGTCTATGCCGGACTGCTGATGGAGCGCGCTGACGGAAAAATGCAGGTGCGCGGAACAGCAAGCGGCGGAGAGAGGCAATCTGAGCCGCGAGAAGAAAGTATTACAGAAGCCCCTACCGCCATAGCTCGAAACACCTTTTCACGGGTGGATTCGGCGGCGGTTCAACCCGTCAGCAAAACGGCCTATCAATTTCTTATCGAGATTCTGAATGCCGACATGACGCAGGAAGAGCAGGATTCGGTTTGGATTCTTATCCAGTATTTGAAGCGACAAGAGGCTGGTGACAACCGCCCAACTGCACGCCCGACCGCTTCACAAGTTCGCAGTAACGGCGAAGAGGAGGTGTCGTCATGAGAAGAGATACGGCCTCTCGCGGTCTTGCTTACCGCCGTGAGAGGTTGATAAACGAAGAGCCGTTCTGTTGATCTTGGCAGAGCAGGCAGAACGGCTCGTGGTAAGCACTCCCGATAGGAGGGCGTTCCTTGTGTTGGTCGCACGTAACGGGGTTTACACCCGAAGGACTCGCTTAGCGATGGGGTTCGATTCCCGCGTCCTCCTCTCAACCTATATCACTACTCGATGCTCGTTTTCAAGGTCTGGCGCACCCACTCGGAAAGTGTCAGACCTTCCTTTTTTGCAAGCCGTTCATACTTCACGCGCTCGACATCGGCGAACCGGATCGGCGTCGGGCTTCCAAGCGTCGAGCCTTTTGGCTTTTTAGGTCTGCCGACCTTGTTAGGCTTTTTCTCTAGCATCACTCACGATTGCCGCCTTAACCGCCGTCTGTGGTGAATCGACCGGGGGTATCTCCAAAACCGCCATAAATCGCTTTCCGCCCGTGTCCGTTTCATATGCCCACGCGTAACAGCGGCTAGCTTTCGGATGCTGAACCGTGAAGACCTCAACTTCACCCTGCCAGACAGTTTTACCTTGAAAGGCTTCCGTAACAGGTACAGTTTCAAGGTAGACGGCTTCGCAATCATGAAGCCGTTTAATAACGCCCCTTAGTTCGTCGATGTATTCGTTCATGTTGTCATTTCCACCAGATCACCGACCGTTAGAAAGCTACTCTCGACGCCTGCCGCCATCGCCGGAGTACATTTGAGCGATGAATGGGTTTTCACGAAATTATAGTACGCGAAGTTCAAGCCAACTGCCGCCTCAAAGTTCTCACGCTTCTTGCTGAACGCTAGAGTTAGACGAGCAAGGCGCTTCATGTGATGCCGTGTTGTCGCGTTCAATCGCTCAACGTAGCTCGTCGAGATCAAGTTCGGATTCGGCCTACCTGTCACCCAGTGCTTTTGCACTTTCACCAGCCGGGGAGGGCTATACCTACGTTGCGGGGCTGTCGATTCCACAGCCTCATATGATTTTACTATCTGAGCGAAATCAACTTCGGTTCCGAATGCCAGATCGACGGCATCGACGTAAGCCTTTAGGCCATCACTCGAAAGCTGAATACGATTTTTCATCCGCGAAGCCAGATCAAGGACGAAAGCGTTAGCGGTCTCCGCATCACGTTTTCCGACCTTAAAGGACGGAACTAATTTCGTGTCGCTGTCGATCGCGCAAAACGTCCAAACGTCGCCCATCGTCGGATCGTCCTCCGCAGTAACCCGCTTTTGTTTCTTGCCGATGAAGCCCCAAAGTTCGTCGATTTGGATTTCCTGACAGTCTAAATTCCGTAGCTTCTCGTCCATCAGCCGTATGCATCCCTGACCGACTTTGACGCCATAGTTCATTATCGTGTCGCGGAAAACGCCCGTCATCCTTTCGACCTGACGAATCGCCATTCCTTCGGCTAGGGCTGCGATGATCGCGATCTGCTTATCTTTCTTGAGTATGTTCGGCATCAGCTTTTCCTCTAAACTGGAATTATCGTAATACAATAATTACCGAGAGTCAAGCTATTTTTGTAATACAGAAAATAAGGCGCTTAAAAAGTTGTTGACATTAAGCGCGCTGATGCTTAAACTCATCGCGAGTACTTTCCGATTCCCAAACTTTCACCGTAAGGAGACCTCTTTAATGCCCCAAAGAATAGAACCGCAGTTGAAGGAGTGCGGGTGTGACATGTCGTCGAATCAGTATCAGGAATTCGTAGATCAGATGTTCACGGAACATTCGGAATATGAAACGGTCGATGAAATGGTATGTCACCCGGACGACGCCAAAGAGTTCTGTAGCACTGTAAGAAAGCAGGGAACAGAATTCGCAAACATTCCCGATCCACTGATTTTACGACCTCTAATGAATTATCGACGATCCGGCAAGAGTAAGAAATAATGGAACCGAATACCATCTTTAATGAAAACTGCATTCAGACGATGGAGCGGATGCCAGATAATTTTCTGGACATGACGCTCTGCAGTCCGCCTTACGACGATCTTCGTAACTACAACGGCTATCAAATGTCCCTAGATGTGATTGTCGATCTTCTTTTTCAGAAAACTAAAGAGGGTGGCGTAGTCGTCTGGGTTGTTGGCGATAAGACAGATAACGGAAGTGAATCACTAAGCAGTTTCGATCACGCAATATCATTCGTTCGCGGGGGCGGCTTCAAACTCCACGATACGATGATTTACGAAAAGAATAATCCGATTCCAAGTGACTGCGGCAAGCGTTACCGACAGTCGTTTGAGTACATGTTCTGTTTTTCAAAAGGTTCGCCCAAGACTTTCAACCCGATCACCGAGCCGACGAAATCCGCTGGTAAAAAGATCAAAGCATTTCGCATCACGCAAGGCGGTCGGGGCAACGTTCCTGACGAAGATATTGGGCGTCAGATCAAAGCCGAAAGAAAGGCCAGTAATATATTCCGCTACAACGTCGGTACGGCATCAGCAACCGATAGGATCGCGTTTCAACATCCCGCCATTTTCCCCGAAAGGCTCGCGGAAGATCAGATCAAAACATGGACGAACGAGGGCGATCTGGTCTACGACTGCTTTATGGGCAGCGGCACAACCGCCGTCGCATCGTGCAATACGCGTCGAAATTTTCTCGGCTCTGAGGTTTCCGAAGAGTACGTTGAGATAGCTAATGAACGGCTAATCATGTATCGGCACAAGGTCAAAGACCTAGACCGAAATTCCTTCCTACCACAATCTCTACACGCGAACGGGGTGGCGGCACTCGCCTAGCCGCCTCTCTTATCTGTTAAAACTTGAAAAACGGACACGACCCCGGCGTCCAAAGGCTTGCCAGCACCCACTGAACGTGGTTTAATGTTTGTTTGCCTTTAATGGCAATATCTTCGGCCGAAAGGAGGTGAGAAAAGAATGGCTTATATATCAGTAAACAACAATGAATCGATCGAGAGCGCTCTCCGGCGATTCAAGCGCAAGGTTATCTCGGAAGAGATCATCAAAGACCTTAAAAAGCACGCTCACTTCATTCCGCCCGGCCAAAAGGCGAAATTGAAATCGGCAAACGCCCGCAAGCGCAATCGCCGACGTTTCCGCCAACAGCGTCCGATGAATTCGGCCCCGCGGCCGAACAACGGTTAAGCTTATTGATAGGTTAAATAATGCGTGAGGGCTTGAAATGACCTCACGCATTTCTTTTCTTAAATGACTGCGAAATTCCCCAGGATCCTCATCACCAACGACGACGGCTACCACAGCGAGGGCATTGAAGCGCTTGAGAAAGCGATGAAGTTGGTCGGCGAAGTGTACGTCGTCGCCCCGGAATCGGAAATGAGCGGAGCATCGCACAGCCTGACACTGTCTCGGCCGTTAAGGATCAGGCAGTTAGACGATAGGCATTGGACTGTCGACGGAACACCAACCGACTGCGTCACGCTTGCCCTCAACCGGATCCTGCCGGAAGAATTAAGACCCGATATCTGCGTCAGCGGCATTAATCATGGAGCCAATCTTGGTGAAGACGCGTCGTATTCGGGGACGGTAGCTGGAGCCCTGGAAGCGACGATCCTTGGTGTTCCGGGAATCGCATTCAGCCTCGTCGCGAATCGCAGCCACGACTTCACCGAATCGGCCGTTGTCGCCAGGAACATCGTCGCAAAAGCACTGAACGAGGGCCTACCGGAGTTCACGCTGCTCAACGTGAACGTGCCGAAAGGCCTTCCAAAAGGCATCAAGGTTGCGAAGCAAGGGTTCAAGTCCGCACGGCCCGTGATCAGTGAACACATCGACCCTCGCGGCAAGCCATATTACTGGATCGGTGAGGTTCGGGACGGATTTCGAGCCGAAGGCGGTACTGACTTCGAAGCGATCGAAGAAGGTTTTGTATCAGTCACGCCGATGAGGGCCGACCTGACGCACTATTCCGTGCTCGAAGACTTGAGAAGCTGGGATGAGTAACGCGAACTCCACCGCAGCAGGGCGAAACATCTCAGACGGCTTCGAGATCCCTCGCGGCCGAATGACGGAGCATCTTCGGACAACCTATAAGATCGCTGACGATCGCGTGCTCGGAGCGATGAACACGGTACCGCGGCACCTTTTCGTTCCGAGCGCTTTGCAGTCGCAGGCATACAAGGACAATGCCCTGCCGTTGTCGGTCGGCCAGACCATTTCTCAGCCGTTCATCGTCGCGCGGATGACCGAGCTATTGGAACTCACGGGCCGCGAGCGAGTCCTTGAGATCGGCTCGGGCTCAGGATATCAGACCGCCGTTCTCGGACTTCTGGCCCGAAAGGTGTACGCGATCGAGCGTATTGAGTCCATCGCGTCGGCTGCTAAGGAACGATTGAGGAATCTTGGCTATCGAAACATTTCGTATCGCGTGGGTGACGGGACCCTCGGATGGGAGATCTATTCGCCGTTCGAAGCGATGCTCGTCGCGGCGGGTGGGCCAGAGATACCCCAGCCGCTGGTCGACCAACTTGCCGTCGGAGGACGGATGGTGATACCGATCGGCGATGAGCAAAAATCGCAGGCATTGGTCCGCGTTACTAAGAAAGAAAAGGGGTATTCGACCGAGAATTGCGGGCCGTGCGCATTCGTGCCGCTGATCGGTGAGTACGGCTGGAAGTAACTGCAAATATGGAATCAGTTTGGGACCTTATTCATTATCTAAACCCTAAAGTGCTGATCGACACGATGCTCGGTATCTTTGGCAACTGGGTTTACGTTGCTCTGTGGTTCGTGATATTCGCAGAGACGGGATTGGCCGTGGGATTCTTTCTCCCGGGCGATTCGCTGCTGGTCGTCGCGGGCCTGTTCGCGGCTGCAGGCAAGCTTAACGTACTTCTCGTCCTGCTGGCATTCTTCCTGGGATCGGTGATCGGCGACAGCACGGGATATTGGACCGGACGGGTGATGGGCAAGACGCTTTTCAATCGCGAAGATTCATTCATTTTCAAACCGAGCAGGGTTCAAAAAGCTCACGCATTCTTTGAGAAGTACGGCCCTAAGACGGTTATTCTCGCTCGCTTTGTCCCAATAGTGCGGACATTCGCCCCGATCGTGATCGGAGCGGCGAAAATGCCCTATACAAAATTCTTGACCTACAGCATTCTCGGAGGGCTCCTCTGGATAAACAGCATGGTACTGGCTGGATACTTCCTAGGCGGCGTCATTGAAAATGCTCTCGGAATAAAGCTGGAAGACCATATTGAAAAGGTCGTAATTGTCGTGGTTTTTCTGTCACTGCTTCCGCCGATGATCGAATTTGTGAAACATAGGTTCGGGAAAAAAGAAGAAGCGGCAGCGAATTGACTTACGTCTGACCGTAACCTAGACTTGTCAATTGACTTATCGGGGCGTAGCGCAGTCTGGTAGCGCGCACGGTTCGGGACCGTGAGGTCGGAGGTTCGAATCCTCTCGCCCCGACCATTTTCGAAGAACAGCGGATGTATAACAGCGTCCGCTTTTTCAATTTTGCGTTCTCCTTCTTGAAAGAATTCCCAGAACGACCGTCAGCACGAATGCCAGGCCACTCACCGCGATCACTGCGTAGAACGCCGTCGTATAGTCCCCGTTTGCCGCATCCGCCAGCCGACCGGTAACCAGCCCGCCGATCGCCGCTCCGACGGTTTCGATCACGATCAGCACTCCAAGAATTCTCGGATAATCACGATTTCCGAAAAAGTCTGCTGCGATCCGCTGCAGCAGCACGAACGTCCCGCCGTAACCGAACCCGAACGGGAGCAGAAACAAGAAGACTGTCGATTGAGTCAGATTCAGCAGCACCAAAGTTGAGCTGAACATCACCAAGCAGCATGCGATCATCACGTTCGTCGGGGAAAATCTGTCACTTAGCCAGCCAAACAAAAACTTACCCGCGACGCTTACGAGGAACAGTGCCGACAAGCTAAAGCTCGCCTGCTGCGGCGACAGTCCGATCTTCGTTGCTTGTAGAATGAACTGCTGCGTCGTGACAAAGATCGGGTAAAACACGGACGCTGCACACAGGGCCAAGACCCAGAAGTTCGGCGTAGCCAACGCCTCCCGTAGGGCCTTACCGGACAAAGCGACAACGGTTGGAACGCCGAGAGGAATCGGTTCCCCATCGGGCAACAGACCGGAGTCCTGCGGTCGATCTTTCACCAGAAAGACGATCGCCGGAACGAGAAGCAGCCAGATCAGAAAGCTCAGAAAGAGCATCGCGGATCGCCAGCCGTATGTGGTGATCATCGGAGTCGCGATCAGAGGGATGCCGAATCCGCCGATACTCGTGCCCGTCAGCAATATGCCGAGAGCAAGTCCCCGACGGCGGACGAACCAGTTCGAGACGAGAATGATGCTCGGAAGCACGCCGACGAGGCAAAGGGAAACTCCCATCACCGTCCGAGCGACGTAAACAACCCACGGCGTCGAGGTCTGCGAGTGAACGATCAAAGCTCCCCCGAGCAATCCGCATCCGACGAGCATCAGATTCCGCAGTCGAAATCTCTGGATCAGCCAACCGGCGATCGGCGAGAGCACGCCCGCGAAGAAGAACGTCAGCGTAGCCCCGGACGCGATAAAGCTCTCCGCTCCGCTTGCCGCGACCGTACCTGCTGCAACAAAGTCCTCGCGGATCGACTTGTAGAAGACAGGTATTCCGCCGATCGACAGGCCATTGCTCACGACTAGGGCGAGCGTAGCGACGGCGACGATCGCCCAGCCATAAAAGATCCCGCCAGATTTCGAAACCGCCATATTCATTTTCCGAACTAATCAGGTTACCCTGCTTTCTATGTACGACCGAATCCTCATCCTGTCCGCGTCCGTGGGCAACGGACACACGACCGCGGCGGAAGCTCTGAAGAAGTCCTTCGAGATCGAAGGCGTTGGCAAAGAGATACGACACGAAGACGTGCTCGCCTTCACGAACCCTCTCTTTCGCAGGCTTTACGGAAAGGCATATATCGACCTGGTGAACAGCATGCCGGAGGTGCTCGGATGGATGTACGACCAGCTCGACGAGCCGTGGAAGAACGAGAAACGCCGGCTTTTCCTCGACAAGCTCAACGCGCAGCCGCTGATAAAGATGATCCGTGAGTTCGATCCGGACTGGGTCGTCTGCACCCACTTTCTGCCGTCCGAGATCATTTCCGATCTAAAGGGCAAGGGAAAACTCACCTGCCGCCAGGCGATCGTCGTCACCGACTTCGACATCCACGCTCTCTGGCTTTGCCGCAATTTTGAACGGTATTTTGTCGCCATAGATGAAGCTCGCTACTATCTCGAATCGCTCGGCTTCCCTGCCGAAAAGATCAGCGTCTCGGGCATCCCCATCGATCCGAAATTCAGCCTCGCGAAGCCGAAGCAAGAGATGCGCGAAAAGTTCGGACTCGCTCCGGATCTGCCAACGATCATCCTTTCGCTCGGCGGGTTTGGTGTCGGCAAGATGGACGACATGATCGCGTCGCTTCGCTCGATCAAGGTTCCGGTGCAGATACTCGCGATGTGCGGCAAGAACGAGGAGCTGAAAGCGAAGCTGGAAAGATTGTCAAACAGCAACGAAACCGTGAAGATCGTCCCCGTCGGATATACGAAAGAGATGGACGAATATATGAGTGCTTCGGACCTGATCGTCGGCAAGCCCGGCGGATTGATCGAATCCTGCGCGACTCCGCTGGGCGAAGGCATGGAGGTGCTCACGCACTCCGACCCCTGCGTCGATGCCCGCCAATATGTTCTTCAGATGTACCTTATCGATCACGCC
>JBEBGW010000064.1:0-15620 GCA_040081025.1 Pyrinomonadaceae bacterium | reverse complement strand
AAGCGACTGGTCGATGGCTTCGCATCGCCGTCGGGAATCTTTGTACTTTTGGGCTTTTTGGGGCCTACGGTCAGCCGCCCCAGGTGAATAACGATGGTAAATCTGCTTAGATATCGCAACACTCTTCTCCGCATGGTGCTATGCTCTGTTGTTCTTGCCAATCTTGTATTTTTGTCCGGAACCGCCGCAAATAGACAATTTGGCGCCGAACAACCATCCAGCGAGAAACTAGCCGAACAAAACATACAGACGAAACGCACATTCACTTCCAACCGCCGAGCGGTCGAGGCAAAAGCGCGCCCCTTCGTCGGAAACGCGAACGGAAAAGCATTCATTGTCAATGAAAGTGAACGAGGTGTTTCCGTTTCGGATATACGGACGTCGAAGCCTGTATTTAAGGCTCTCGGTCTCACCAAGGATAAGACTAAGCTGCTTTATATTTCCCTTAGAAAAGGAATTCCGACAGGGGAACTGTTTCTCGAGGATCTGATAACCAGAAAGGCGCGTAAAGTCACGTCGAAACTTGTTCTCGACGCCGCGTTGTCACCAACAGACAACTCAAAAGTTGCGTTCACATATGCCGGCGGCGAGTCTTTTGGCCTCGCTGTTGCAGACGTTGATACCAACGAGACAAAGGTTCTACTAACGGCGAATGTCTTTGCTGAAAAAATCGAATGGAATGATGACGGCAAAGGCGTCTTTTATTTCGAGACACCGCCGCAGGACATAAATCTCACGCTCGATGCTCAATACATTTTGGCGGACGATGGGATGGCAGGTGATCTAAGTGAAGCGGACTTGCCATCCGGATTTCCGCTATTGAAAAAAGACGACGTCGATCCGGAATACCAGGGATTGGTCCATGGGCCTCCGGGACCCCAAATATACGGATTTCAGATCTCGGCCCCCAGTGCGACCCATCGAGTGATCGGCGACAATTTGCTTGGTGCCGGAAACTTGTCAGCCCTAGACGAGTCGACCGGGGAGACGATCCACCTCGCTGCAGACGCCCATCTCGTTGATACGCTCAGCAAGGGCGTCATGATCAAACAGTTTTCTGTAACCAGCACGGAATTAAAATATGTAAGTTGGTATGGAACCTCGACTAGCCTTGCACTAACTCCCGTTAATTACAACTTGCCGGTCGAGAACTCAACGATGGTCCAGGGAGGCGCGGCATACAACCCACCGGGAAGCTGTGCGATCACTGCTCATTCGGCAACGATGGAATATGCCTACGACTTCCAGAGTCCAGTCGTTGGAGCTCACGTTTTGGCGGCGGCAGATGGACTCGTTGTCTTTAACACCTCGTCCGTCTCATGCAATACGATCGATACGTCTTCATGCCCGGATTACAACGCCGGCGGATGCCCCGGGACCTATCTCGGAAACGTTGTGATCATCCAGCATGCGGACGGCACATACAGCAAATATGCGCACATGCAGTTGAACTCACCCCAGGTGGCGGTGGGCACGAACGCCTGTCAGGGGCTGTATATTGGCAGGCAAGGGCATACCGGTTCGACAAGCGGAACATTCAACGGCTGTGGGGATCATGTGCATTTTCAGAGGCAGACATCGCCGGACATTTTCGGGCAATCGATAGCGGTTGATTTTACGGAAGGGAGCAATCCTTTATCGTGCGGAACCAGCTACAATTCGGCGAGTACTGAGGTTGCACATTCGATCGCTACGAATTCACAGAGTTTTGGAATTTCAGGCGGCAGCGGCAGTGTTAATTTAACTTCGACCGGATGTACGTGGTCGGCTACGAGTAATGACGCCTGGATCACGATCACTTCAGCGGCGAGCGGCAGCGGAAACAGGGTGGTGACTTTCAGCGTCGCAAATAATTCAGGCGGCCCGCGAACCGGTACGATGAATCTCGGCGGGCACATTTTTACCGTTTCACAAAGCGGGACCCAGCCGCCAAATCAGGCGCCAACGGCCAATGCCGGAAGCGACCAGACGATCACTCTTCCATCCAGCTCCAACCTTAGCGGTAACGCGGGCGATGACGGTCTTCCGAACCCGCCCGCCACACTTGCGACGACCTGGACAAAGGTTAGCGGGCCGGGCATCGTTGGTTTTGGAAACGCGAATGCTCTCAGTACGTCGGCGAGCTTCAGTATGGCTGGTATTTATGTGCTCCGGCTGACCGCGAGCGATGGATCGCTGAGCGCAACTGACGACCTGCAGATTGTCGTAAATACCAATATCGGGGGCGGCATGCTGACCGCAAGTCAGACAGCACCTCCATCAAATAGGAACCTAAATACAGAAGGAACAACCGACTGGGCACATTGGGGGTTTACGAACGCAACGACTTTCAATCACAAGAATAATGTTCCTCAACAGATCAGCAACTTTACACAGATCGGCTCCATCACGCCTCTCCGCTATACAAATAACCCGAATTCCTTCAGTTGGTCCGGCGGAACACCTCGGGCGAGTGCGAGCAATACGACCACGGGCGTCTACGTCTACAACGTTGGCAATGGTTTTCAAATTACCGTCCCGGCGACAACGTCACAGCGAACCCTAAAGTTGTATGTAGGAGTATGGGCCGCCGGCGGCTACTTTGAAGCGACGCTTAGCGACGGAAGCGCATCGCCCTATCTCAACACATCGATCCTCTCCGCTGGCACGATGAATGGAGTCTATACGGTGAACTATCGTGCCGCGTCGCCTAGCCAAACGTTGACTGTACGTTGGCTCGTTAACAGTAGCAGCCATTCGGTCGGGAACGTTACTTTACAAGCCGCGACGCTCGTTGCGAGCGTTGCTCCGACGCCTACGCCGACACCATCCCCAACACCGACGCCTACGCCGACGCCTAATCTTGCGCCATCGGTTAACGCGGGGAACGATCAGTCAATTACTTTACCGTCAGTGGCGACGCTAACAGGTAGCTCGACGGACGATGGCTTACCAAATCCGCCCGCGACTCTAATCACTACATGGAGCAAACTCAGCGGACCTGGAACCGTGACTTTCGGAAACGCGAACTCCTTAAGTACGACTGCGAGTTTTAGCCAGTCTGGTGCGTACGTCCTTCGACTGACTGCGAGCGACTCCGCGCTGGTATCTACGGATGACGTCGCGATCGCTGTTTCGCCCCAGGGCGCCGGTGGTTCGCTGTCGGGCAGCAGCGGAGTGCCGACTGCAAACACAAATCTGACGAATGAGGGAACGGGGGATTGGGCACATTGGGGGCTAACAACTCCCACAAGCTTCGATCATAAAAATGGAGTCACCCCGCAGATAAGTAATTACAGTGTGATCGGAAGCGGGGCGGTCGAACAGTTTGGGGACAATGGGAGTTCCTACACCTGGAGTGATGGCACCCCCACCTTGGCCGCGACCAACTCGACAACAGGAGTTGCCATTATTGGCCAGGACAACGGGTTTCGGTTTACTGTTCCCGCCGATACTGCCCAGCGTACCTTGAAGATTCACGTTGGGCTTTGGGCAGCTGGCGGGAAACTTGAAGCGACGCTTAGTGACAATAGCGCGCCGGCTTTTGTTGATACGTCGGTGATTGACTCCGCTAATGCACTTAACAGAGTGTTTACCTTGAACTATCGAGCGGGCTCCGCAGGGCAACTCCTGACGATAAAATGGACGACGAACTCCGTTTTTAGCCCCTGGAGTCTCGTGACATTGCAGGCGGCCACTTTGGTGGGGAGCTCAGGGCCACCGGTCAATCAAGCGCCAAGTGTGAACGCGGGAAATGACCAGTCGGTGACATACCCGAACCCGGCCTCGTTGTCTGGCACGGCGTCCGACGATGGACTGCCGAATCCACCCGCTGCGTTGACAACGACGTGGACGAAAATAAGCGGACCGGGAACGGTGACGTTTGGAAACGCAAATGCACCGTCGACGAGCGCGACATTTAGTTCGAGCGGTACTTATGTCTTACGGCTAAATGGAAACGATGGCGCATTAGCGGCCTCGGACGATCTAACTGTAACTGTCACCGCGCCGGGTCCGGCTGGTTCGGGCGAGTTTCAGATTTCTTCCTCTGTTATTTCGGCTCAGTTCGTTAGTCACATTGCGTCGGGCGCAAATGGGGACTTTATCGTGGCCTGGCACAGCAGTCAGCAGGATGGAAGCGGATTTGGTGTCTATGCGCGACGCTACGACACTTCGGGCAACCCGATCGGGAGCGAATTCCAGGTAAATACCTTTACAGCGAACAACCAATTCGTACCACGAATTGGGCGAGATGCGACAGGGAGTTTCACGATCGTATGGGAAAGCCAGAACCAAGACGGCAGCGGCTACGGAATTTACGGGCAAAGATACAACGCCTCGGGCGTAAGCCTAGGCTCGGAGTTCCGAATAAACACAACGACCGCGAACGACCAACATGATCCTTTTATCGCGATGGAGCCAAACGGCACATTTGTTGTCGTATGGGTTAGCGATCTTCAGGACGGAAATCTGATGGGTATCGTTGGACAGCGATTCGACGCGAACGGCGTGGCGATCGGAAGCGAATTCCAGGTAAACACATATGCCACGGGCGATCAGGAGCAACCCGGGATCGCGATGGACTCAAACGGCAATTTCGCTGTTGTGTGGGAGAGCAATGGTCAGGATGGCGGCGGCAAAGGCATTTACGCCCAGCGATTCAATGCTCTCGCCGTCCCCCAGGGAGCCGAGTTCAAAGTGAATACGTTCGTCTCGAATGAACAGTCCAACGCCTGGATCTCAATGACGCCAACGGGTGACTTCATCGTTACGTGGGCGAGCTTTGCCCAGGACGGAAGCGGTTTCGGCATCTACGCTCAGCGCTATAATGCGGCGGGCGTCGCGCAAGGCGGTGAATTTAGAGTCAATACGTATGCTTCCAGCGATCAGATCTACGCGACATCCACTGCTGCTCCGAATGGCAGCTTTGTGATCGCCTGGGAAAGCATTTCGCAGGACGGCAGCGGACGGGGCGTTTTCGGACAGAACTACGATTCCGCGGGCATACCGCAGGGAAGCGAGTTCCAGATAAATACCTACACAACTGACAATCAGTTCAATCCATGTCTTTCGACCGACGCCAATGGAAACTTTGTCGTAGCGTGGAACAGTAATAATCAGGATGGGAGCGTCGAGGGCGTTTTTGGAAAACGATTTAGTACTTCGAGTCCGCCGCCCGTCAACCAGGCTCCAACCGTCAATGCCGGAAACGATCAGGCAATCACCCTGCCGGCGGCAACAAATCTTAGCGGAACTGCGTCCGACGACGGGTTACCAAACCCACCCGCGACGATGACTACCAACTGGAGCTTTGTTAGCGGACCTGGAAGTGTCACGTTTGGTAACGCGAACTCCGTAACAACCTCGGCGAGCTTTAGTTCGGCCGGTTCTTACTTACTTCGGTTGACCGCAAGCGACAGTTCCTTCACGACCTCGGACGACGTGGTCGTAACAGTAAGCAGTCCACCGCCAAACGGAGGTCTGTCCGGCAGTATCGGTCCCGCAGTTCCTACGAATCTTTCGACGGAAGGATCCGCCGACTGGGCACACTGGGGACTCACAGCCGCCTCGGGTTTTAACCACAAAGTCACGGCTACTCAACAGATCAGTGATTATAGTGTGATCGGAACTGGATCGATCCAACGTTATACGAATAACACCAATTCTTATAGCTGGAGCGGCGGCACGCCAACATCTGCGGCAAACAATACGACCACGGGTGTTTACGTCATTGGGTTGAACAATGGTTTTCAACTTACAGTTCCGGCCGACACGACACAGAGGACATTAAAGGTTTACGTCGGACTTTGGGCCGCGGGCGGTAAACTCGAGGCGTCACTGAGCGATAACAGCTCGCCCGCGTACACGGATACTTCGTTGATCAACACCAGCGACACGGCAAACGGAATATACACATTGAACTATCAGGCAGCATCGAACGGACAAACCTTGACTGTGAAATGGACCGTTGATTCGATCGCTAACGCTTGGAGCAACGTTACGCTGCAAGCAGCGACGTTGGTCAACGGCATTCCACCACCGCCACCGCCACCTCCGGCGGGCGAGTTCCAAATTTCGTCTTCAGTCAACTCGGCGCAGTTCGTAACACATGTCGCGTCGGGAGCGACTGGAAATTTCATCGTTACGTGGCACAGCTTTTTGCAGGACGGTAGCGGGTTCGGTGTCTACGGACGACGTTATGATGCAGCCGGTGTGCCGATAGGGAATGAGTTTAGGATCAATACTTATACGCAAGATAACCAAACGATTCCGCGGATCGCTCTCGATTCGGCGGGAAATTTTGTGATGATCTGGGAGAGTGAGAATCAGGACGGAAGCGGCTACGGCATCTACGGCCAAAGATACAATTCCGCGGGCACTCCGGTGGGTTCCGAGTTCCGTGTAAATACAACTACGACGAATAGCCAGCACGGTCCGTTCGTCGCGATGGCCCCGGACGGAACATTCGTTGTCATATGGGTCAGCGATTTTCAGGACGGAGATCAGGAAGGCATTTTCGGGCAGCGGTTCGATGCTACGGGTGTACCTGTCGGCGGCGAATTTCAGATAAATACGTTTACGGCGGGCATTCAGCGGAATCCCGGAATGGCCATGGATGCCAATGGCAACTTCATCGTGGTTTGGGAAAGTATTGGTCAAGACGGAAGTGACAAAGGCGTCTACGCCCAGCGATTCAACGCCCTCGCAGTTCCGCAGGGACCAGAGTTTAGAGTCAATACTTTCACAGTGGGCTTGCAAGGAGAAGAATGGGTATCGATGACCCCCACGGGCGAATTCATCGTTACCTGGTCAAGTGTAGGACAAGACGGGAGCGGGTCGGGAATCTACGCTCAACGCTACAACGCTGCCGGCGCATCACAGGGCGGAGAATTTCAGGTTAATACCTATACATTCAGTGACCAGATCTTCGGAACTACGTCTATAGCTCCGAATGGCAACTTTGTGATCGCCTGGGAGAGCATTTCTCAGGATGGCAATGGTCGAGGTGTATTCGGGCAACGCTACGATGCAGCCGGCGTGCCGCAAGGAAGTGAGTTCCAGATAAACACTTACACAACCGACAACCAGTTTAGTCCCTATCTAACGACCGACGCAAACGGGAACTTCGTAGTTGCCTGGATCAGCAGCGGTCAGGACGGAAGCGTCGAAGGCGTCTTCGGAAAACGATATGACGCAGCCGGAAATCCTCGATAGAAACACGCCCTGTCCAGCCGACGATCTAGTTATTAAAAATATGTCACAACCATTACCGATCACTTTCTCCGAAAACGAGTCGGGATTAACCCTCGGTAAACCGGGGCTGCTCCGACTATTGCTCGCGGCCATGCGTCCGCATCAATGGGCAAAGAATTTGTTCATTTTCGCGCCCCTCTTATTCGGCCGAAAACTAACGGATCCGGCAGCGATCTGGCAGACGCTAATTGCCTTCGCTGTTTTTTGCCTACTCGCGAGCGGCCTCTACATATTCAATGATTGGATGGACGCAGAGGAAGACCGCGCGCATCCCGAAAAGCGAAACCGTCCCATCGCTTCCAGAGCTCTCTCGATCCCAGTCGCCCTTGCGGCGGCAACCTTAATGTTGATCGCGGCCTTTTGGGTTTCTGCGGCCATCGGCGTGAAGTTTCTTTTGGTTGCCGGTGCATACTTCGTTATCACGCTAAGCTATTGTCTCGCGCTGAAACGAGCGATTGTCCTCGACTGCCTTACAATTGCAGTCGGATTCGTTCTTAGGGTCGTAGCAGGCGCCATGGCGGTGAACGTAGCGCCGACTCATTGGCTTATAGTCTGTGCTTTTCTACTGGCCGCCTTTCTCGCGTTTACAAAACGCCGGCAGGAGCTGCTTACTCTCGATAAGATCGCCGGCGAACACAGAGAAGTATTGAGCCAGTATTCGGTCGAATACCTCGAGAAGGTCAACACTATTCTGATCGGAGCGGCGATAGTCTGTTATGCGCTCTATACTGTTGCGCCCGAAACTGTTGAACGATTCGGTACTGACGCGCTAATTTACGGAACGGGATTCGTAATCTACGGAATGTTTCGCTATTTGGCGCTGATCAAAGATCCCTCGAACGGCGGAAATCCCAGCAAGATGCTGACGAGAGACAAACCCTTGCTGCTAACGGTATTGGGATGGGTGATCTATAACGGCGCGGTTATCTACCAATCCAATCTTACTCAACTGTGGAGTTCGATCGTTTGGCAATAGCATCCACAACTTCTGCTCAGTGGAATGGTCCGCCGCGATCGATCCGCTTGCGAAGCGATGACGAAGCTCACGTCTGGCGTATCTTATTGGACCAGGAAACAGCTGTAAGACGGGCGCTATTTGAGACGCTTTCACCTGACGAAATTCGACGCGCGGCTAGATATCACTTCAGTAAAGATAGCGATAATTTCATCGTTTCGCGTGGAGCTCTACGGCAAATTCTCGGGAAGTATCTCCGGATCGATCCGTGCCGAATTTCATTTGTGACAAACGATTTCGGCAAACCAATGCTAAGTCCGACGCTGAACAACGGATCATACCGATTTAGTGTGTCGCGGTCGCGCAATATTGCTCTTTGTGCAATCGCTTGCCGGCGGGAGGTCGGGGTGGATATTGAATTGGTCGACAAGCAGTTAAACGGACAAGAGATCGCGGATCAGTATTTTTCGGGTAGCGAGGCAACGCATATCAATGCATCGCATCCAGATCGTCGCTATACCGAGTTCTCTCACATATGGACGCATAAAGAGGCGTTTATAAAAGCAACGGGAAAAGGGCTTTCGTATCCACTTGATACATTTTGCGTCGCGTCGAGTGGGGAGAAGACTGTTCGAGTTGTCGGGTGCGAAGACGATTCGGTCACCATGCCGTGGTCATTGACCACGCTGCATCCCGGTCGTGACCATGCGGCGTCTCTTGCTGTAGCCGGTTCGAGATGCTCATTAAGGCTTTGGCAGTGGAAACCTGATCTGAGCTGAATCTAAAATTGCGCGAACTCCGGTCGTGCGGATCGAAGGTGAAGGGTCTGCAGCAAACTGCCTCTCGGTATTCTGTGCATTCTCTATACAGCCAGCGAGCTTTTCTGCAAGGACCTGGACGTAAGGTTCGATGACGATCGAACCATGGTGTCCCGGTACATCGTGGATCTCCAGGCGGTCTTCTACAAAGTTGGCCCACCCGAGCGTAGGATCCGGACGAATTCCCAAGGGTTGAAGCGTTGCACGAAATAAGGTGACCTTTCCATCGTAAGATTTCGGTTTATAGTTTTGCCCTGCCCTCCAGATATGGTCCTCAAGCTGTATATAGCTCTTCGGAATGGCCCCCCTTCCTTTGAATTGTTGATAGACCTTCCTGATGGCCCGCTTGTACGTATCCCTGACCTTCCGGCGGTACTTTAGACGAACTTTCTTGATCCGCACCCATGCATAATTAAATCTCCCGAGCGGTCCAATGGCCATCAGATTGTCACGATGAAGTTGAACGCGTCTGATGAGAGTGTATAACTTTCGTCGGAGAACCGTTGTGTCCGGTAGCATTTCCGGATAGGTTGGCGTTCCCGTATCGAGAAGAGCGAGCAGGGCAACTTCATTACCCGCCGCGCGTAACTGTTGCGCCATTTCGAATGCAGCGAGCCCTCCGAATGAAGACCCACCGAGAAAGTACGGACCTTCAGGTTGAAGTGTCTGCATCTCCTTTATATAGAATTCCGCCATTTCGCGCATATCGCTGTGCCCAACTTGTCTGCCACCAAGACGACGAGCCTGAATTCCATAGAAAGGCTGGTTGTCACCAAGATGTTTAGCGAGGTCGCGGTAGAAAAGCACGTTTCCGCCTTTAGCGTGTACGCAAAAGAAAATAGGTTTCGCTCCATTTGGCTGGATCGGTACAATTGACGATTCAGGTGCTTCCCAGCCGTCTTGTCGGACGATCTCAGCCAACTGTTCTATCGTACCTGCTTGAAACAGCGTGGCGAGTGGAATATTCTTATTGAAAACCTTTTCGATCTGCGCAAACATTCTTACGGCGTGAAGGGAGTTGCCCCCGAGTTCGAAGAAGTCTTCGTTGATGCCGATGGGCGTCACGTTAAGGATCAATTCCCAGATGCTTACGAGCTGTTCTTCCAATGGATCGCGGTGATGAACCAATGTCCTGTCCGTATCCGCCGGACTTGTGCCAGCCTCCGTAAGGGCTTTTCTATCGACCTTGCCGTTAGGAGTAAGAGGTAGTTGCTCCAGCTCGACAAATGCCGATGGCACCATGTGGTCAGGTAACTTTTTCTTTAGGAAGTCACGCAGTTCGTTTCCTTTTATTTCGTAGCCCGGCTGAGTAACAAAATAAGCGGCTAATTGCTTTCCGCTTGTTTGGTCATCGTGGGCGACAACCACAGTTTCCCTGACCGCAGGATTGCTGAGCAACGTCGATTCGATCTCACCCAATTCGATACGAAAACCCCGGATTTTTACCTGGTTATCGATTCGTCCTAAATACTCGATTTCACCGTCTTGACGATATCTTACGAGATCGCCTGTCTTGTAAATCCGCGCCGACAGATCCTCAGTAAACGGATTCGCGACGAACCTTTCCGACGTCAGGTCCGGCCGGTTCAGATATCCACGCGCCAGTCCATCCCCACCCAAATACAGCTCACCCGGTATACCGACGGGGAGCGGCTGCAAATGTTTATCAAGTATGTATGCTTGCGTGTTCGAGATCGGATGTCCGATCGTCGGGGCGTCAAAATCACGCGGCGTAAATGTGGAATAGGTCGTATCTTCGGTCGGGCCGTAAAGATCAAACACCTTCTCAACCGTGCCTAACGCATAGATCTGTTTCACAAGAGCGGGTTTAAGAAATTCTCCCGCGAGATTAACGGTCTTGACGGAAGTCGGTAGGCCATCGACCTTTATTAACTCGCTGATCGCGGATGGAACGGTATTAACCAGAGTAATCTTCTCTGCGGCCGGGGTCTCCGACAGATACAGGATGTTTTGAACTAGGATGACCGTACCGCCGCAGCTTAGTGGAGCGAACATTTCGAAGATCGAGAGGTCGAAGCAAACGGACGTCGAAGCGAGGACACCTTTTAATTGTTCCGGCGTGAAGACTGATAGCGCCCAATAAAGGAACGCGACTGTACTTCGGTGTTCGATCGCCACACCCTTTGGCTTACCGGTAGATCCCGATGTGTAGATGACGTACGCCAAATTGGCCGCCTTTGCGCCGGGCTCGGGATCTTGCTCGGATTCTCGCGTGATGTCCGCGCGGTCGCGATCGAGGCAGGTAATGTGAGCCCCGTGCGAATCGAGATCGGAAATGGTCGGCTCCATTGTTACCAAATACGGAGCGTTTGAATCTTCGAGCATCAATTGGATTCGCGCTCGCGGATACTTTGGATCTAACGGCACATACGCCCCGCCCGCCTTCAATATCGCGATGACAGCCACAACCATCTCGACCGAACGCTCAATGCAAACACCCACCAGACTTTCCGGACCGACACCATTTTTTCGCAAATAATGCGCTAATCGGTTCGCACGTCGGTTCAATTCGTCGTAGGTCAGCTGGTGCTCACCGAATACAAGTGCGGTCTCCCCGGGCGTGCGCTTTACCTGTTCCTCAAACAAATGATGGATGCAGCGATCTTTCG
Organism: Pyrinomonadaceae bacterium; assembly: GCA_040081025.1. Lineage (GTDB taxonomy): Bacteria > Acidobacteriota > Blastocatellia > Pyrinomonadales > Pyrinomonadaceae > OLB17. The sequence continues at coordinate 3,984 of JBEBGW010000064.1, read as the reverse complement.
GAAACTCCGCGCGGCGATTGTTCCATTCGACGAGCTGTTTTTCCAGATCTTCATCCGTTAACAATCGAGCGTGGGATATCTCACCCGAGGGATCGACAGCAAGGCTCTCAAGAAGCGTCTCGAAGTGATGAACCAGGATCGCAACGCTCTCATCGGATACGCGATTCCTATCGTAGATCCAACGACACTCCGATCCCGTTTTGGGTATGACAAGCTTCAGATCGGTGCCCTCGAGCAGTTTGCTGAAGCGATGCTGATCCGTGATCTCGACCGCAACCGGTAGCCCGATTCGGAGGCCGCTGGCTTTCGGGTACCTTGCAATCAAGTCGAGCGGAAAGGCGCCGATCTCGCGAAGCCTTTCCATGCTCGTTTTTACGGATGTGAGGATGTCATCAATCGACTGGCGCGGCCCGATTTCGACACGCAAAGGTAGCTCTTCGTCAAATAGACCACGGAAATTAGCCGTTTTTGCCTGCAAAAGGGAGTCATTGTATGCAATGTCAAAAGCATCGATGCCGCTTAGACGCCAAAGCAAGACAGCAAACGCAGCCGTCAGAGATTCGCAGGATTTCCTTTCTGTTAGCGCCTGTAAAACGCTAGACGTAATGCGTACACCAGCGGTCGATGGTTCCGTGGCGTTTGCGGCTGAAGTTACTGCAGGAAAAGGAATAATTGCCGGTTCGACAGCGCTGAGCTTTTCGAGCCACAGTTTTTCATTTCTGCTTGCTACGGAACAGATCGATTCAAGCTGAGCCGCGGCTGTGGGATCAAGAGTGGCGAGCTTGCATCCGCGTTCTAGATTAAATTCCTGCACTAATTCCGAAATGGCAAGCTGTCGACCATCGAGTCGGAAAATGGTCCACAAGACAACTTCCTTATCGGCTGTGGATACCTGAACAAAACCTTCTCCTATCTCATTTATCGTTCCGGGCGGGTTCTGGGATGCCAGCTCAAGGACCTCCAGACCTTTTACGATTAAAAAACTATCGCCCACTAAGAGTTTGGGACTTCCAAGCGGGTTCGGGTGGGGCCCGAAGTCGAGCGCACGAACAAGTTGGGAGATCTCGGCTGCTGTTGAGGTCCATGAGATAACTCCGGCGTTTGCGGGTCCTTTGTACCGGGGAAAGAACGTACGTTTCGCCAGATCCTGCGCATGCAGCTGAGGCGATCCGCCGGCCAAATCGTCGACAAGCTCACTGAATGAATCTACTGCCGCCTCGTAACATTTAGTGTTGAGTGTAAACGCAGTGTCATTCTCTGATATCTCGATGATGGACTGTCGAAGTATATCTCCGGCGTCGACCTGAGATGCGATCTGATGCCACGTAGCGCCGTGAGTTTTTTCTCCGTTAATTATCGCCCATGAAGTGGCGTGCGTGCCGGCGTAACGCGGAAGGGGGGCGTCGTGGTAGTTGATCGCCATCTTGCGGGCCGTGCGCAATACGGCGTCACTCAGAATGTGCGCATTGACGATGCTAAACAGGTAATCGAATGAATATCTGGAAAGGTCCGCCACGAGATCGGCTTTGGCTTCCAAACAGTCGATGCCCATCTCCATCGCCCAACGCCGGATGTCGGCATCGCCAGACACGATCGCCGCTATGGAGTGTCCTTTGGCCAACACGATCTCCCCGCATCGCAGTGGCAGAGTTCCATCGCCGATCAGAACACAGCTGAGTTGCTTCTGAACTTTCATATTTGGTTAACGGCCTAAGAAGCCCACGACTTTGGACAACCATTCCAATCATTGGACTTAGACGAGCACGTTGAGTGGTAACCCAATCATAGCGACATCTGCCGAGGATAGAATCGGACAAACAGCTTAAAAGAAAATAGTCGCTTTCTCTGATGCACATTCGGAGCACGTAAAACTATAGTTTTAGGCTAACAAGACACTCTTACGAGTAGCATCCTCCGCCTCAAACGAGGCTTCCCAACCCGGGTTTCGTGATCGATCGACCGACCACAACCGCCGATTTGTGTCTAAGAGTCGACCACGTGCAAAAACGGGGATCCGGTCGTAATAGCGCCATTCACGAGGACGATCACCAGAGGTCTAACGCAATGCACGATGAACCAATAAATAACGCTGACAGATTAATAATTCAGTCGCTTGCGAAGCTTGACGTTCTCGCCCTTGGCATCGCGATCGGAACACTCGCGGGCCTGACGATCTTTCTCGCGACCAACTTTCTGCTCTACAAAGGGCAGGACGGCACCGATGAGATCGGTCCGAACCTTGCGCTTTTGGGTCAGTATTTCATTGGCTACGAGGTTTCGACACGCGGCAGCGTGATGGGCCTCGTCTACGGATTCATTTTCGGTTTTGTCTTCGGCTCTCTTATCGCCCTTCTTAGAAACTCTGTCGTTGGAATGTATCTGCATTTTTTGAGGCTCAAAAGCAGTGTATCTGCCGTCAACGATTTCATCGACAACCCCTAAGTTCCCCCTTTCGCAGACTATATGCCCAACGGAGATTCAAAGAAAGTTGTGATCATCGGGGCCGGGCCGGCCGGCCTGACCGCCGCCTATCAGCTATGTAAAGAAGGGGTCGAGTCTATAGTGCTTGAGAAGGATGATTGCGTCGGCGGCATCTCGCGAACAGTTAATTACAAAGGTTACCTGTTCGATATTGGCGGGCACCGGTTCTTTACAAAGGTAAAGGCGGTTGACGAAATGTGGCGTGAAGTGCTCGGCGAGAAGAAGTTCCTTCGCCGATCACGTCTTTCGCGGATCTATTACGACAAGAAGTTTTTCTTTTATCCGTTAAAGGCAACCAACGCTCTTCTTGGTCTGGGAGTTTTGAACAGTTTTCTGATGCTGGGAAGCTATCTCAATGCTCAAATGTTCCCTATAAAAGATGAGAAGAGCTTCGAAGACTGGATCTGCAATCGATTTGGCAGACGACTGTTCAATACCTTTTTCAAAACGTATACCGAGAAAGTATGGGGAATCCCGTGCGATGAGATATCCGCCGACTGGGCCGCTCAACGTATCAAAGGTCTGTCTCTTATCTCGACGATCAAAAATGCTCTGCTCGCCAGCCAGAACACGAGCGATGGCGAAATCATAAAAACTCTTATAGATGCATTTGATTATCCGGAAAAAGGCCCAGGACAGATGTGGGAAATGGTCGCCGACATCATTCAAAAGGATAAGAGTAAAGTGCGGATGAACTCGAACGTCGAGAGGATACTCTGGAAAGGCGGAAAGATCACCGGCTTGGAGATCGAGCGCGTTGGACGTCGTGAACTAGTCGAAGGAACTGATTTCATCAGCAGTATGCCGATGCAGGAACTGTGTCTGAAGCTGGATCCGAGGCCTCCGGATGAGGTGATCGAAGCCGCGAACCGATTGGCCTATCGCGATTTTCTGACGGTTTCCTTGATCATAAACAAAGCAGATCTGTTTCAGGACAACTGGATCTATATACACGATGCAGCGGTAAAGGTCGGCCGCATTCAGAACTTTAAGAACTGGAGCCCGCAGATGGTTCCAGATCCAAGCAAGACATGTCTCGGACTGGAATATTTTTGCTTCGAAGGCGACGGTCTTTGGACCACGTCCGATGAGGAACTTGTTGCCTTAGCAACCAAGGAACTTGGGCTGTTGGGTCTGGTCGATGCGGCTGATGTCGAAGACGGATCCATTGTCAGAATGCCTAAAGCTTATCCTGTATATGATTCGGTCTATGCGGATGCGGTTCGCATTATTCGCGAGTTCGTCGAAAGTCTCGGCAACATGCATCTAGTTGGCAGAAACGGGATGCACAAATATAATAACCAGGATCATTCTATGCTGACCGCCATGCTCGCAGTCAAAAACATCCTTGGGGCAAAATACGACGTATGGCAAGTTAACGTCGATGAAGAGTATCATGAGGAAGTGACGGCGAGCGAAGAAGATCGGCTGGCCGGCGCAATTGCTGCCACCCAGCCGCTAGTTCCGAAAAGATTGGGATAAGAAGCAATGTCGATTCAACAG
>JBEBGW010000383.1:0-4196 GCA_040081025.1 Pyrinomonadaceae bacterium | reverse complement strand
CTCGCGATTTGCACATTCTTTGACAGGGGTGTTGGCCGCCTTCGCCTCGGCTTCGCAGTCTTCGCGAGCCTCTTTCTCGCCCTCTCGCACGCCCTCGTCCCAGGCCTTTTGGATCGCTTCCCAATCGAAACCGTTGTGGTCGAAAAATCGCGAATCTTCGCCCGCGAGCACTGCCCGCTGCAAGTTCGGCGAGATCTGCTCCATCGGAGTCCAGATCATGAACTGCTTCGGCTCCTTGCCCTCGGCGGTGGCTTCAGAATTTCGAAATTCGATCATCGATGTCGTCGTCGGGTTTTCGGTCTTCAACCGCGAGATCGACGGAAACGTGATCAGCTCATACGCGAGCCAAGCCAGCACGGATCCGACGAGGATAAGGAATAGTATTTTTGTCCAGTACCACATAGGGCGAACGTAGCGTGCAAGTAAATAATACGATATTTCGGACGCCGAGTTCAGAATGAATTCACGCGACGCGCGAAGCCTGCGTCTCGAAATCTCTTGATAAGACAAGGAGTTACGGTTATGCTGTTGGAGCAGTTATATCCCGACAATCTTGAGCTTATTATGCCTCTGAACGATAACGTCGTGGCGGTGATCCTGGGTGGCGGTGCGGGTTCGCGGTTGTTTCCGTTGACGCGCGAACGTTCAAAGCCTGCGGTTCCGCTCGGGGGCAAATACCGGCTGATCGACGTGCCGGTTTCGAACTGCATCAACTCGAACATCACGCAGATCTTCGTTCTAACGCAATACAATTCCGCGTCGCTCAATCGACACATCTCGCAGACCTATCGGTTCTCCAGCTTCTCGAGCGGTTTCGTCGAGATCCTCGCTGCCGAGCAGCGTCGCGATTCGCCCGACTGGTTTCAGGGTACAGCCGACGCGGTCCGGCAAATCCTTCCGCATTTGCGCGGATGGCAGATCAAAAATCTGCTGATCCTCTCGGGCGACCATCTATACCGGATGGACTACCGGAGGTTTCTGCAGCGTCATGTGCAAACAAATGCGGACGTGACGATCTCGGTGCTGCCCGCGACACCTAACGACGCTGAAGGTTTCGGGCTGCTGAAAACGGAAGGCGACGGCAAGATCGTGGAGTTTAGCGAGAAGCCAAAGGGCGATGCTCTTGAGGCGATGCGTGTGGATACGACGCAGTTCGGTCTAACCGCGGATGAGGCCGAGAGGAAGCCGTATCTCGCGTCGATGGGTATATACATCTTCGACTACGAAAAGCTGAAGGAACTGTTGGCCGACGACGACTCAGCCGTGGATTTCGGCGGCGAGATCATTCCGGAAGCGATCAAGACTTGCAACGTCCAGGCTCACCTATTCGACGGCTATTGGGAGGACATCGGGACGATCAGGGCTTTCTACGAGGCGAATCTGGACCTCGCCGCACCGCTGCCGAAGTTCAATTTTTTCAATGCGGAATCGCCGATATATACCCGCAGCCGATACCTTCCGCCATCGAAGCTTCACAATTGCGATGTCGATAATTCGATGGTCAGCGAGGGCTGCATCATGAACGGCGTTTTCGCTCGCAACTCGATAATCGGATTACGGAGCAGGCTTGATCCGGGTACGCGGATCGAGAGTTCGATCGTTATGGGTTCGGATTATTTTGAGTCGCTGGAAGAGATGAAGGCGAATATCGAGCGAGGGGTTCCGCATATCGGGATCGGCACGAACTCGATCGTTCGCAAGGCGATCATCGATAAGAACGTTCGGATCGGCCGCGATGTTAAGCTCCTTAATCAAAGCGGAATGGATAGCTTTGACGCACCCGATCGGTCCTATTTTATTCGCGATGGGATAATAATCGTTCCGAAGGACGGAAGGATCCCGGACGGGACCGAGGTGTGATCACTTTTTGGTGTCGGCAACCGCGTAGCTGTCGCGAGCTTTCACCGCAACGTTGGGTACGTCCACTTTTACCTTGATCTTCCGTACCTTGCCGCCTTTGCTCTCGTCGGGCGGGTAGTAACCGATACTGTAAAGTTCCCTAAGCTCGCTCGCGATCTTCGAAAAGGCTTTCGAGAGATTCGTTAACGAGTCTGCGACATAGATCCTGCCGCCAGTTCTGAGCGAAAGCTGGTCGAGGTACTCCTCGCCCTTAGCATATTCCTCGAGAGTCGTTCCTTTGTCGCTTGGAGTACCCATTCCGGTGGTCGGCATCGGGAATGGAAATGGCGACTGGCTTTTCGTCGGAATGAGCGGCGGAGTGCCACCCCTTGGAACACCACCCGTTCCCGGTTTCTGCGGCATTTCCTGAGGCATGGGATTGTTTTTGATCCGCTGGACGTCCGCATAGGTGTCATACCTGATCGGGTAAATGATCGTGTCGATCTCCATCGCATCGCGAAGGTTGTCCATGTCGTTCGAGCGGCGGCTGGTCGTATCCACGCCGTCAGTGAACAGCACCATCGCCTTGCGGCCTTGGATCTTTCGAAGGCGATCGTTGATCGTGAGGTCCACGGCTTCGTAGAGACTCGTTCCGGTCGAGATCTGGGCCTTTCGGATGGCTGCGTAGATGGCCTTGCGGTCGCTGGTCGGTTCGCAAAGTATGTGGACATCCTCGTCGAACGAGATCACTGTGATCTTATCTTCGGGTCGGAGTTGGTCGATAAACTCGATCGCGGCGTTCTGTATCTCGCCGGCCTTGAACTTCGCCGAGTAGCTCATATCGAGCACGAGCGCGACGGTAAACGGCTGAGTGTCGTTCGAAAACAGAGCGACCTCTTGTTCGACACCATCCTCAAATACCTTGAAATTCTCCTTCTTGAGACCAGGAACGAATCCGCCTTTCCTATCCATCACGCGAACCGGGATCGTCACAAGCTTGGTATCGACGACGATCTCGGGCCCATCTACCGGACCCGCCTCTTCGTCGTGGGTCGGCGTCGGGGTAGCTTTCGGAGTCGCAGGCCGTGAATTCACCTTGCCGCCGGTCGTTGGCGAGCCCTTTCCGCCCGATTGAGCCACGACGAGCGAGCCGCATAAAGCAGCCAAAACAAGGACTCTTAAGAAAACCAGCGGTGTTCGCATAAAAAGGTTGGACAAACAGATTCTACGATGCTCAACCCCTATTCAAAAGATGTATTTGACCAAATATGAAAGCCTGACCCTAAATCGGGCCAGGCATGATCATTTGGCGTAATTCAGATCACTTCCCTGCGAGACGGTTATCGGTCGCCCCGACAACATAGCTGTTCTTGGCGCGAACCACGACCCCCGGCCGCATTACGCGGACCTTGATCTGGCGCCGTTCGCCTTTCTGCCCAACGGCGTCCGGATAATATCCGACCGAATATTGCCGTCGCAATTCTTCGGCGATGCCGGCAAAAGCCGTATCAAGGCTCGTAGTTGAGTCAGCTTCGAATTTGCGGCCACCGCTCTTGGCCGCCAACTCTTCCAGATAGAGACGACCCGTTTCGTACTCTTGGGATGATCCTCCGCCTCCACCGCCGCCCATTCCGGGAGGGACCTGGCCGCCGAGAATGATGCCGATCATTCCGCCCCATCCGGCGCCGCGACGACGACGCTGTCCGCCCCAGCCACCGTTGTTGTTTCCACCGCCGCCAAAGCCGCCTCGCTGTGTGTTGTAGCGGATCGGGTAAACGAGAGCGTCCGCCTCTTCGACGTCAGCGATGGTGCTCTGATAGTTGGCCCGCCGCGAGGTCGTGTCGACGCCGTCAGTGAAGATCACAACCGCCTTTCGTCCCTGGATCTTCGCAAGCTGGCGGTTGAGTGCGTTGTCGACAGCCTCGTAAAGGCTCGTTCCGTCGCCAAAATCAGCCATCTGGATCGCATTTCGAAGCTGATTCCGATTGTTGGTCGGTTCGCTAAGTACATGGACGGATTCGTCGAAGGCAATGAGCATCACGCGATCCGCAGGGCGAAGCTGATCGACAAAGCTAATCGCCGCATTCCGGATCTCGTCGCTCCGGAATGCCGTCGAAGGGCTGACGTCGATCAGCAGAACCACCGTGAAAGGTTGTTCGACAGACTGGAACCACTCGATCTTTTGCTTCGAACCGTTTTCGAAGATCTCGAAGTCTCGCTGCGTCAGGCCCGATACGAATCGTCCGTCGCGATCGAGAACCGAAACCGGCATCGTGACCAACACGATTCGGCTTCCGGGACCGATCAGGGCGATGAACAGCGACCACGTCGCCCATGTGATCGCCGTGACGCTGAAC
>JBEBGW010000382.1:0-4199 GCA_040081025.1 Pyrinomonadaceae bacterium | reverse complement strand
CCGCGGTATCGATCGGGTGGCATGATGATGTGGAAATGGCTCAGGATCAGGTTCGGCGGGCGATTCAATCTGTGTCAGAGGGAGCCGGTGTACTTGTGATGACGGATATGTTCGGCGGCACGCCTACGAATATCGCGGCGATGTTCTTGAAGGATGGAGAGGTCGAGATCGTCACAGGCGTAAATCTTCCGATGGTGATAAAGCTCGCCTCGAATAACAAGGATCTGAGTCTTTCTGAGTTAGCTCGCGAGGTCGAGTCGCAGGGAAAGCAGGCTATCTATCGCACGGGAGCGTTACTGGAGCCGCATAAGGCCAAGAAGGATGCGTGAGAGTACGATAGTGGTCGTAAACCGCCTCGGGCTCCATGCTCGAGCTGCCGCGCAATTGGTCCGATTTGCGGCTAGGTTTAATAGCGGCGTTACTATATTTCGAGCTGACCGCAACGTCTTCGCCAACGCTAAGTCAATAATGAGTGTTTTGGCGCTTGCGGCTGGTAAAGGAACAGAGTTGGCGATCACCGTAGAAGGCGAAGACGAAGAAGCGGCTCTGAAGGAGATCGAATCGTTGTTTGCGAGCGGATTCGGCGAAAGCCTTTAGAGGTATTAAATGAGCAATGAAGGTGTTAAAGGCTCGGTCGGGATATTGGGAGTACCGCTCGGGTTCGGCGCGGGGCAAATAGGCAGCGAACTCGGCGTCGAGGCGATGCGGCTGTCGAAGATCCGCGGCGAAACACTTGCTCAGCATATTGCCGCCCTCGGATTCTCGGTCACCGATCACGGAAATGCTGAGATCGTTCGTCCCGGATATGTCGCAAACGGCGAGAATCCCAAATACCTGCCAGAGATGCTCGCGTCTAGCCAGAATACGTTCGCCTCGGTTTCGGATATCCTTGACGCGGGTGAAACTCCCGTGTTGTTGGGCGGAGATCACTCGATCGCGATCGGGACTTTTTCCGCCGTTTCAAATTACTACCATCAGCGAAATGAAGACGTCGGGCTGATCTGGTTTGATGCTCACGCAGATATCAACACGCCGGAAACATCCTCGTCGGGCAACATTCATGGTATGCCACTGGCGATACTTCTCGGCGAAGGACCGCAGGAGTTGGTGCAGCTCGGTGGGTTCTCTCCAAAGCTCAACAAGAAGTATTTCGCACACGTCGGAGCACGCGATCTGGACGCCGGCGAGCGCGACAGGATCCGGTCGCATGGGCTACGAGATCAGTTCTTTACGATGAGCGACATAGACAAGCGCGGAATGCTGGCGTGCGTCGAAGATGCGATCGCCATCGCGTCGAAGGCCCCTGGCGGTTTTGCCGTTACGTTTGATGTCGACTGCATCGACCCAAGGTTTGCGCCGGGCTCCGGGACGCTCGTTCGGGGCGGAGCGACCTATCGAGAAGCTCATCTCGCGCTTGAAGTCATTGCCGAACATGGCGGATTGCGTTCCTTCGAGATCGTTGAAGTGAATCCGATGCTCGATCAGAGCAACATCACCGTAGAACTTGCCATTGAACTCGTGCTTTCAGCCCTCGGTAAGACCATCATCTAGCTTCATTGACAAACCTATGAGATCACGTATCGCAGTCATATTTGGCGGCCGTTCCGGCGAACATGACGTTTCCGTCAGGTCGGCGCAAGCTGTAATTGAGAACATCGATAGGTCCAAATATTCCGTGATCCCGATCGCGATCGATCATAAAGGTCACTGGCTCGATCCGAAAGTCTCTGCGAGCCTGCTTCCGGGCGAGGCGGCGGAATTGATCGCGTCTGACGTTGCCGAAATGTCGGATGAAGCTGTGGCTTTGACCGGTGACCCTAAGTACCGCGGCATGATCGAGATGAAGGATCAGTCACCGCTTGGGATTGACGTAGTTTTCCCGGTCCTTCATGGCACTTTCGGCGAGGACGGCACTATTCAGGGTCTTTTCGAGATGGCTGATGTTCTTTACATCGGCTGCGGCGTCCTGGCGTCATCGTGCGGAATGGACAAGGTCACGATGAAATCTCTGTTTAAGGAAGCCGGCCTGCCCATCTGCCGCTACGATTGGTTCCTTCGTAGAGATTGGGAGGCAGATGAGGATGCGATCCTCGATCGGGTCGAGAAGTCGGTCGGTTTTCCGTGTTTTATTAAGCCGGCGAATCTCGGATCATCTGTTGGTATCTCGCGTGCGGAAACTCGGCAGGAACTTCGCCGTGGGATCTCACTCGCCTCCGAGTACGACCGGCGAATTCTCGTCGAAGAGGGGTTGAAGATGCGCGAGATCGAATGCGCGATCCTGGGGAACGACGAACCGATCGCGAGTCAGCCGGGCGAGTACATAATTCGAAACAAGGAAAAGGCCTTTCTGGATTACACAGAGAAATACGACGGCACCGGCAACAATGAGTTTGTGGTCCCCGCTCCCGTCTCGGCTGAGCTTGCGGCGAAGATCCAGGCTCTTGCAGTTCGGGCATTCAAGGCAGTGGATGGTGCGGGACTCGCGAGGGTTGATTTCTTCTTGCGAACGGATAACGGAGCGTTGTTGGTAAACGAGATAAATACACTTCCGGGATTAACCAACGCGTCTGGGTATCCCAAGATGTGGGCGGGATCGGGAAAGGCATTCCCGGTTGTGATTGACGAGTTGATAGCCCTTGCATTAGAGCGGCACGCTGATCGGAAACGCAACAAGACTTCAGCGGTGTAGTCTATTTTCCCTTCTCTGCGTTATAGCCTTTGCGAGTGCGAATCGTGAGATTGGGCTTAGCGACTCGGAGTTCTATTGCACGCCATTTTCCATCCCTCTTTGCGTTCAACGGCGAATATCCTAGCGTATACTGAACCCCGAGGTCTTCGACGATCTTTTCGAAAGCCTCACGCATCGCCGCACCGCCCGGGGTTGAGACAAACGTTCCGCCACTTTTTTCCGCGAGACTTTTCAGAGCACCCTGATTTTGAACTCTCTTTGCATCGCCAACAGGTGACATATCGATCGTGTAAATAGCTATGTCGGCCGACATTGCAGCCTTGAGAACCTTTTCCGCCGAGCGTTCGCTCATCGTGTCCTGACCGTCTGAAAGTAGGATTATCGCTCTGCGTTTTTCCTCTCGCTTCGAAAGATCGACGGCCGCCTGGTAAACAGCGTCGTTCATCCGCGTCATTCCGTATGCCTTCAAGTCGAACGCTGCTTCGGCTATATCGCGGCTGTTGGAGAACGGCTGAACGAGAGCTATCTTTGAGTCGAATCGGTAGATGGCGGCAGTGTCTGATTCGCGGAGGCCGTCAAGAAACCGGATCGCCGCGGCCCGGGCCATACTGACCCGTTCTTCCATACTCCCTGAAGTGTCGAGGAGAATGACCGCTGCAAATGCTGTTTCTTCGGCCGAGAAGTATTCTATCCGCTGCTCGACGCCGTCCTCGAAGATCTTGAACTGATCTTTCTTGAGTCCGCCGGCGTTGCGTCCGTCGGCATTCTTGATGGAAGCATTAACGATAACAACGGACGAGTCGATCAGGATCTCGTCGCCATCTTGCGCAAGAATCGAAGGCAAAAAGAAAAGCAAGGCAAATAGCAGTAAAAATGCTTGAAGAAGCGGACGATCCGCGAGAGAAGGAACGAATCTCGTTGAGTTGCTGGCGATCGTCAATTCTTCAGTCTAAGAAAACGTGCAAGGCGGATGAGAGTATTGGAGCTTTCGATCGCGAGTATCGATACGCTGAAACGGGTCGAACGTTTGATCTCCGAAACCAGTTGAGTGGTCGAGCGTTTGAGGTAAAGAAATCCTTCACGAACATCTTTAGGCGACTCTTTCTCTTTTTCTCGTAGCGCGGTTTCTTCATCATCGTTGCCGCCCAGGTCGTCACGGATCTTCGAAACCAGTTTTTCAAACTCTTCGAGCTTCTTTCGCTCAGTTTCTGTTAGCTGCTCTTTCTTGTTGAAGGAGGTTTCCAGTTCGCTCGAGAGTTTGAGCGCCGCTTCGCCGCGCTCGACAAGTTCTTCATATTCCTTCTTCTCGCGAGCCGATTGCTGTTTGGCGAGCATTTCCTTCACCATCTGGCTGTCGTCGTCCGCGGCGGGCCGCTTGCGATCGGGGAACGGCCATGGATCATTGCCCGCCGTCTGTGCGGATATCGCGACAGCGGACAGGGCAAGAATAATGATGGTAAGAAAAGTTTTCACGATCAACGATTACTCTTCACTACGTCCTGCACAGGGT
>JBEBGW010000381.1:0-4203 GCA_040081025.1 Pyrinomonadaceae bacterium | reverse complement strand
AAATGGGGCAGCGATGAGTTGAAGGCGAAGTACATGCCCCAGCTTGCGACCTCACGAGTCGGAGCGTATGCGTTGAGCGAGGCCGGCTCGGGTTCAGACGCATTCGCGCTCAAGACCAAGGCAGTCGATAAGGGTGATCACTGGGAACTCAGCGGCCAAAAGCTCTGGATCACCAACGGTAACGAAGCCGAGATCTTTATCGTCTTCGCGACCATCGACCCTGAAGCGGGATACAAAGGCATCACCGCTTTCATAGTCGAGAAGGGTTTCGAAGGATTTACCGTCGGTAAAAAGGAAAACAAACTCGGCATTCGCGCATCGTCAACGACAGAGCTGATCTTCGACAACTGCAAGGTGCCGAAAGAGAGCGTTTTAGGGGAGGTCGGCAAGGGCTACAAAGTCTCGATCGAAACCCTCAACGAAGGCCGCATCGGCATCGCAGCCCAAATGCTCGGCATCGCCCAAGGTGCATACGAGGCCGCCCTAAAATACACCGCCGAACGCGAACAGTTCGGCCAGGCGATCAACAGCTTCCAGGCAGTCCAGTTCCAACTCGCCGAAATGGCCGTCGAGATCGAGGCCGCACGCCTGCTGACCTACAACGCTGCCCGCCTGAAAGATGCCGGCAAGTCGTTTCTCAAAGAAGCCGCCATCGCAAAGCTATATACCTCACGAGTCGCTGAGAAAGTCTCCTCAAAAGCCATCGAACTCTTCGGCGGCTACGGTTACGTAAAGGATTACCCTGTCGAAAAATACTGGCGAGATTCCAAGATCGGCTCGATCTACGAAGGCACGTCCAATATGCAGCTTCAGACGATCGCGAAGTTGATTATGAGTGGTAAGTAGGCGGTATAAGAATAACCGCAGATAGACGCGGATAGACGCAGATAGGAAGCCGGAATGTTAATTCTTATCTGCGTCAATTTGCGTCGATCTGCGGTTAAATATCCTCCCTATGCGGAATTCAAGTTGCTTCTCCTCATCCCATAGAAGAAATAGATCAGTATTCCGATCGCCATCCAAATCAGAAGCCTCGCCCACGTATCCCACGGCAATCCGTACATCAGGTAGAGACTCGTTCCGGCGGCGAGAATGGGCACGAACGGTGAGAACGGGACCTTGAACGGTCGAGGAAGATCGGGTCGCGTGCGGCGAAGGACGATCACGCCGATCGAGACAATGACGAACGCAAAGAGGGTTCCGATGCTCACCAATTGGCCGAGAGCTGAAATGGGCACGACGGCCGCCATGATCGCCACGATCCCGCCGGTGATCATCGTGGTCACATGCGGCGTGCGGAAACGCGGGTGGATCTTTGCCGCCCAACTTGGCAAGAGTCCGTCCTTCGCCATCGCATAGAAGATACGCGGCTGGCCCATGATCTGGACGACCATCGTCGAGCTTAAGCCAAGCACTGCGCCGAGTTTGATGATCATTGAAAACGACGCGAGTACAAACGCGACGGTCGAACCCTGGACAGCCATCCCGGAAGCCGCCGTGATCGCCGCGGCTATCGGAGCCGCCTCTTCCTTCAGCTGCGTATACGGAACAAGCCCGACCATGATCGCCGCGACGAGGATATAGAGCACCGTGCAGATCGCGAGCGAGCCGATGATCGCCCGCGGCATATCCTTCTGCGGATTCTTCGCTTCCTGCGATGCGGTCGAAACCGCGTCGAAACCGATATACGCAAAGAAGATAACCGCCGCACCAGTCAATATCCCGCTATAGCCGTATTCACCAAACACACCCGTATTCTGCGGCACGAACGGCAGGCAATCGCCAACGCCCGGCTGGCAGCCCATCCCCAGATAGTGCGTGTTCACATATCCGACGCCCGCGATGATGAACAGCAGCACCACGGCGATCTTGATGATCACCACCACCGAATTAAAGTTCGCCGATTCGCGGATACCTCTGACGAGCAGAGCCGTAACCGCGATCGCGATCAGAAACGCGGGAAGATTGAAAAGTGCTGTTTCCACCGGCGGATGCAGCCCAAGACTCGCAAGGCCTTGGCCGAGTTCATTGGTAAGTACGTTGTAGCCGACCGGCGGATTCAAGATCGTCTCGCCGATCCGCGTGCTCGCGAGTTGTGCGACGGTCTGATGATCCAGCATGACGAACTTCGTCCCCGGAGCCGCACTCAGTGCGATCGGGAAATGAATTCCTAGATCCGCGAGCAGGCTGATTATGTTTCCCGACCATCCGACGGCGACAGTAGCTGCACCGAATGCATATTCCAGGATCAGATCCCAGCCGATTATCCATGCAATGAATTCGCCGAGCGTCGCGTAACTGTACGTATAGGCCGAGCCCGATATCGGCACCGACGACGCGAACTCCGAATAGCACAACGCCGCAAGGGCGCTGACGATTCCAGCAACGATCATCGAAACAACGACAGCCGGACCGGCGTGCTTACCTGCGGCCTGGCCCGTAAGCACGAATATCCCGGTGCCGATGATCGCACCCACGCCGAGCAGCGTTAGTGCGGAAACACCCAGCGTCCGCTTCAGCGTTCCCTCACCTTTGTCTTCAGCCTCGGCCAATATCGATTCGAGCGGCTTGATCCTGAACAGGTCCATATTCTTCCTCTCAACTTCAGTCACGGCATTGGATCTATGTTTCACGGCCCTGAGACGCTTTCTGGAAACGGTCAGCCTGATCCGCAATCGCATAGGTTCCTCCACGCGCAAGATCGAGTTTCGCCGCGTCGAGCGGAGAAGTCGTTAGAAACGATGAAATCTTCTGAAATGGATGTGAAAGCTGAGAAATTATCCGGGTTTATTGATTGATATCGTCTTAGGCATGTGCACTAATTCGTTGTTGAGCGCGGGCGATCTGACATATAATTGTGGCGAATTGGGGGAATCATCAGATGCGAGTCGTATACGAATTCTCAAACTTCCGGGTTGATCCGGTAATCCGCCAGCTCTCGTCGGGCGGTGATCCCAAGCCGCTGACTTCGAAGGCATTCGAGACGCTGCTCGTGCTTCTCTCCAATCGAGGTGAGCTGGTCTCAAAAGGCGACTTGCTCGACGCGGTATGGCAGGATACGGCCGTGGAAGAGAACAATCTTACCCAGCAGATCGCCGCCCTCCGACGTGCCTTTGGCGAGCGTGCGGGCGAACACCGCTTCATCGTTACCGTACCCGGACGCGGTTATTCATTCGTTGCCGCAGTGAATGAGGTCGAGATCACCCGATCGGAGATCGTCACGATCGAGACTACCGATTCAAGTTTCACTCTAGACCTGTTCGGCGATTTTCTTCCTGCCTTCCGAAGCAAATTTGAGAAAGGAGCAGGTCTGGGCATTGGCCTCGCCGCCGCCTACGTTGCGCTCGTTTGCTTTCTCGGCATCTGGCCGATGGTTGTTGGCGAAACGCACACGCCACGCCCGACTTACGCCGTTCTCACCTTCAGCTCGAGTGCCGACGATGCCGCTTTAGGTGCAGGCATCCGCGACACGCTGCGTGCACGGCTTGGCAGTATCCAGGACGTCGAAGTGCGGCCAAATCGCATCAGCGTGCCAAGCGAGGATGTGTTGATCGCCGGAAAGGAAATGAAGGCCGACGTTGTTCTTACCGGGTCGGTCCAACGCGTCGATGATCGAGTGCGAGTCGTGGTTGAAATAGTTGACGTAAATCGCGAGCGGGTAGTTTGGGCAAAAACATTCGATCAAAACAGGGCGGAGTATTTCGAGTTGCAGGACGCGATCGCTAAGGAGGCTCTACGGGTGATCGCTCCGCCCCGTTCTTAAATGTCCGAAGACGTTAAGATCCGCCAAGCGACCCTCGAAGACGCGAAAGCGTTGACCGACCTCGCCTACACGACCTTCTGGGACGCGTTCGCGCATCATCCGAAGAACGCGCCGGACGATCTGAATCATTACATGCGGCAGGCGTTCAGCCTTGAGCAGACGACAAAAGAGCTCGGCTATGAGAACAGCGTATTCCTTATCGCCGAACTCGACGGCGAGCCGGCAGGATATGCCAAGCTAATCACAAGTACCACCGAAGAAGGCATCACCGCCGAACGCCCGATCGAGCTCAACCGGCTCTATGCTCACCAGCAGTTCTTGGGCAAAGGTATCGGGCAGGCGTTGATGAATGCGTGTTTGGAACGCGCAAAAACCGATGCACATGACGTGATGTGGCTCGGCGTATGGGAGTTCAACCCGCGGGCTGTACGGTTCTACGA
>JBEBGW010000063.1:0-15710 GCA_040081025.1 Pyrinomonadaceae bacterium | reverse complement strand
CCGCTACCATCAGCAATAACCCGCCAAACGCGACGCGGTCGAGAAAGCGTGCAAGTGGCTCGGATGCCGGCTGGGCAAGGCCGTCGAATGTTTCAGCAAAGTTCATCTGGCACTTTGAAGAATAGGGTTGATCGCGACAGCTTGTCTACGCAGGACGGCTCTGTTTGAATGGATTCTGAAAATGAATGATTCCCAAGCCAGAACCGAATTCTCGATATCCGCTGAGATCAATCTATATTACGACCTTCAGGTGCCCGAAGACCTCGCGTCACCGGCACCTTTAATAATTGCCGTGCACGGCTATGGAGCTCACAAACGGTATATGATGCGCGAGGCAAAGCTTGTCGCACCGGAGAACTTCGCGATCGCCTCAGTACAAGGTCCGCATCAGCACTTCCGGCAGACTTCGGACGGGTACAAGATCGGCTTCGGATGGCTCACCGACTTCAAGGCTGAAGAATCGGTCGCTTTGCATCACAAATTCCTCAACGATCTGATCCGCAAGTTTGTTGACGAGGGTATCGCGGAACCGTCACAGATCTATCTTTACGGCTTTTCGCAGGCCTGTGCACTCAATTTCCGCTATGCGTTCACGTATCCAAAGTCACTGAAGGCTGTCGTCGGTGTGTGCGGTGGAATTCCCGGCGATCTGGATACAAATCCGGCTTACAACCCCTTCGAAGCTGAAACATTCTATTTATTTGGCGATGATGATGAGTTTTACAGCCAGGAAAAGTTCGCGGGATTCGACGAAAAGCTGCGGGGACTGCTGTCCAACTATCGCTCCATCCACTACAAGGCGAAGCACGAGATCACAGACGAGATGCGGGAAGACATTAGATTCTTTTTACAACAGGTTTGAGGGGGTGATAGTTGTATGAGTCTTTCGAAGTTATTTGCTTTAGGTCTATTTGCTTTAGGTCTAATTACATTAGTTCCGGTGCTAGGCGTATCCCAAACAAGCCTCAAGCCTCACCCGTCCCTGAACCTTTGCCAGGTTGGCAAATTCAAGGAGGCTCTTGTTGGCCTTAGCACTGCCCTGCAAACGAATGAGCATAAGAGCGACGCCAAGCTGTGGAACTGTTTTGGCCTTGCCCTTTACCAGAACGACGATGATAAGGGAGCCCGCAAGGCGTTCGAGAATGCCGTAAAACTGGAACCGGGATCCGCAATTTATCGAGTAAACCTTGCCCATCTTCTCTTAATGAACCGAAAGATAAACGCCGCTCAGTCGCAGCTCAAAGAAGCACTGCGGTTGGATCCAGCAATTTCCCAGGCCCTTTACTTGTCCGGCGTATCTGATTCGTGGGAAGGAAACTTTGATCGGGCGTTGCGGACGGCTGATTCCCTAATATTGCACCATCCTCAACTTAGTGACGGCTACATTCTAAAATCGGACCTCCTAATTGGCCGTCTGCGCTTGATCGGTGAGACGACTGGAAACCAATCCAAGGCAGCGGACGTTCTTCGCGAAGCTGTTTCGATCCTCACGGATGGGAAGGCGAAGGTAAGAGAAACGAGTGAAGCCGCAAAACTTGAAACTGAATTGTCCAACAAGACGATCTTCGCCGATTACCTCTCTCGTACTCCCTTAATGGGTTCGTCGGCCCCGGTTAACCCGGAGCCGGGCGTAACGCCTCTAAAAGTAACGTACAAACAAAAAGCCCAATACACCGACAGAGCTCGAACGGCAGGGGTGCAGGGGACGATAACGGTCGCCGTGCTATTCGGTTCAAATGGAAAAGTTCTCAATGTGTTACTGATCAAGCGTCTCGGCTATGGACTTGACGAGCAGGCAATATCGGCGGCTCGGGCAATACGATTCGACCCGCAACAACAAGATGGTAAGGCAGTGTCAGTCGTGCGGCTTGTAAGCTATACCTTTAATATCTACTGATGCTAGAGGAGGCGGACTCGCCTAATCTCGACCTGACCGTCAAGCTTCCCGGGTAGATCTACCGCAGGCTCTTCGGAACCATCCGCAAGGGTTGCAGTAAAATCCTTTGCGGAGACACCGTCGAACAGCGATCGGCCGCCGAAAAGTGTGATCTGCGCACGCTTTTTTGAATCAGCGATGGGTATTATGTAGCTCTTCTCCATACGCGTTTCCCCGATCCTGAAATTCACGTCGACAAAGGAATCAAGCGGCGTGGCGTTCTCATTGGAAAGCGGTGCGATCCTCACTTGTCGGGCCGTGAAATCGACGTTCTTGTCGGCAAGGTCTACTTTATCCGTCGCAATGCTGGATAGCGTTCGAAGGAATGACGACGGGCCTCGCACGCGGATCTTCGCGGGAGCGACGGTCTCGGAATAGACTTCCATCCCTTGGGGGACGGCCCCTTGCGTCTCCACGCGTACGGCTACTTCCTTTTCCTCGATCGCTTCGAGCCGGACGACGATCTTCTTCGGATTTATATCCTCTAGCCGGATACCGGTTGGAAGATCGGGCATTGCCACCGTGTCCGGAGCCAACGTGATCGTGTGGCTGCCAACGGGCGTTCCGGTAAGGTCGACCCAGACACGGAGATCGCCCTCACGTATCTGTCCAAGGCGCCGTTTATCACCGCTGATGCGTATTTCGACCTGATCTATAGGCTGATTTGTCGCCTCAGCGCTGTCCGCCAATCGCAGCACGAGCGGAACCTTGTAGCGGTCGCTGCCGACCTCGCTTAGACCCGTTACACCGATCCACAGGGCTATGGTGATCGCAAGAGCGAGGAGCTTTGTCAGCCAATCCTCGAGAAATATTTTTCTCAGGATCTGCTTCAGGAAGGCCGCGTTAACGGAACCTCTTTCATTTGTTTCTAGCGAAGGCATTCTAGCTAACCCAGAGTGATCTCGGTCTCAGCCTCCTTCATGGTTTTTGTCGGCTCACGCTTGGCCTGAACGAGCGGTATCTGCATTGCGTCGAGCAATAGCTTCCGGAGCTGCGTCGTATCCAGATTGCGCCGAACGTCGCCAGCCTCAACGTACGTGATCAGTCCCGTTTCCTCTGAAACGACGATCGATATCGCGTCAGAGCCTTCCGTGATTCCGATCGCGGCTCGATGCCGGGTGCCCAACTCTCGAGAGATCCCGGGATTCTTGGTAAGCGGCAGAAACACCGATGCAGCAGCGACGCGTTCGTTCTGGATTATCACGGCTCCGTCGTGCAGTGGGGTGGAGGGATTAAAGATCGTCACTAATAAGTCGTAACTTATGCGGGCATCAAGCTGAACGCCGGCATCGACAAAATTTCTCAAGCCTACCTTCCGCTCAATTACGATCAGCGCGCCCGTCTTCTCAGTCGCAAGGGTCGTGGCTGCAAGCACGATCTCGTCATAGACCGTGCCACCGAATTGCCCTTGCTGCCGCCGCATTATCGGAAATCGGATGCGATTCGCGAAATAGATGAGAGCCTGGCGGATCTCCGACTGAAACAGCACGATGATCGCAAAACCGATGTAAAGGACCGCGGATCGGAGCACAAATTCCAGTGTTGCCAGGTCTTGTGAGATCGCGAGCCAATAAAGAAGCGCAAGCAACACAATGCCGACCATGGTCGGAACGGCTCGTGTGCCCCTCAACAACCGAAGGACCACGTAGACAATCGTGAAGACCAGCGCGATGTCGAGTACATTGCGAAGGGTCAACAAGGTCGTCAGTTGGTCTAAAAACTGCTGCATTTTCAGAGACTTACAGTAGGATTCCGTTCATACCGGAGAAGTTTTCCAGCCGAGGAGCGGAGTACGATTAATTGCTTAGAATATCACAGGTAGGTGGACGTTCAGGCACGTTTTCTGAGCATTCCCGAGTAGACGACACCGACAAGTTGACCGCTATCGGATACAACGGCAACGGCACCCAATCCATTGCTCTCGATCAGTACTCGAGCGTCCGCGATCGAGTTCTCGGTGTGAACGAAATGCTCGTTTGCAATGCGTCGGATAGCATCTCGGATCGGCATCGACCGCCATCGATCAGTCGCAACGGCCTTCACATCGTCGAGCACTAACATCCCAAGGAATCGGCCACCATCAGCCACCGCGAACGTGCTTCGCCGATGCATCGGGAGGATCTCGTCAATGAACCGCTGGACTGTCAGGTCCGGCGAGATCAGGGCCGGTAGGCCCATCAAGGCTTCGACCCGCACGTTCTCCTCGGAGTTGACCTCGCGGATGATCGACGTTGCCGAGTCGAGTAGGAATGCCCCGACAATTACCGCCCATAAGCCCGTAAAATACTCGCCTCGAACGATGGCAAGGATGAGTCCGAGGATGATCATCACGATCGATATCACTTGTCCACAGCGGCCGGTAAGTACGGTCGCTTCGTTGAGGTCCTTGCCTTGCTTCCAGAGGTAGGCTCGAAGCACTCGGCCACCGTCCAGAGGGTAGCCGGGGAAAAGATTGAACACAGCGATCAGGAAATTTGTAAGCGCAAGCAGAAAAAGGACTAAGGTCAGGATGTCGGTCTTAAGGTAACTCGAAACACCGATAAACCCCGCAAAGAAAAGTGCCAATGCGAAGCTTGCAGCCGGCCCTGCGACGGCTACTCGAAACTCGGTTCGAGCGGTTTCCGGCGGATGCTCAAACCGGGCAAGGCCTCCGAATGGATGCAGGACGATCTCGACCACCCGCAAGCCCTCTCTTCGAGCGACTACGGCGTGGGCGTATTCGTGTAGAAATATCGAGACAAAGAACATGGCGGTCGCTGCCAAACCCAGCAAAACACTGCCTACTAAATGCTGGTTAAGCGACTGAATACTCGCGGCGGTGATGCCGGTCATCAGGATCAGAACGAGCACCCAGCGGTGATCGACTCGGACCGGAATTCCCGATACGGTGACAAGGGTTATCTGCCGCTTTAGAAGCTTGAGCATCCTTCATAGCGTACGGTAACGTCCCGTCAATTTCCAATAAAGATCGGGCACCGTCTCAGATACCCGATCAGAAGAAAATTGCTATTCGATCACTACTCGGCCGATCCAGTAGGCATCTGCGTTAGCTGTTGAGGCGTAAGGTTTACGGCGTTATCGCCAGCGATCACAGAGACTGACGAATTCCACATCGCAAAGCCCTCGCCCGTCCGAGCGACACCGAAGAGGTAGTACATATCCGGCTTCACGCTGCCCAGTTGAGCTTTGCCTGCAGCATCAGTGCTGCCCGTATATTTTATGTGCTCTTTCAAGGCACTCATAGCCTGCCGATAGAAGTCGCCATAACGGGCTTGATCGGCGGTAGCTATTGCGAGACTGTTCGCGAGCGACTGGCCTTCGATGGGCTCGATGTCGGCGTCGCTCAGGATCGCCTCAAGATCTTTATCGAGCAGGTAAAACCGCGTATTTCGGGCTCCCTGCGTCGATCCGTTGCGAGTCGCTACCTTGGCGTCGATCAGCACGGTTCCCGACTGCGGTATGCTGCCGGACGATCCGGGCACATTCTGAGAGGGTACGGGGTAGCCTGCTCCGGGAGTGTTGGTGACGGGCATTGTTGAGGGTGGAATCGAAGTTACATCGCTTGAGGCGGTGTTTGTTCGTGCCGTCTCGGCCTGTCGTGCGTTGACGTTGACCGATAAATTCGAGTTTGAATCGTCGCCTGATGTGATCAAATAAATGAGGCCAAACAGCACTATGACGCCCAAAAGTACTACCGGAGCGATCACCCACGGCGGTATCGAATCGGTTTTAGGCTGGCGTTCGACAACGACGCGCGGGATCTCGTTTACTGGTGCACTTATTGGCCGGCCGCAGCTTGGGCACGCTACCGCTGCGGTTGATATTTCGTGTCCGCATTCAGGACAGTATATGAGTGACATGATGCAATTTTCCTCCCGTTTCCTATCTTTTAAGAAGGTCAGTGCATCAACCGTGCCATGCCGCCAATCTTAGAGATTCGCGTGTTGCCTGCTCGAATGGGGAGGTTCGCGAAGCCGACGAACTGCGACATGATGACAACGACCCCTAGCAATGCGAAGCTGGCAAATCCCGGATGCATAGGGAAGACAACGAACTGGCCGAAGCTCACAATATCCGCGCTGAACAGGCGCGATGCAAAAGTTCTCGAACAGCTCGATGTTGTCGATCTTCTCCGAAACAATGCCACACGAACTGCGCACCCAGCATCGCGTTTTTTGACCCCCAACGCAGAATATTTCCGCCAGCATCGACGATCGCCGATCGGAAGCCAATTAGAATGGGCGGATACAGAGGATTTGCGGGTTTAGTTCCCCGATCTTAGGATTCGGAGCACTTCCGCGACGCTCCATGCCTGTGCCGGACAGCCTCGGGGTGAATGAGGCGGTTCGGCGTCGAAGATCTCGGATATCTGGCCGACTCCTGCTTCGAAAAGGTGTGCGCTAAATCCGGCGAGTATCTGTTCGACCTGGCTGCCGCGTTCAGGATAGGCCCTTCGATAGGCATCTACGAAGCCGCCTATGAGCCAGCCCCAACCCGTGCCTTGATGGTATGAAGAATCGCGATCGAACGGCGAGCCGATGTAGATCGGGCGATATTGCGGGGCGTCGGCTGAGAGCGACCGGAGGCCGACCGGCGTCAGCAATTCGGCTTCGACCTTGTCGACGACCATTCTTGCTCGCTCGTCGTCGAGCATCGAATGATGGAGCGACGCGGCGAAGATCTGATTTGGCCTCACCGATCCATCGCGGGTGCCATTTTCTACGACATCGAACAGGCACTGTTTTTCTTCGTTCCAGAAAACCGAATTGAACGACAGCTTAGCGAGCTCGGCCATCGAGATATATTTCGCACGGTCCTGGTCGTCGCCGAACGTGCTCGCAAGATCGGCCATGATGCAGAGCGCGTTGTACCAGAGTGCCTGGATCTCGACCGCTTTTCCCGCTCGAGGTGTGAACACAAGATCGCCGATCTTTGCGTCCATCCATGTGAGCTGGACATCGGGCGAGCCTGCATAAAGCAAGCCGTCGGTATCGACGTGGATGTTGTATCGGGTTCCGCGCAGATGCCAGGCGAGGATCTCGGCGAGAGTCGTGTAGAGTTCATCGCGAACGAATTTTAGATCGCCGGTGGATTCGAGATAGGCTCGCCCCGCCTCAAAGAACCACAGCGTTGCGTCGACAGTGTTGTAATCCGGCGTTTCGCCTTCATCGGGAAATCGATTCGGGATCATTCCATCAGAGACATTTTTGCCGAACACGCTCAGGATCCCTTTCGCGATCTCGGGCCGGCCCGTAGCAAGAGTGAGTCCTGGCAGTGCGATCATCGTGTCGCGGCCCCAATCGGAGAACCACGGATATCCGGCGATCACGGTATGCCCGTCGCCGCGTCTGACGATGAATTGATCCGCCGCGAGGACGAGATCCTTCTCAAGGTCGGTCGTTGCCTTTGCGATCTTGATCAAGTTTTTTCGGCGCTTGATCTCCTGCTTCTCGAGACTGGCAACATCCTTCACCGAGAGATCACTCTCCGTTGCGAATACGACCGATGCGGGTTTGTTTAG
The DNA here is from genome assembly GCA_040081025.1 of Pyrinomonadaceae bacterium. Taxonomy (GTDB): domain Bacteria; phylum Acidobacteriota; class Blastocatellia; order Pyrinomonadales; family Pyrinomonadaceae; genus OLB17. The sequence goes on along the minus strand of JBEBGW010000063.1, from coordinate 8,253 downwards.
ATCGAACGTGATCTCGAACGGCTGGAAAAGGTCTTCGAAAAAGTCGAAGCCGCGTTCCTTTTCAATCGCGTATTCGAAATCGTTGTACCAATATCCCGTCGGTTCCACCTGAACACCGTTGTGAGCCGCGTAGAGCGTCGGCTGGTCCAGAAACGGCTGCATCCTGATCATGCCTTCGCTTTCGGAATATTCGCCGTTGAACTCGGGCGTTTGATGCTGGAGGTGGTGGTAATCGACAAACGAGAGCATCGGTCGAAGCGTCATGCTGATCGCTGGTCGCCTGCCCAGCGGTTTGGAAATGACCTTGTAAGTGACGACCGTTGCGTTGCGGCCATGGACCATGAAAATGCGTTTCTCGATCTCGACACCGGAGACGGCGTATGTCCAGATCGGAAACGGATCGAGCCGAAATGAGGTCAGGTATCGGAATCCGGTTGGGCTTACGCTTCCCGGATATTGATTCGACGAAAGCTCATTCGATTCGCCATCGACTGAGACGGTCTCTTCGATCTTTGAGACTAAAGTGAGACGGCCGAGCGGAGGCTTGGTCGCGGCCGTCAGCAAGCCGTGATATCGGCGAGAGTTCGACCCGGCTAACGTTCCGGATGCGAACCCTCCGATCCCGTTCGTCTCCAGCCACTCCCGACTCGACGCGGCGGCGAAATCATTGCAGATATTTGAGTCGAAATTGATCATCCTTCAAAATCGGAAGTTCACGCAAAGCCGCTAAGACCGCAAAGAGGGCCTCCGTCATATACCAGAGATCTAAGGATAGCGCATTCGATTCTTTGCGTTCCTTGCGTCTTGGCGTGAAACTTCCTTCGACAAAAGAATAAGGCGCTAGGATAACCGCGTCTTAGATAAGCTTCTTGTAAAGTTTCTCGGTCTCGTCGAGCATTCGTTCGAGTGAAAACTTTTCGCCGGCGGTTTTGCGGTTGTCGCGGCCGCGGGATTGGCGGAGTGGATCGTCCGCGAGCAGTTCGGATATTTTCGAGGCGAGGTCGACGGGGTCTTTGATCTTGGCGAGCCGGGCTGATTTCCCGAAGAGTTCGCGGGCGCCTTCGGTTTCGGTGGCGACGACGGGGCGGCCGTGCATCATTGCTTCGAGCATCGCCAAGCCGAAACTTTCGGAGTGCGACGGCGAGACGAAGATGTCGGTCGCGGCAAAGAACGAATCGGTATCGTCGATCCAGTCGAGCCATAGGAAGCGGTCCTCCATTCCGAATACTTTCACAAGGCGGCGAAGCTCACGGCGGAATTTTCGCTCGCCGGAATTGTCTTTTCCGACGATTACAAAATGAGTGTCGGGAAAATCTTTCACGATCTCGTGGGCCGCAAGAACAAAGTCGCGCTGGCCTTTCAATTCGATCAGCTCCCCGAGCGTCCCGATGACGGTCGCGTCGAGCGGTATCTGATGAAACTCCCGGAACTCGCGGCGCAGCCTCGCTTCGCCATCGGGTGCCATTGGTGTCACGTTCAGCCCGTTTTTGATGACACTGATCTTCGACGCGGGAAAGACTTTCTTCAACCCGGATCCGACCGCATCTGATACGCCGATCGCCGCAGAGAGATTCTTTAAAGCAAACTTATTAAAGGGTTTAAGGGGAAATAGAACGTGTCGCGTAAGTACGAACCTCGCGTCTTTTACGGCGAGGACTGCGATGCTCGCCGGGATGTAATCGCGCGCGACGTGGGCGTGGACGATGTCGATCTTGTTCTGCCTGACGAAGTCGGCGATCCGCATCGAACTCAGCACACCGAACGAGTTTCTGATCGAGACATGCATTATATTCTCGGGCGGCAAAAAACAGAGCCGATGCTGCCATTCGTTCGTCGGACGAAGAGCAACGAAGATCTCGTGACCGCGTTCCGCAAGCCCGCGCGCGAGATCCGCGACATGCCGCTCGCCGCCGCCAAACGTCCTTGAAGATGAAACGTGCAGTATCCGCATCGGTTAAATCGACACGATGATACTAGAATTCGAACGCAAGCGTTAGTTCATTGCGCCGACTCTTCAAGTAACTTCTAGCAAATGTGGCACGTGCCACATTGAACAAAAAAGAGGCTGCCCACCAGGGACAACCTCGTGAAGGCGATCGAATATCGCGAACTAGTCAATGGTGTAACGAATGCCGATCTGTAAACGCCACACATCGCCGAAACCGGCCGTCGGAGTGTAGGGATTAGCACTCAGCAAGCTCGTTCCAACGTTACGGAAACGATATAAAGGAGCTGCTCCCGCTCCAACAGTTTGCGGTACCAACGGCTGAAGCGAGTTGAACTGCTTGCCGGTACCCCAATTCTTATTCAGAAGGTTGGTGAAGTTTAGAATATCACCGCGGATCTGGAATCTGTGCACTCTGCTGCCCGTCTTGAAGAACACGTCCTGTGCAAGGCTGAAGTCAACCTTTGTTACGAAAGGCAAGAATGCACCCCCACGCTCGGCATACTGACCGCGTCGCGATGATAGGTACTCATCCGCCTGGATGAATGCATCAAACGCCGTCGCCTGCTGAGCGGGCGTGAACGTCGACACGACCGTCGGCCCACCGCAGGTGACGCTCGTACCGGCAGACGTCACGCAATATTGCTGGAAATTCATCTCAGCAATGTCACGCGGGATGTACATAAGGTCGTTCGCGGTACCGCCATCGCCATTAAGATCCCCGCCCGCGACGTAGCTTCCGTTACCCCAATTTTTGGTTTCGTAAAACATCGATACCGCTGTCTTACCAAACTTGAAATATTCCTTCTCGTACGAGAGGAGCCCGAAGATACGGTGACGAGGCGACGATGAGCTGTATCCTAGACCCGGATTATTCGGGTCGGCAGCATGCTGGTTTCCGTTCCACGAACCGAACGCGATCGAACCAGGGTCGACAGTGTTCTTGGACTCGCCGAAAGCATACGCAGCCTTACCATAGAGTCCGTTCCAGAAGGGCTTCTCGAGTGTGAATGCCAGGTTCCAGGATCGACCGACGTTCTGGTTCTTCAGAACGATCGCGTTAGGAATAATACAGTTGATGCGAGTGTTCTGGGTTCCCGTGATCGTCGGACACGTGTCGGGGCCGTTCCATCGCGGACGAGTATCAGGCCCGGTAAAGTTAGAGAAAGGGGCCGACTGGTTCGCGTTGATGTAGTAGATGCCGTTCAGGTCCCTGTTGTAGAGGAACTCCGCACCAGCAACTAATCCGGCCGGAATCTTAACATCGGTTGCGATGTTCGAGCGCCAAAGCTGCGGGAATCGGAAGTCCGTGTCTGTCAACGAAAGTTCGTACGAAGCGGCCGGAGCACCCGTGACGCTCGTTGGCTTGTAGCGGTTGATATCCGGATTCCACGGACGCGAGACAACGTTATCGAACGAATCAAATCCGGTCAGGATACCGTTGTTGCCGATCTGATTCGAGATCCAAACATATGCCGGGCGGCCGGTGAAAACACCTGAACCACCACGAACCTGAACCCGTCCGCTCTTCAGCGGCGACCAGTTGAAGCCGACCCGCGGCGACCAAAGGATGCTAGGGTCGGGGAGGGCTTCCGTCTGATACTGCACCGAGGTGCCGGTCTCGTCGCGGAAGGTGAAGGCGTTCGCCTGGGGATTTGCAAATCCCGTTTCACCAAAGAACGGAACGTCGCCACGAACGCCGAATGTCAGCGAGAAGTTATCCCGCAGCTTCCAAACATCCTGGCCGTAGAAACCGAAGTAGTCGACTTCGAGCGGCTGAAGTGGTTTATCGAGTCCCGGAACGTTCGAATAACGGACCTGGAATCGACGGAGCGAGACCGGCGAAGTGGTGCGACCGGGGTTTGCAAGATATCCGTTCGCATCCGTGTAGAAATCCGCGAGCGAATTGTAGACATAGGAACTCTGCGAACCCGGGAAGAACACATTCTCCGATTTGTAGCGCTCGTAGCTTCCGCCGAAGGTCATCGTGTGACGGCCGCGGTAGAAGGTGATGTTGTCCTGGATCTGAAGCGAGTTGTAACGAAGTTCGTTGTTCGGCGTGAACGGCTCGAAGCCGAACGATATGTACGTCGACCCAGCATCGAGGATGTCAACGAACGGGAAAAGCTCGCCACGATAGCCGCGGCTCTCATCCTGCTTCGTATAGCCAACAATAAGGCTGTTCGAAACGGTGTTCGTGAACATGCTTGTCCACTCACCAACAAGCGATCGAATGTTTTCGAGGATCTTGTAGTTCGAATTCTGGAAGTGCATTCCGCCCGTTGCGTTAGCGTTACGCGAACGGCCGAATCCGAGCGACGATGACGTCGAAAGCAGAACGTCCGTATTCGAATCGAGGTGGATGTAGCGGAAGTTCACCTTGTTCTTAACGTCAAGGTTGTAATCACCCCTGAAAAGGTATTTCTTTCCGACGGTGTCGTTGTTGTAGTCCTGATACGGGCCCGTCTCATAACCAAAGTTGGTGCCGAGGTAGCTGCTAAGCGTATCAAGATCTGATTGACGCACTCGAGAAATGCTTCCGCCAACCGGCTGGCTGCCGGTGTTAGCCCTTAAAGCAGATCCTGGCTGGGCGAGTTTCTCATCCTCAAAGCTGAAGAAAAAGAACAACTTGTCCCGGCCGGATGTGTACCATTTATCGTCGGCTCCGTCGCCGAAATTGAAGAACGGCATCGGACCTCCAACGCGGAAGCCGTAGGTTCTGTAATCGAACTGGCCGCGGGTAACAAGATTGTCGCCGGCCTCTTTGCCCATGATTCCCGGTTTACGCCAGATGTAGTAGACCGATCCGTTGTAATCGTTGGTTCCGCTTCGGGTAACCGTGTTGACGCCGGCACCGACGAAGTTGCCCTGACGAACGTCGTAGGGAGCCACGTTGATCTGAAACTCTTCGATCGCGTCGAGTGAGATCGGCGAAATGCCTGTTCGATCGCCAGGCTGCCCTGCCAAACCGAAGGAGTTGTTGAATGACGAACCATCAACCGTGATGTTGTTGAGTCGGTTGTCCTGTCCGGCGAACGACCCGCCGAACGGGCCGCCACCGTACTGCGGAGAAAGCTTGGAAAAATCGTTGATCGAACGGTTAATGGTCGGCACGCGGTTGACGACCTCGCGTGAAATGCTGGTCGACGCTCCGGTGCGGAGTTCGCTGAAAGTTTGATCGCTCGTGATCGTGACCTCAACATTCGCCCCCTGAACGCCGAGCGTGAAATCCACCGTGGCGGAGTTACCCAAAGACAGCGTTACTCCTTCTCGCTTCTGCTCGGCAAAGCCCGAAGACGTGATGGTAACCGTATACGGTCCCCCGACGCGCATTCCCGGCAGCGTGAATCGGCCCTCGCTGTTGGTAGTAGCCGAGTATTTCGTACCGGAGGGCTCGTGTGTCGCAATAACCGTCGCGCCGGAAACTGCGGCTCCTGCCTGATCGCTGACCGATCCGACGATCTCCGACGTTGTGACCTGCGCCAACGAAACGCTTGAGAGAGCGGTAACGATCGCTAACAGGAGTGCGAAGGTTCTAATGTTCCAAATCTTTGTCATCTGATTCTTTTGACCTCTTAATGTGTTTGAAAAATGCCTGTATAAAAGTGTTTATTCTGCCCCTTATATCTTGATTTTTGGATTTTTCTATCGCTTTTCGGATGCCCGGTTACGCGCGGATTTTGAACCTCTTGGCTGCCGAGCGGCCTGTAACACGATTAACCTTTTTGTTTACACACGATTACGGCGGCTCCGGATCTTTCCTCGAAAAACGCCCGAACAAATCCAAAAAAATAAGACTTCAGGACACTCTTGATAAGGCAAATTGAGTTCCTTTATTTCAATCGGAAAATTCGGTTTGGGCGCAAGGCATCAGTATCGGGCTTGCGCGTTACAACCACGTTAAATCTAGGAATTTATTTGGTTTATACTTTTTCTCCGGTGATAAAAAAGATAGGCAAACTCGCAGGGCCGCCGTGCATCCCAACCGCTATCCGAATAGGCGGTTATCGTTAACAACCCGTAGGATTTGTAAGGATTTGTAAGGGCGAAACGGAAACTTGACTTTTTTGTAAGAATGGCTTATCTTTTTCGTTCTATTTCGCGGTAATGCGATCACAAGGGATGGAAGGCGAACAAGCGAGTAAGCGGGGGATAATATGTCACAAATAGAATACGCAACATCATCATATAAGACTCCGATGCACCATCGGATTTTGGCCCACATGCCGGTGCAGGCTATTTGGGTAGACGAGCAAAGTGGAAAACGGATCAAGGTTGAAGGAACGACCGAAAACCTTGGCGAAAGTAGTGCACTTGTAAATCTTGAGACTCTCCCGCCGGTAGGCGCAGAGGTCAAACTTCGCATTCTTGCGGAAGACAAAACGATCATCGAGGTTGCGACCGAAGTGATCCGCGTCGAGCGAGATCCGAGCAAGCCGCTTGCGGCCCTGAACGTTCTTCAGAACCTGAAGAAGTGGAAGGCAGTCGCAATGGAAGCGGCAGAGGCTTGGGTTACGGCTCACTGGAAGCTTAACTACGAAGAAGAATGGGTTAACTAACCCGTTCGTTTTATACAGAATCTGGCGGGAAACGGTCTTTGCTGTTTCCCGTTTTTTCTTTTAGACAGCCGATTTTTACAACAGTTCGGGGCTATTCCGCATCAATTATTCAGATGAGATCCGCCATTATTTTTCTCTTTTTGACAGCCGCTTTCTGCAATCCGGCTTTCGGCCAGGAAAAGCCGCTGACGCAGGCCCAGTACGTTCAACTTCTATACAAGCTCGAGCGACGAACCGCGACGAAGGACGAGGTCGTCGATGCACTGCGGCAACGCGGTATTGGGTTCGCCCTGACCGACGGCGTTCGTAGCCTTACGCGATCTAAAGGTGCCAACGACGACGAACTGAAACGAGCACTCGAAGAAGCAGAGCGGCGTCGTAAGGATCCGGAAGGTACGAAGATCCCGACTCAATTGGAAGTCGCCGGCATCATCGACAAGACCCGCCGCAAAACGCTCGAAGCCGTCGAGGAAATGCCGGATTTTGTGGTTAAGCAACAGATCCAGCGGTCGGCGTCATTCGCCGGTACCGGAACGTTTCGGCCTCAGGACAAGCTCGTGGTAGCCGTCAGCTATCGCTCGACGGGCGAGGAATCGTACAAGCTCCTGTCGATCAACGGCGCACTTCAGGCGACCCCTGAAGCAAAGGGAAGCTACGACGAGGCCGGCGGGACGAGTTCGACCGGCGAGTTCGTCACAATGCTTGCGACGATCTTCAAACCCGAGAGCGACGCCGATTTCACCCCGGTCCAGACCGACATCGTCCGCGGGCGCACGGCGATCATCTTCGATTTCACCGTCGAGCGGGACAAGGCTAAGCAACGGATCGTCTCAGGCAGCGGCGGCCTGACACAATCAACGATCACCGGGATGAAGGGCCGTATGTGGATCGATCGCGCCGACTATCGCGTGCTGCGAGTTGAAAGCGAGGCGACCGAGATCCCGGAAGGATTTCCCGTGACGGCCGCTCGGCGGACGATCGATTACGATTGGACGACTATCTCGGACGAAAAATATCTGCTGCCGTTGGTGTCCGACGTCCGACTCACGATCCGCGAGGGCGGTCGGTCGTTCGAGACGCGAAATCTGATCCGGTTTACCAACTATCAGAAGTTCGGCACCGACATCATTATCGGGCCTGAAGATTCGGGGCCGGTCGTCGAAGAGAAACCATAGTTTTTTGCAGAAGCCCGCGCGTCAGCAAGGGCGTAACGTTCAACTCATCAGTTACGCCTTGCTAACGCGCGGGCTTCTGCATTGCGGGGCTATAATGATGGGTATGGTCAGATATTCCTTTGCACTTCTCGCCTTATTTCTTATCCTTTCATTTCAGGCCGCTGCTCAAGACGGCCCACCGAAGGAAAACGGTAAACGCGAGGCCCACTTGGTAGAACTCATAACCCTCGACCCCACTATAAAGCTCGACATCCGATACGCTACCGACAATAACTTCGTCGGCAAGAGGGTATATCCCGAAGCTCGCGCATTTCTGCAGAAGCCGGCTGCAAAGGGCGTAGCAAAGGTACACAAGAAGTTGCGGAAACAAGGTTTGGGACTTGCGATCTTCGACGGCTACCGGCCGTGGTCTATCACGAAGCTGTTTTGGGAAGTCACGCCCGAAGATAAGCGGAAGTTTGTCGCAGATCCGGCAAAAGGCTCGAAGCACAATCGCGGCTGTGCGATCGATCTTTCGATCTATGATCTGAAGACCGGTGAGCTAGTCGAGATGCCGTCCGGCTATGATGAATTC
>JBEBGW010000380.1:0-4207 GCA_040081025.1 Pyrinomonadaceae bacterium | reverse complement strand
CTTGTAGGCTTCTTCAAACTTCCTTTCACTGATAAGTCGCTGAAGCTTAGCGGCTTGTTCTAATGCCTTAGGTTTCAGTTCATCCTTGTCATTTATCTTTGCCGGCGTAGCCTTAGCGTCCTGGGGTTTCCCGTTCCATACCGGCGTAACCGAAAAGGAGCATGAGCTTACGAGAAAGCCCAATGCACAAATCACAATAAGCACGGCCCGTTTTAAGTGAATCGTTCCCATAGCTTCCCCGTGTTCCAGACCATCTAAACTAGATCTCCTCAAAATCCAGCACCACCTTTCCACAATTCCCTTCCTTGATCGCGGCGAAGCCTTGTTCGAAGTCTTTGTAGGAATAGCGGTGCGTGATGACGGGGGAGATGTCGACGCCGGCTTCGAGGAGGTTGGACATTTGGTACCAGGTTTCGTACATTTGGCGGCCGTAGATGCCTTTGATGGTGATCATGTTGAAGATGACGGTTTTCCAGTCGATGGCGAACTGTTCGCTGGGGATGCCGAGGAAGGCGATGTGACCGCCGTGGAACATGTTGGCGAGCATGTCTTTGAAGGCGGCGGGCACGCCGGACATTTCCATTCCGACGTCGAAGCCTTCCTTCATCCCGAGTTCTTTCTGGACGTCCTTCAGCGTCGTCTTGCTAACATCAACGGCCTTGGTCACGTGGCCCATCTTTTCGGCGAGTTCCAGGCGGAAGCGGTTGATGTCGGTGATTACTATGTTGCGGGCACCGGCGTGTTTAGCGACGGCAGCAGCCATGATACCGATCGGACCGGCTCCGGTGATGAGGACGTCTTCGCCGAAGACTTCGAATGCGAGTGCGGTGTGAACGGCGTTGCCGAAAGGATCGAATATCGCGGCAACGTCTAGGTCAATGCCTGGCTTGTGTTTCCAGATGTTGGTCTGCGGGACAGCGATGAACTCGGCGAATCCGCCGTCCATGTTTACGCCGACTCCGCGCGTGTTCGCACACAGTGCACGCTTGCCGGCCATGCAATTGCGGCAGCGTCCGCAGACGAGGTGGCCTTCGACGCTGACCATGTCGCCGGTTTTGAAGTCGAGAACGTTCGAGCCAACATCGACGATCTCTCCGACGAATTCATGGCCGATCGTCGTCGGGACTTTGATCGTTTCCTGCGCCCATGCGTCCCAGTTGTAGATGTGAAGGTCAGTCCCGCAGATCCCGCCGCGTTTGACGCGGATCATCACGTCGTTGATGCCTATTTCCGGCTCAGGAACATCCTCGATCCACAATCCCGGCTCGGCCTTGCTTTTTACGATTGCTTTCATTTGTTAAGAGGTGATAAGCGAATATCTTAACAAACGTTCGCAGAATCTCTGTGTGCTCTGTGAGAATCTTAGTGAGCTTTGTGTTAAATGAATTTTTAACACAGAGAGCACTAAGATCTTCACGAAAGAGCACAAAGATTGGCGTGCGTTGGCGTGGGTGCTAACCGCTGTTACAATAACGGTTTGCGGATTTTCCGCTCATATTCGATGGAAGAACAGAAACGACAGGTAGAGGGCATTCGCGAGGCGTTCAAGGCGAAGTTTGAGCGGTTCGCCGATGTCCGGAACACGGCGAGCGATCTGAAGCTGGCGACGGCGGTCGCGTTGGGCAAGGAGCTTGCCGAATTTAAGACGAAGCACACGGGCAAGAAATCGGAGATCGCCGAGGCGAAGAAGCTGATCGGCAAGGTCGATGCGGAAGAACGTGGGCGGTTCGGGCAGCTTGTGCAGTCGGTGGAGCGTGAGATAACCGACGCGATCGACGAGGTCGAGTCGAAGCTGAACAGCTATATTTCTGAAGCCGAGACCGAACGGGAACGTGTCGACGTTACGCTGCCGGGCCGGCGCCCTCGCACGGGGCATCTGCACCCACTGACACTACTTCGCGAAAGGATCGAAGATATCTTCGTTTCGATGGGCTACGCGATCGAGGACGACCGCGAGATCGAGACGGACTATTACAACTTCGACGCGTTGAACATTCCGGAAGACCATCCGGCCCGGGAATCGCAGGACACGTTCTATACGACGGAAGGCTACGCACTGCGATCCCAGACTTCGACGGTACAGATCCGCGCGATGGAGCGTCGCGGTGTGCCGCTGCGTGTGATCGCTCCGGGCCGTGTGTTCCGGCGCGACACGCCGGATATGACGCATACGCCGATGTTCCACCAGATCGAGGGCCTGTGCGTCGATAAGGGAATCACGATGGCGCATCTGAAGGGCACGGTGACCGAATGGCTGCGGCGGATGTACGGCGAGGACACTCGCACAAGGTTTCGCCCGTCCTACTTCCCTTTTACCGAGCCGTCGGCTGAGTTCGACTTCTCATGCTTCGTCTGCCACGGCGCAGGCAAGGTCGGCGATGACCGCTGCCGTCCGTGCAAAGGCTCGGGATGGATCGAGCTTGGCGGGTCTGGGATGGTTCATCCGAACGTGCTGCGTGCGGTCGGTGTCGACCCGACAGTCTACTCGGGCTTCGCGTTCGGCTTCGGCCTCGAACGCATGGCCGCACTTATGTACAACATCGACGACATCCGCCATATGTTTGAGAACGACGTGCGTTTTTTAGAGCAATTCCGGTGATGTGCCTCTCTTAATGCAGCCCGTAGAGCGGGACACGTACGATGCCCAACTTCCTTCGATCAAAAGCCGGATATGTCGCCGCGGGCATTTATTTGCTAATTACGTTACCGGGTATAGTCGCGGTGGCCGTTTTCTTTGTGCTTCGTTACTTTAATGGTAACGCGGATGTTCATCCGATCGAGGAGCCAATAAGTATCGGGACGGTCGCACTGACCTTACCGTGGTCAATTGTTGCGACACTTTTGGGAATGGTGGTCCATGGTGGCCAAGGGATGCATACGGGACGGCTGGTGATAGTCATTGGTTTAATTGTTGGAGCTATGATCAACGCATCCATCTTCTACTTATTGGCATACGGAGTATCGACGGCACTCAGTTATCTTTATGAATTAGGAAACCCAAGATCCTAGCGGAGTGAAGTCGCCATATGTTCGAGAACGGCGTGAGATTTTTGGAGCAGTTCGGGAGGTTATGAGCGACCGTCTTTTTTTCAGTCTTATACTAATCGTCCTAGGCCCGCCTATCGCTCTCTTGCTTCTTCGATACGTGTTCGGGTTCGACGTTGGAATCAACCCATTCCGTGTGAAGTGTCCTAGTTGCAGTGCGAAGATGCCTTACGTTCGAGCTCCAATGAACGAACGTCAGGAAATGTGGGGCGGATGCACATGCCACAAATGCGGAACTGAGATGGATAAGTGGGGTAAGGAAATCGCCCCTGAATAGAATGAACATTAGTTACAACTGGCTCAAGGAGCTGATTGATATTGAGCTTTCGCCGGAAGATACGGCGAAGGAGTTGACGCGTGTGGGGTTGGCGGTGGAGGGCGTTCATGAGCACAAGGATGATTTCATGCTCGACATCGACCTGACATCGAACCGGCCGGATTGCCTGTCGCATTTGGGTGTCGCTCGGGAGTTAAGCGTTTCGACGGGGAAGGCGATCTTTGTCGATCGGCGGAGTCTGGATCGGCTGCCGGATGCTCCGTTTCCGTCGCTGCTTGCTGCAGATGTCGTGAAGATCGAGGACGCAGATCTTTGCTATCGCTTTACCGCACGCATCATTCGCGGCGTGAAGATCGGACCGTCGCCGCAATGGCTGGTGGACCGGCTTGACGCGATGGGCGAGAGGTCGATCAATAATATTGCCGACATCACGAACTACGTAATGCTCGAGCTTGGCCAGGCGATGCACGCGTTCGATCTGGATAAGCTGGCTGGAAATCGCCTTGTGGTCCGGCGTGCGAGATCGGGCGAGAAGATCACGACGCTTGATGAAGTTGAGCGTGAGATCGACGATTCGATGGTGATGATCTGCGACGCTGAGAAACCGGTCGCCGTGGGCGGTATTATGGGTGGGCTCGACAGCAGCATCACCGACTCGACGACGAACGTGCTGCTTGAGGTCGCATACTTTGATCGGACAAACATTCGTCAGACTTCTCGAAAGCTCGGGTTGGCTACCGAAGCGAGCTATCGGTTTGAGCGCGGCGTGGATATTGAGAGTCTGAAGCGCGCTTCGGATCGTGCGACGCAGTTGATCGTCGAATTGGCCGGTGGATCGGCAGGCGAGTTTGTCGATGTCTACCCGACTCGTGTGCCGGTCAAGGA
>JBEBGW010000062.1:0-15806 GCA_040081025.1 Pyrinomonadaceae bacterium | reverse complement strand
GATGGGCGTGGAGAATTACGAGGTCTGGGACATTCGTGATCTCGATAAATTTCGCCCGACGCTTGAGAAGATAACGAACCAGAACCAAGTCCGAAAAAGCCTGAACATGCCGGCATTAGCGACGCAGTTTGCCAAACATCCGAATCCGCTAAAGACGAACCCCCGGATCGGCATGTACAAGCCGTTCACTTCATCGATGGACGAAGGCTGGACGCGGCTCGTTTTCGACTATCACCAGATCCCCTTCAAGTCAATATCCAACGAAGATTTCCGGCAGGGAAGACTCGACTACGACGTGATCGTTCTTCCCGCCGATAGTGAGTCGACGATCCTCAACGGCTTCAATGTGGATCGTTATCCAACTGAATTCGCCGGAGGTATCGGTGATGCGGGCGCTGACAACTTGAAGAAGTTTGTCGAAAACGGAGGCAAGCTCGTCTGCCTCGACGATTCGTGTGAACTCGTCATCAAGCGGTTCGGATTGCCGATGAAGAATGTGCTCAGCGGCGTCGCCCGGAAAGATTTCTACAATCCCGGCTCGATCGTCAAGATTAAGGTCGATCGATCAAATCCGATCGGCCGAAACGTCCTTGAAGAAACACCGGCATACTTCATCAATAGCTCCGCGTTCGAGATCAGCGACGCGTCAAAGGTGCGTTCCATTGCCCGTTACGCTGAAAAAGACGCTCTGATGTCCGGCTGGATGCTCGGAGAGAAACTCATCGACGGCAAGATCGCCCTCGCCGAGGCCAACTACGGCAAAGGCAAGACAGTCCTCTTCGCCTTCCGCCCGCAGCACCGCGGGCAAACATACGCGACGTTTCCGCTGTTGTTCAACGCCATCGAGAAATAGATAGCAGAGCGGCTGCGATGCCGATAGAATGAAAGAGATGAAGTTCTTGTTTGCCGCATCCGCAATCGTTGTTGTCCTTGCTGCAATTGCGACCTCAAATCCTCCGATCCCTTTCTACCTCGGCACCGAACCGCTCATCCGCATCGGCCTCTCTACCAATTCCAGTTCAGTCTCGATCACGACCGGTGACTCGTCGCTTGTCGCGTACTCTCCGGACGAACAGTTGAGAATGCTCGGGTCAAATCGGGTGTCGGTCGCGGCGAGGGCTTATCGTCCGCCTCAGGTCGATCAGTTCCGGTTTGAGGTTCAGGGCCTTCCGACTGCCGAAGAGGCGAACGAGATCGCCAAGGACATCCGCGAGGCGACCGAAGAAAGTGTGCTCGTGAGCATCGATACTGCGACGAACACCTGGAAGGTTTGGGTCGGAGGTGTGTTCGATGCGGTCGAAGACGCCGAGCGATTCAAACTCGCGATGGCAGAGAAGGGGTTTGACGATCTGATCTTGGTGAGCGAAAAAAAGATGATCGTTTCGGATGAAGCGATCGCACTTTCACAGCAGAATCGGACGGCAGGGAAGTCGCAGGTGAGAAGCCTGATTCAGCCGACCGGCGTAACCAATCCGGTCGTTGGTCCGGCCGCCGTCGATCCGAATCTTCGCGAGGTGATAGTGAACGGCCCGGTTGAAGCCGCGAAGTACACTTCGTTGAAATCAGTGTCATTCGGATCGCTGAATGAACGGGCGAATCCTGTCCGGCTGAACGGCAAAGCTTATCGAGGCAAGATCGAGGTGTTCGTCAATGCAAAGGGAAATCTGACCGTTGTGAACGTGGTGCCGCTTGAGGAGTATCTACTCGGAGTCGTCCCTGCCGAACTCGGCCTGCCGCACATCGAAGCGCAGAAAGCCCAAGCGATCGCCGCCCGAACCTATGCGGTCGCCAATATCAACGGCTACGGAACTCAAGGGTTCGACATGGTTCCGACGGTCTGGTCGCAGGTTTACAAGGGCGTTTCGATCGAGACCGCGATGGGGACACGAGCCGTTCGCGAGACTGCCGGACAGATCGCAACCTACAACGGCAAGCCGATCATGGCGTACTTCACCTCTACCTGCGGCGGACGAACGGAGAACAGTGAGAACATCTTCGATCACGCCGAGCCGTATCTCCGCGGGGTCGAATGTTCGCTCGAAGGCCGGCATCACTTCGATCCGTTCATGATAAAGACGGCTCGTTCGCCCGCGAAACTTCGCGACGACGCGAATCTTGAGCTCGTACGGTTGATCTCAATTCTGTCCGTTAACGGTTTCTCGCTCACCGCGAACCCGATCACCGACGATTGGCTCGATGAGATGCCGACCGACGGTGAGATGTCCAACTGGCTGAACAATCTCGCATCAAAATTTGGAAAGCCCTTCCCGAACGTCTCAAAGAAAACATCCGAGCCTGTCGAACTCGCTCGCGTTCTCGCCTCTTTGATCTACACGCCTGGAGCCCCAGATACTTTACTCAGCGATTCAGATATCAACTATCAACTAGCATTTGACGATGCGGCCGAGATCCCGCAAGACCGTCGAGCCGATGTTGCGATGTTGATGCGCGACGGTTATTTCACGCTCCAGGCGGATCTCACGCTAAAGCCGAGCAAACACTTCTCGCGCGCGAAGATGCTGCGGCTCATCCGGCAGATATACGAAAAGAAAAAGTGGATGCCGACTCTCCAAAGCGGAACGACGAAAGCTGCGGTGGATGGAAGGCTGGTTCTTAGAAACGGCAGGACGGATCGGCAAGTTGCGATCCGCCCCGACGTATTTCTTTTCCGACAGTTCGGCGATCAAATGTATCAGATCAAAGAGGCCGCACTCGTAGGCGGCGAAAACGTGCGGTTCCTGACAGATGGGAGTGGAGCCGTCTGGTATCTCGAGATCGAGCCGACCGATCAGCCGACTGTCGCCGAGAATATGTCGCCCTTCACCAACTGGACTACGACAGTCGGGGCAGGTGCGGTCCAGTCACGGCTTTCCCGATACGTCCGCGGCATCGGCACGCTCTATGACGTGAACGTAAAACAGAAAGGATATTCGCGGCGAGCGACCGAGATCGAGATCATCGGCTCTAACGGCGTGAAGACTCTAAAGGGCGGCAAGATCCGATCGGCCCTACGCCTGAAAGAACAGCTCTTCGTCATCAACAAACGCTACTCGGGCAATCAGGTCGCGAGCTACACCTTCACCGGCCGAGGCTGGGGCCACGGCGTCGGCATGTGCCAGTACGGTGCATTCGGAATGGCCAAGATGGGCGTCAAATACGCCGACATCATCAAGCACTACTACACCGGTGCCGAAGTCACGAAAGCTTACTAGGCCGATCAACGACTGCCCGAACCGCTTCGACAAAAGAATCGGGATCAATAGCTGGGTAGCGGTAGAGGTGCGGTTCAATCGCATAATAAAGCGAAAGCAGCTTTCCCGTTTCTATCAATCCGCGTCGAAGCATTTCTTCGACATCTCTAACATCCTGATCGTGACCACGCTCGATCTTCGAAAGTGCCTGACTGTAAGGGTCGTAGTGATAAAAGTCGATCAGTCCTTCCCGGGCGATAAACTGCGCCCTGTCTTCCCAACCGGGAACAAATGGAATGAAATCGGAAGGACTGGCCAGTTCAACATTGATCCCCAAGCTTTCTTTCAAAACCGGAAGCGCACGAAACAACTCGTCGAACTCGGGATCGAAACGCAGATCAATGTCGATCGTGGTGTCACGCCAGCCTAGCAGTACCGCCGTAGTTCCGCCTGTAAAATAGACTCTGGAATGATGCCGGGCTTTCTTTCCGAACTCCCTCATGAATTTCAGTATTTTTTCGTGATTGGTTAGCTCTCGCACTCGGCTGCTCGTTCAAAACTGACAAGGCGACGTATCAAGGCGTTGTACTGAGAATGCGCTGCGTTGGGGTTCAATTCGCTAAGTTTTTGATAAAGGCGATGTTCGGGCGATGTGATCGAAACTTCCGGGACGAACACCCCCAGCCGCCGCAACCTCGGAGCTCCGATCATTACCAGAAGCGAGGAAACGGTTTCCTTTCCTTCTAAAAGATCGCTGATACCTTCGTCTATAAGCTCTTGCCCAGGCTTCATCATCACTAATTATAATGGTTTATCGTGATGAACGCAGTATTTTGTGCGGATGTTCGCTTGGATCGTTCGTACGACAACATAGGCCATACCAGCAAAACAGACAGCGATCAGAAACGGCCTTAAATACTGAGCGGTTGAAAACGACAGTCCGACTCCGGTAAGCGCCGTGAAATACGCAACGATACATAGCGGACATTTCGGGATGAGCAGCAGGGCCGCACCGGGTGCGACCCACTTGCCGATCGTGATTCCTCTCTTCAGTGGATGAGGGTTGCAGCAACTCAAATCATTCATTGCCGTCACCTTCGCTCTTCCGAAATGCTGCTTCCCCCGCCTCTGAGATCTGGACCCACTTCTTATCCGGCGGTGCGTCAGCTTCGTAGTTGTCGTGCCAGTTCCACCATTTGTAGTTTGGCGTTTGCGGGTAACCCTCGGGAGAGTCTTCCCATTCTTCCTGGCGTCCCAACGCGGTGATGTCGAGATAGTTCCATACGCCTCCCATCTGTTCGTCGCCGCGATTGTTGATGAAGTAAGTGCGGAACACGCTGTCGCCGTCGCGAATGAACGCGTTCGTACCATGCCACTCATTTACCCCGAAATCAGTGTCGAAATCGTCGGTGATCGTGAACCATGGTATGTGATCCCATCCCATCCGGGCCTTCACACGCTCGATGTCGGGCTGAGGTGCCCGCGAGGCGAATACGAGAGTCGTGTCGCGAGCGTTCAGATGTGCGGGATGAGCGACGTGGTCCGCCACCATCGAACATCCGCGGCAGGCGTGGTCGGGCCAGCCGAAAACTCCCGGCTCGTGAAAGGCGCGGTATACGATCAGTTGCCTGCGGCCCTCGAAAAGGTCGAGGAAGGTCAGCCGTCCGTTAGGACTATCGAATTCGTACGACTTCTCAACCGCGACCCACGGCATTCGCCGACGTTCCGCAGCCAGCGCGTCACGCGCACGTGTCAGTTCCTTCTCTTTTACGAGCAACTGGCTGAGCGCTTCGGACCACTCATCCGGCGATACTACTTTCGGCCGTTCGAATCCTAAATTTCCTGTTGTCATACTTGCACTCCAGAGTCTTGTTCCTTACTCAAAGGGATTTGTGTCTGCGCTCGGGCCATATATCGATGGCAGCGGAATATCCAGCGTACGTAGATACGTCGAGAGTTGGCCGCGATGATGGTACACGTGATTCAGCATGATTGATCGCCAGAAAGCGACTCGCGGCATCGCCATCAACACTTTCTCACCGTCCATTATTCGCCACTCGCTGAGGGCCTTTTCATCGGTTGTAGCTGCAAGGATCTCCTTTGCTTTTTTAGTGCCGCTTTCGAACGCGTTAATAATATCCGCCCGGCTCTTTGCCTCTTCGTGGATGAAAACGGGCCGCTCTGCGTCGTCGGCGTTGGTGCCCTCTGCGACGCCGCCCTGGGTTTGCGCGACGTGCATCGCTAGTTGCCCGAGCGACATCGCCTTTGGATGTGGTCGCCATTCCAACTTGTCGTCGGGAACGATCTCAAGAAGCCGTCTCGTCGCCGGAGCTTCCTGATCGATCTCCGCTATAAATGCGTCAACTATTCTTGTTTCTTTCTTTTGTGCTTGCATGATTCAGTACTCCTATTGATGTTGTATATTCGTTAAGTTGGACACACTCCCTAACGGTCGTGTTTCTGCCCTTCCTCCGCGTCGTCTTTGATTCGCAGCAGTGTGCTCGACCAGATCTCGGCAAAGGGGCCCATCCAACGTTCGTATATCTGACGGATCGGGACGGCGTTGAGCGAGTTCACCCGCCGCCGCCCGTCTTCACGTGTGATCACCAATCCCGCGTTTCGAAGCACATCGATATGCTTCATCACCGCGTGCCGTGTCATATCCGGAAACGCCTCGACGATCTCCGTCGTCGTTCGCGGCCCTTTTCGCAACGCGTCGAGGATCGACCGTCGCGTCGGGTCCGAGAGGGCTTTCCAGATCTGATCCGTCTCTTCAGCCATCAGATTATGAGATCGCCTTCGCCGCGTTGGGGAAGTCGGCCGTCAACATATCGAGAATGTTCTTCCAACCGTTGCTGATGCCCTCGCGATGTTCGTCTGAGATCATCCCGATCGCTCGATGGCGGAGGGTTACGTTGGTGCCGCCGCTTATCTTCTCCAGCTTGATCTCCAGATGGTTGATCGCTGGATACGACATGAACATCGGCCCGCTGATCTCGATCAGTACGGGTGGCTTTAGAACCTGCACGTGACCCCACAGATGCTGAACCCCCTCACCGCGGTCACGAAACCAGCGGCCGCCCGCCCATTCCTCGAGGATCATGTTCAGCGGCGTGCCGTCCGACGTGGCATTGCCTTCGCCTAATCGGTGAAGTGTGCGTTTATAGACATCTCCGATGTCCGCCTTGATCTCCGTACTCTGCTCGACGTCTAAAGTTAATTGTTCAAGATTCATATTGATTGCCTCCATTGAAGTAACGTTAGAGTAACGTAACTATATAGTTACGTCAAGCATTATTTTCGATCGAGCGAAAAAAAAGTCATCGAAAGAACTTCCGATGACTGTGTTAACGCGGTGATAGCTGATTTTCAGGTTCGAAAGATGAAATCGGACTCCCGAGAGCGAGCAATGTTCTGCGCGATCAAGCGATTCCATCGAGTCTGTCCCGGCTGATTCATTCCGTGGTTTGTCTCGCGATCGTAGAGACAGTCTCTCCTTGGGACGTTGATCGCATACATCCGAGCACTGTTAACCGCCTGGTCCACGGTCGAGTTGGCCTGCACGGTCAGGTCAGCCGACGACGAGCCTCGCAGTGCAAGCAAGGCGACTTCGAGCTCACGCGCGAGAAGGCCCATTAAGTCCATATGGCCTTGTTCGTGCTGGAGGTACCGTGCTTCCTGTCCGGCAGGTATCCGTGACGGCACATACTCCAGCCTATTTACTTGCAGCCGAACGTCGACGGAGCGGAAAGTTGTACCGTCTCCGACGCGTGGGGAATTGCCGATGAAGAACATTATCGAAAGGCCGACTCTGGCGACGATCGGGTGACCATTCAAGGCCCGCAACTCGGTCGGCCCGGGGTTCGGTATCGAAGTGAAATCGCTCCATGAGAGCGTTCGCGGCCATCCATTCATTGTCTATCTCCTCTATGAACAAGAAATGTTTTAGATGTTCGGCAGATGGTTAGACTGCCGCAAATCCGACGATGTTCTTGCCCTTGTTTTGCGTACTCGGCCAATCAGGCAGCGACGATTTGGCCAAAATGCCCGTCGACCGATCGCCATTTTCGTTGAAATTCAGAGAAAATATTTGACCAGGTGGTAAACATTGTTGTCTAATAGGTTTAGCGTATGCGTTACGCCGTCCTGCCCGTCTCCGCTGGTTTTCTCACGCAAAAACAATGGTCCTCAGTCGACCCTTTCGATTTGCGCTATCCGTGTACATGACCCTCGCAGCGGCTTTGGCCGTGGCGGGGCAATATAGTTTTGACACATGGACGACGGACAACGGCCTTCCGCAGAATGGCGTCCGCCAGATCACCCAGACACCCGACGGCTATCTTTGGTTCACGACGTTCGACGGCCTCGTCCGATTCGACGGCGTTCGCTTCACGACCTTCAACAAAAGCAACACTAAGGGAATAATTAACAACCGCTTCACCGGTATCTTCGCCGACACTGACGGAACGGTTTATGCGACAACGATGGAGGACGGTGTTCTCACCATCTATCGCAACGGCGAGTTCGCATCGCTGAACTCCGATCAGGTTCCAGGACACTACATCTCTCTCATCGAGCGATCCGAGGCAGGAGAGCTTCGGTTTCTTGTTGAGGACGGCGACCGAAAAGGGAAAAGCTGGTATCGATTGTCCGGCTCGAACTTCGAGTTAATTGAGAAGGGTGTTCGGCCTGCCGCGGACTTTACCTTCCGGGGTCGTAATGGCTCGACGTGGATGGTCGCGGCAAGCGGGGTTACCGAGATCCGTAGCGATACATCTGTCTTCACCGCGGTCGATCTTTCAAAGGTAAATTTCCGTCTCAACACGTTCGAGGATACGAATGGCGGACTCTGGTTCGGCGGGAACCGGGTCTTTAGCGTTCGCAATGGAACGCTTCGGACTTTCAGCGACGTGGAGGGCCTTCCTCAAGATTCCCTCTATCACTCATTCTGGCAGGATCCCGATGGCAGCCTGTGGTTTTCGAGCGGCGGAGCGTCGAGCACGAGCCTGGGGCTGGTGCAATACAAGGACGGGCGGTTCAAGCTTTGGGGCAAAGAACACGGCCTCGCCGCATCCGCCATTCAGGATATCTTCCACGATCGCGAAGGAAACACTTGGCTCGCGACGGTAAAAGGTCTAAGCCGCCGGCGCAAGCACGTTATCGAATCGTATTCGACCAAGGACGGCTTGGGCCATTCCGAAGTGTATCCGCTCTATCGCGACAGTAAGAACACGATCTGGATCGGCACCGCCCGCGGCCTCAGCGCCTACCGAAACGGAAAGTTCGAATCCCTCGAGTTGAAGGCAGTCCCGACTGACAATCCTGCCGACCCGATTTGGCGCAACGAGCGGATGTCGGTCCAGGCGTTGTTCGAAGATTCTCAGGGGACAATGTGGGTAGGACTCAACGGCGGTATCTTCTTGGTGGCTGACGGCAAAGCAAAGATGCTGCTCAACGGCTCGCACGTTCATTCGATCAAAGACGACGCCGAGGGGAACGTTTGGGCAGCCACCAACAAGGGGCTGCTAAAGTTTTTCGACCGCAAACTCATCGCCCAGTATTCAACACCCGACGGCTTGCCGAATGAGTTCATGACCACCATCTTTCGGGACTCGAAAAACGCGATGTGGTTCGGCGGCTACGGCGGTCTTAGCAAGCTTGAGAACGGCAAGTTTTCGAACTACACAAAAGCTGACGGCCTCGCCGGCAACTACATCCGCACGATCTACGAAGATAAGGAAGGAGTCATCTGGGTTGGCACCTATGATGAAGGCCTCAGCCGGTTCAGGGACGGTAGGTTTGTCAGCTATCACGAAGAACACGGACTCTACAGCAGCGGCGTGTTCGCGATCGAAGAGGACGAGAAGGGCAATTTCTGGATCAGTTCTAACCGCGGTATCTATCGCGTAAAGCGCAGCGAGCTCAACGATTTCGCGGACGGAACGATCGCAAAGATCAACAGCGTCGGTTACGGCAAGAGCGACGGAATGCTCACAAACGAGTGTAACGGCGGCCGACAGCCGGCGAGCCTTCGCGACGAACGCGGCCGCTTCTGGTTCCCGACGCAGGACGGCGTATCGATAGTCGATCCGACCCTCGAATCAGCCAATCCTTTGCCTCCAACTGTTGCGGTAGAAGAGGTCACGGTTGAGCGTGAGCCACTTATCGCTAGAGGGAACATTACGATCGAGCCCGGCAAACGCGATCTTGAGATCCGCTATACGGGCATCAGCCTGATCAAGTCGGATCAGGTGAAATTTCAGTACAAGCTTGAGGGCCATGACAAGGATTGGATCGATGCTGGTACACGTAGAACCGCTCACTATTCGTATCTGCCACCGGGTAACTACAAGTTTCTAGTCAAGGCGGCAAACAGCGATGGCGTTTGGTCAGAACAGCCCGCCATCCTCGGCGTCGAATTGAAGCCGTTTTTCTATCAAACCTGGGCCTTCTATGGGCTGGCCACAGCTGTGACCGGCTTGGTGCTCTTCGGCATTTGGCGGCTTAGCGTCTATCAATTGCGCGCCCGCGAAAAAAAGCTGGCCCGCCTCGTCGAAGAACGCACTGCCGAACTCGCAAAGGCCAATGAAGATCTTCATCGCCTGGCTCACTCAGACGGCCTTACGAAGATCGGGAATCGGCGACGCTTCGAAAGTTTTCTCTCGGACGAATGGCACCGGGCGGTCCGGTTCCGGACCGAGATCTCGCTAGTCCTCATCGATATCGATCACTTCAAACAGTTCAACGATACGTATGGTCATCAGGCGGGCGACGAATGTCTACAAAAGGTCGCCGAAGCTTTCGCCGATTCCATCAAACGTCCGACCGATCTCGTGGCGCGATTCGGCGGGGAAGAGTTCGCTCTTGTACTCGGCGGGACCAACTCTGAAGGTGCGGTAACGATCGCTCGCTCAGCGTTGGCAAATCTGCGAAATCTTGAGATACAGCATGCGTCATCACCGATCGGCGAATTCCTGACGGTTAGCTTGGGGATCGCGACGGTTCTTCCGCGGATGGGTTCCAGCGAGGCTGATCTCATCAGGGCCGCCGACGAAGCTCTCTATCAGGCCAAGAAGAATGGCCGCGATCGCATGCAGATCTTCGACGAAATGACGCACGGCCCCGTGAACGCCATTCGAACGACTCAAGAGATGTTCGACCGCCCGGAAGCTTAACCACGACCTAGGATTTCCGCGGAATCACAGCCTTGGAGAAAGCGTAAGCGGATCGTTTTTCGCCTCGGCCTGCGTTGCGGCGATCAGGAGTTTCTTGATTGCGCGCGTCGCTTTTTGGTCGGCCGAGCTGTCGATCAGTGCATGACACTCCGCTACCAGTTGGGCGATCTCGGCCCGAGAATAGTTTGAGCTGACCATCGTATCGTTAGCACGCGCGATCAGCGGATATTTAGCCATCGACTCGTTATAGCGTTCCATATAGATCGCGTTGTGTTCGTCTAGGTCTTCGGATTCGATGCTTGCCCAGCGCGGAACTCCGATGCCATCAAAAAAGATACTTTCGATGTCTTCGGGATGAATATCAAAGCCCACATAGGTGTTTCCGACCTTCGGGACAAGCGAGCCTTCTCCCTGAAGTTCGTGCGCGAATTCTTTTTCTAGCTTTGTAAGCTCGTCTTGCTGATCAGTACTCATAAGCCGTTGATGATATTCGGTCTCCCATTTAATATCAATGCATAGAAATTATTAATATGCGCCTCGGGTTTCGGTTCAACTTTATCATCTTCGTCTTGCTCGTTGCGTCGGCATGGCTGAACGCGCCGGGACAAGCGACGGCGGTACAAAAAGCCGAACGCGGATCGCAGATCGCGAAAGCCGGATTCAAGAACGAAATTGAGATCGCGGCAAAGTTCAATAATTGGCAAAGTGACAACGACGCACGGCTCTGGCTCGCGGCGATGGGATATTTACCGTCGAAGATCGAATCCGTATCGGCAGGACGACCGCACGGCGAGAAGAGCGACGTCGAAGTTACGGTAAAGAGCGGTGGCATGACGGCGGTAAAAGGGATCTCGATCAAGCTGGTGAGCAACACGACCGGCTTCAACCAGATCGACAAACGCTGGGTCGCAACGTATGCGAAAGCCTGGAAGATGCCGCCCGATGTCGTCGAAGCTCTCAGATATTTCGTCGGCGAACTCAAGCCTAACAAACTTACGCGGACCGCCGGACGAATGTACCTCAATGAACTCTTGAAGGAACAGCAGAAAGCCGTCGTTGACTTCTTTTCGGCGAATAAGGAGACGATCGCGTCCGACATTTTCGAAGGTGACGGCGGCCATGCGGCTCAGTGGTTCCTCGTCGCCTATCGTGGGTCCGACAAGCCAGTGTGGCCTTTCGCCCGGCGGCCGATGCGATACGTTTCTTTAGCGATGGGCCGGTGGAAATAACCCGCGCAGGTAATCTGAAGATCGGCCGCATCACAATGCAGCGAAAAGGCGGCGACGGCGGCCGCGAAACCGCCAAGATGCTCCAGTTCAAGATCAATCCCGCCCTATTGATCGCAAAGGACTGACCAACGAAAGCTACCGCATTTCCTTTATTTCCAGTATGACTTCAGCTGATCCAACTGGGGCTGATGGCTTCGCAGCCAGTCACCGAGTTTTGCGTCTGACTGTCCCGAACCGGTGGTAGCTGAGACCAAGACCTGTTGCAGATCGCGGTGAAGTGCCATTGCCTGCATTTCATACGTCTTGCTTCCTGGCGGAAAATCGGCCCCCGTCAGCGTTTGATACTGAGTGGTCTGCGATCCAAGAAAATCCAGCAGGCTTTTGTGAAAGCGGTAGATCCTGGATTGTTCTGTACCGAGAGCTCGTTGCGCCTGCATACGCTGCGCCATTACCCCGATCTCGTGCTTCATCATTCCCGGCATCTGTGCCTGGCCCGCGGCGGCTGTCGATTGCACGTGTTTTGCGACCTGTCCGGCGTTCGCGGTCCGCTTTATTTCCTCCAGCTCCTTGAACAAATTGTCGAGCCCCGACCTGATCTCGCTTAGCGCCGGAATCCCGCGTTTGTCTGCAGTGTTCATTAGCCGTGGATCGGTCTCGCCGTAACGCTTGTTTACAACAACCAGATAGCCGCCCTTCTGTAGATCGCCTAATATCGCCCCCATTTCATTCATGCGGACCATATAGGAGCCGCCCCCCGGCGTAAACATCGCGAGATTCCAGTCCAGAGCTTGTGTAAAGCCGTAGTTCTGCGCCTCGGCGCCGTGATTGAACACAGGATTCTCGCTGCGTCCGCAGCTCGCGTTCATCTTGGTGATGAGTGATAGCGTAAATGGGCTTGCAGCCGATTCGCCGTGGACGTCCTTCTCGAGCCTGGTGGCCGCGTGTGCATCGAAGCGAGAGAAGTGCGGAGCTACCATCCAAAGGTCGTAGTCGCCGGTTACTGGATTAAGGGAGCCGTTCTGCGGATATCCGAAAACCCTCAGCGGATTTAGACGTCCGACCTCGCCATCCCACTGCACCCAGTACACGAGCCACTGACCCGCCTTCTGGATCAGGCAGAACAGCGTTGATTTGTTCCCGAAATCGGTCGGCTTTGCGGTGCAGAATTTATGCTCGGGTAGGTGACCTCCGGTTTGAAACGCTTCAAATTTTGCCCGAGCCCCGCCGACCGCAGATTCGGTCTTCAGGCGTTTCGCTATATATGGGACGGCGAGTCGATCTGTTCCGTCGGCGGGTGCCAACAAATATCCCGGTTGAAACTCGATCTTCTGATGCTCCGCCAGAAGTTCCGGCTTGAGGCTCAACTGGACCGGGTGGGCCGCCGCGTGCTTATGTTCATGTTCGTGCGGATTTGGTGTGCCCTCGCACTTTTTCGAAAACGCTGGGTCGCATGGAACGAAGCCGGCCATCGGGCCCCAGTTCGACGACTTGTGATGGACGTCCATGCTTTTGGTCGCATAGCCGGCTCTGATCAATATCGTCGAATCATACTCGGTAGGGCGGACGAAAATGAATGTGTTCTGTTCGCTTGCCGTTTTCGCGATCGCGATGGCGTGGGTATCGACAATTCCGGATTCCTGCTCGGATATGGGCTTCATTCTTCTTCTCCAATTCGGTTCGTTAAACTTTTTAGAGGCGGGTGCGACGCTTGGCTCGTCGGCCAGCCTACAGGCTTTCTATCACCATCATGTTTTCCGATTTAGGGTGCATCCACACTAATCCCGATTTGCTGGATTTGCAAGAACAATATTGAATCGCCGAGAAAAGCGTATTACTCACGATCGATCGCCGACTTGATCAATTCGGATACCTTTCTAAACTCGTTGTCCGTAACCCCGACAACGCCCTTTTTTGTGAGTTCGTTGCTGCCATTGATCGGAACGAGATGAACGTGACAATGGTCAACGCCGAATCCTTCTACAAGTACACCGATCCTCTTTGACCCCATCGCGGATCGTATGGGTTTCGCAAGTTTCCTCGAAAGCGACATTATCTCGCCGTACTTCTTTTCGGGCATGTCGAAAAGGTAAGCATAATGAAGCTTTGGGACGACCAGAGTATGACCGGGCGAGATCGGTTTGTGATCCAGGAAGGCAAGGAAATCCTTGTCTTCCCATAATTTGAAGGTGGATAGCGTTCCCACGACTATACCGCAGAATGGGCAGTTCGCCTCCGGTTTCGGATCTTTAGTTTGAGCGAACGATGCATCGGCGGCCGCCAGCCCGACACCGCCGGCAAGCACAAAAGAGCGCCTGGAAATATTTGTCGCGCGTTCGATATTAGTTTTCTTCCCCATGCAAATTACCGGACTTTTCGCACAGATTCTACCGCTTTTTCCCGAGATCGTAAGTAAATTCGTACGAGTGTTTTTCACCTTCGATGATTATTTTCAGTTTGCCCTCAATACCTTCCAATTCTCCGGTACCGGAATCAGGCACAACTTGGATCTGCATATCAAACGCATCACTTTGCATTGTTCCCGAGTGCTGAAGCATGAACGTGCCCTTCTTTCCGTTCAGGACGCCATCCACCAACTCAAGTGCGACGTACGCTCCCGATCCCTTAACAGCGGTCATCGCCGCCAGCATCTGCCCCTGGCTGGAGCCGGTAAGATCTCCCTGAAACTTCTTGTCCAGCAGCATTCGGCCGAACGGTCCTGCCGACTTGTCGTCCGGCCCCTGTGGAATTACTTTGACATCGAATGTCCCGCGAGCGGTCATGGTGAAATTCTCCTTTTTGGTTTTCGTCTGCGCGGCTGCAGAAAAGCTTAACAGCAGGCAGGCCGCGATCAAGATCATCAGTTGTTTCATAGTTCGCCTCTTTCTCCTACAATATTACCCACCCGATTCCGCCGAGTATTGAATAAACACGACAGTTGATGATCCGAGAAAAATTCGACCCACCGAGAGGGGTATTGAGGTCGGCGGCCGACCCGGTTGACGGCATGAGCCACCGACGGTTTTATCCCTCAAGTCATCTTGCCGAATATGTCGAACACTATTGGAGCGTGAAGTGGGATCTGCGCGGGAAAGAACCATATAGAGCTGAAACGCTGCCCCACCCAAGCGTTCATGTTGTATTCGGTAGCGACGGATCGACGACCGTCGGGGGGCCGTCCACCGCCAAGTTCTCGCGGCTGCTTGAGGGAACTGGCGGCGTCTTTGCGGCGAAGTTCACTCCGGCCGGATTCTATCCTTTCTTCCGCGACCGCATGTCGCGACTCGCTAACCGTTCCGTAGATTTTGCGAACATTTTTCCGCGAGTAGGAGAGGAACTGGCAAGAAATGTACTGTCACAAACTTCGGAGGAGGATCGGATCCCGCTTCTCGAAGACTTCCTCCGATCGCTCAAGCCTGCACCAGACCCAAATATCGGCGCGATCAACCGGATCGTTTACGCGATTGCAGGCGATCGGGACATCTTACGGGTCGACGATCTGGTGGACCGATACGAGATCAGCCTTCGCAGCCTCCAACGAATGTTTGCGAAGTATGTCGGCGTTAGCCCGAAATGGGTCATCCAACGATATCGCCTGCACGAAGCGGCCGAGCAGCTTTCGGTCGGGAGTGTAGACGGCTATGTCGATCTCGCCCTCCAACTAGGTTACAGCGACCAATCTCATTTCGTGCGCGACTTCAAAGCCATAGTCGGCGTCTCGCCCGCGGCATACGTACGGGCCAACCGCTTGGAACATCGCGGCTGACCCATCCGAACACCAAGCTACCTGCTAGCTCTTCTTCAATTCCGCAAGGGCCGCAAGAACTTCATCGCTGTGACCGCCGGGCTTGACCTTCGTAAAGACCTTTACGATCTTGCCTTTGCCGTCGATGATGAACGTGTTGCGTGACGAAAGCTTCGCGCCGTTGTATTCCATTACGGAGCCATACGCCGTCGAAACGCCCGCGTCGGTATCAGACAGCAATTTGAAGCTGAGGCCTTCCTTCGTACAAAACTCCTTGTGCGATTCTGCGGTGTCAACGCTCACGCCCAGAACGACAGCCTTCGCTGCTTCGTACTTGGCAATGTCGCGTTCAAAGTTCTTCGCCTCGAGCGTGCAGCCGGAGGT
This sequence comes from Pyrinomonadaceae bacterium, assembly GCA_040081025.1. GTDB lineage: Bacteria > Acidobacteriota > Blastocatellia > Pyrinomonadales > Pyrinomonadaceae > OLB17. The sequence continues at coordinate 85 of JBEBGW010000062.1, read as the reverse complement.
GAAGTTTTTCGGATAGAAATAAAGGACGACGTACTTACCCTTATAGTCTTTCAGGCTGACCTGCTTGCCTTCATTCGACTTGAGC
>JBEBGW010000061.1:0-15909 GCA_040081025.1 Pyrinomonadaceae bacterium | reverse complement strand
GTTGAGGCCCGCTTGCCCATCGGTCATCGGCCGGGTGCCGTCGCGAATGCAGTCGAGAAAATGCCGCGTACCGACCGAGAGAGCTTCCTGCTGATCGAGTTTGGGCGAGACCATATCTCCGGTTCGATATTGCACAAGCGTACTGTAAATGCCTTCGCGTGTCGTAACATCGATCCCCTTGTCGTAGATCTTCACTTTCTCGCTCGCCTCCGTATCGTCGTACACGATCATCGATTTGGTTCCGCCGATCAGTGTCTTGCGGATCTTGAGCGGGGCGAGCCAGTTCACGTGAAAATGTGCTATCAGGTCGTTGGCGAAAGTTAGCGTGAGATAGGCGATGTCTTCGAGCCCGTTTCCGACGTGACAGGAGCCGATCGCGGAAACGGCGACAGGCTTTTGTTCGAGAAGATAATCCATGATCGAAAGATCATGCGGAGCAAGATCCCAGATCACGTTGACATCGTGCTGGAACAAACCGAGGTTGACCCGCACGGAATCGAAATAATAAATATCCCCGATCCGCCCGGACGACAGCAGCTCCTTCATTTTGCGGACCGCCCCAGTGTAGATGAACGTGTGGTCGACGAACAGCGTGACGCTCTTTTTCTCAGCGAGGGCGATCAACTCTTCGGCCTCGGCGACGCTTGCCGTGATCGGTTTTTCGATAAAGCAAGGCTTGCCGGATTCGATCGCCAGCTTTGCGATCGCGGAATGCGAGGTAACCGGCGTTGCGATGACGACAATATCGATGTCTGGGCGAATCACGACGTCTTCGTAGTTCACAGCGGTCTCGATTCCCGGAAACGTCTTCGAGATCTTTGCCAAACGAGCTTCATCATTATCGCAGGCAATGACGCCCTCGATCTCGTCGTGCCCGAGAAAGTTTCTTATCAGATTCGGGCCCCAATAACCGACTCCTATTACTGCAGCTTTCATTCGTTTTTCTAATGCCCGCCTCTACCCACAAGCATTACCGGTATCGTCCTCAAGATGATCCGCAGATCGAAGAGTGGAGACATATTCTCGATATAAAAAAGGTCGAGAACGACCATATCGTTAAAGCCAACGGCGCTTCGTCCCGACACCTGCCACAACCCGGTGCAGCCGGGTGTGACGGAGAGGCGGCGGCGATGCCATGACTTGTACATCTCCAGTTCGTACGGCAAACACGGCCGCGGGCCGACGATACTCATCTGGCCCTGAAGCACGTTGAAAAGCTGCGGCAGTTCATCAAGGCTAGTGCGACGGAGAAATCTTCCGATCGGCGTCACACGCGGATCCCCGACCATTTTCTTGACATCAGCGTCGTCCTCGCCGTTCTCATTTATCAGGCGATCGACGAATTCACGATGCGACGAATCGTCGTTCCCGACGTACATCGTCCGAAACTTGTAGAACTCGAACGGTCGCGAATCTTTTCCTATCCGCGTGTGTTTATACAACACATTCCCGCGTGAGGTCAGCTTGATCAACATCGCGATCGCGGCCATTGGGATCGCAAGTACGACGACGGCCGCGGCTCCAAAAACGAAATCGAAAACGCGCTTGTAGACGGCGAAAAGTACGCTCTCCTGATTCTGCTGGACGCGGACGATCGGGACGCCGATGTACTCTTCAAGCAGTACCTTTTCGCCGACGATGTTGTAAAGATCGGAGACCAAACGGACGCCCCCCTTACTCTGCTTCGCGCGGTCGATCAGGTCAAGCAGTTCGTCGTGGGCAATATCGCCTTTTGCAACGATCAGTTCTTCGACCTTTTCACGCTCGACGATCTCGGCAAGCGAGTCGATCGGACCAAGCAGGTGAAGATTCCCAAAGATGCGTTCGCCGGTCTCATGCCCGTCATCGACAAATCCGACGACATCAAAACCGTTGCTCTCATCGAACCCGATCTGAGCCGCGAGCATCCGGGCATTCTCGTCGCTGCCGACGATCAGCACCTTATGGCGAAGGAACTTTTTTTCGGACGCCCATGCGAACAGCCTCCGAAAAACCAGCGTACGAAACAGCGTGACCGAAACGAATGCGAGGCCGATAAACATCGCAAGGACAGCTCGTGAATCGATCCAGTCCATCCCCTTGATAAAGAATGAGATCAGGATCAAGCCGACCAACCCGTAGACGAACGCCTTTACGATCGCGGCCACTTGATCCGAGACCGAGAGGAAGAGGTTTCGCTTGTAGAGATGAAAGTGCTGAAAGATGACGATCCAGACCAAAGAATACCCACCGATAAATGCCAACTGAAGGCCGGCCATGGGATGAGCTAGCAGGTCGGCTATCGACAATTCGCTGAAGCGGATAAGGATCGCGGCTAACCAGGTGGCGATGATGAGGACGAGATCACAAGACGCGAGTATGAACTTGTATTTAGGATACTTATTGAACATCGGTCAGGCTTGTGGACGGCTCGCAACAAAGAAGTCTATCTGTTTCCTGACGAATTGTTCAACCCGGTCAGTCAGTTCAGCTTTTGCTCCGCCCTCCGGCCGTTTCTCAAGCCGTATCTTTACCAGATCAGTCTCGGTGCGGATGAAGGTTATCTCGCCGGTGCGTTCCATCTTTCGGTCCAGAGAACCTTGCTCGCCCTGGAAGATGCTGTAAACGGGAACGCCAAGGAGTACGGCCTCGCGATTCATAGTCCCGCCGCCGGAGATGATAACGTCCGCCGCGGTAATGAGATCGAGCCCACTGACCGCCGTCCGAAGTATCGCAAGGTTCCCGTCGGCGTGCTCGATCGACGCAAGCCGACCTTCGATCTCATCGGCCTGATCTCGGGTACGTGGAACGATGATCGTGAAGACATCGTTCGCCTCGACCAGGTGTGTGATCAACGTTGCGAAGATCGAATCGGAACGAGCGTCGTGATAGTTCGCGGTCGATGCAGGAGGCCGTAAGACAATGATTACATTGTCAGTCGGAATCTCGCGTCCTATTGCCGTAGAAAGCTTAGTGGTGAAATCCGGATCGGGAAGAAAGTCGCGAAGGTAGAGTTCCTCTTTCAGACCTGCGTATTTGTGACATTTCGACGCGGGCAGGCCGATTCGGTCGAGTACGTCGTCACCGATCCCATCGGGTACGAGCACTCTATCTGACAGCCGATTGAAGATCGACGTCTCGGTGTGCTCGTAGTCATACATCGTGATCACCGGAATGCGAAGCAGCCACGCCGCGAGGACCATAGAGCGCGATCCGTGGCTTACCGCGACCTGCGGCCTTCCCTGCCGTCGCATATGCTTCGCAAGCTGCAACGAACGCATGAGTAGGCCTCGAACCTTGTTCGCTACTCCCTTTCCGTAGTGTTTTCCGATCACTATAAACTCGCCGTCCATCCCTGCGAGGTTCAGAAGCTCGATCGTTTGAGCATGATCGCGCGCTGTCAGAAGAACGCCAACGCCCGATTCGCGGTAGTGCCGAATGATCGGCAAAAACAGCGGTACGTGCGGCGAATTGTCGAGGTCGATCCAGATTCCGTGATCCGAACTTTTCAACGGCGGCGGCTCCTATGCGGCGGCTTGATTCAGTAGAGCAGCTAACAAGTTCTCGCAGACATACTCGACCATCTCGTCGCTCAACTCGGCATACATCGGCAGCGAGACGATCTCGCTCATCTGCTGGTAAGCGACGGGGAAATCGCTCGGCGTGTGACCCAAATGAGCGTAGGCTTCCATGAAAGGGATCGCGGTCGGATAGTGAAGCCCCGTCTCGATCCCGGCCGCAGTGAGCTTTTCGACAACTCTTTCGCGTTCGCGAACGCGCGTCACGTAGAGGTGAAACGTATGCCGCGAATACTCGGGGGCGGTCGGAACCGGGAGTCTGGAGCTAAGCAGTTTGTTATAGAGTTCGGCGCGAGTACGTCGACGTTCCAGCCATCCGTCAAGGTGAGGAAGCTTTACCGACAGAACGGCCGCCTGGATCCCGTCCATGCGGCTGTTGCGGCCGACGATAGTGTGGCGGTTCTTTTCGAACTGACCGTGATTTGCGATCAAGCGTGCCCGATCAGCGACCGCCTTATCACCCGAAACGATCGCCCCGGCATCGCCGAACGCTCCCAGATTCTTGCTCGGGTAAAAACTAAACGTCGCCGCGTCGCCGAACGTCCCGACGGTCTTGCCCTTGTACGTCGAACCGTGAGCCTGCGCACAGTCCTCGAGTATCTTCAGGCCGTGCCGCTCGGCGATCGAAACGATCGCGTCCATTTCCGCCGGCAGCCCGTAGAGATGAACCGGGATGATCGCTTTTGTTCGCGGCGTCATCTTCGCCTCGATAGCCTGCGGATCGATCGTATAAGATGCCGCGTCGACATCGACAAAAACAGGGGTCGCGCCGATATTCGAAACTCCTTCGGCCGTCGCGATGAAGGTGTTTGCGGGGACGAGGACCTCATCTCCCGGTTCGACCCCGATCGCTCGAAGCCCGATCTCGATCGCGTCCGTTCCGTTGGCGACGGCTACGCAGTGATCTGTGCCGATGTACTTCGCGAACTGTGATTCGAACCCCGCGGCGTAGCGTCCGCTGATGAACGCAGTCTCGGAAACCGCCTTTGTGATCGCCGCGTCGAGCTCGTCTTTAATGGCGGCGTATTGAGCTTTTAGGTCAACAAATGGTACGTGCATTCTTAAACTCTTTTCTTATCGATAAACTCCTTGAACCAGATCTCGAGCGTGAGGAGCTGAAACACCTGGAGTGCCATATCTTCGCGGCCGGATTCGTTCAAGCTAATGATTCTGCCGACTTCCTCCGGCGAAAACAAACCTCGCCGCTTGATCGTTTCCGGGGAAAGGTGATCGTGAACAAAAGACCTCAGCCCGCCGCGAAGCCACGACCGGATCGGAGCTCCAAACCCCGCTTTCCGCCTCCAAATGAGATCTTTGGGCAGAACGCTCTCCATCGCCTTCTTGAAGATGTATTTCCGCTTCAACCCCTTGATCTTGAGGCTCGCCGGAATGCGGGCCGAAAGCTCGACGAGTTCGCGATTCAGAAACGGCGCCCGGACTTCGAGGTTTGCGGCCATTGACGTGCGGTCGGTCGTGTCCAGGTTGAGCGCCGGCATGAACGTCTTGAAATCGACGTACAGCAGCCGGTTTATCGGAGCCGCATCGCGGCAGTTCGCGAAGTACTTTTTGTGGTACTCGTACGCGTCGAAGCCGGTCGTAGCGTCATGCATAGATGACGACAATAGTTTCGATTTCATCGCCGATGTAAAATACGTCCCGAAACCGAGATAGCGCTCTTCGAAGTCCATCGCAGCGCTTTTAGCAAACTTCTTCGCGTTTCTAAGAGGCGCCGTCAGCCTTCCCTTCGAACCGCCATACAGCGTCGATTCGACCGTTCGCATCAGCGGCCGACGAACCGCAGATGGTACGATGTCGGTCACGCCAGCGATCTGCATCGCCAACTGACGCGGATAGCCGGCAAAGATCTCGTCGCCGCCCATTCCCGAAAGCATCACTTTTTGCGTCGCTCGCGACTGCTCCGAGATGAGATACGACGGTATCGCCATGTCGATCACCGGAGCGTCGCTATGCCAGACGAGTTTGGGCAAAAGGTCGGCGATGTTCGGCTGCAGCAGCGTTTCGTGGTAGTCCACCGGAAACAGCTTCGCGGCTCTCCGAGCCCATTCGACATCGTCGGGAATAATGTCGAACGCGAGATCGTCCGCGGAGATCGCCGTCGTGTACGTCGATACCTTAGACTTCGAATGCCGCGACATAAATGCGACGATGGACGTCGAATCGATGCCGCCTGAAAGGAAAGCTCCGAGCGGAACGTCAGAGATCATCTCAAGCTTCGTCACGCGCTCGAGTGTCGCGGCCACGCGATTCGCCCATTCGCGTTCGGAACCTCCTCGCTCTTCAACCGAGAAATCAAGATCCCAATATTGTTTGGTGGCGATGGCTCCGTTCTTCCAAACGAGAAAATGCCCGGGAAGAAGTTGGAATACTCCGCGAAACATCGTGTGCGGCGGCGCAGGCCAAAGGAAAGTAAGGAACTGATCGAAGCCCTGCGGATCGAGTTCGGCGTCGATCATGCCCGACGCGAGTATCGCTTTGATCTCGGAGGCGAAGATGAATGAATCTCGCGCGACGGCGTAGTGAAAAGGCTTCAACCCTACGCGGTCGCGGGCGGCGAAGAGAGTTTTCTCCTGGTCATCCCAGATCGCGAACGCGAACATCCCGTTGAGCCTATCGAGACACCTTTCGCCCCACATCCGATATGCCTTCAGCAGAACCTCGGTGTCGGTAGCGGTCGAGAACTTTTCGCCTTTTGCTTCGAGTTCCTCGCGGATATCTTGATAGTTATAGATCTCCCCGTTGTAAGTGAGCGCGTATCGTTTATCTTCGCTGATGAACGGCTGATGGCCAGCGGCGGATGTGTCGATGATCGAAAGTCTGCGGTGACCGAGACAGGCTCGCTGTCCGTCACCGAACGGTTGAGAAACGTACACACCTTGATCGTCACGCCCGCGGTGCTCGATCGCCGCGAGCATCGGTTCGATCCGGCCTTCCGGTGTATTAGAAATAAGTCCTGCAATACCGCACATCGACTATTTCAGTATTCCTTTTTTGGGAGCAAGATGCACCCACAGATGCCATCCGAGCGTTGACGCAAGCGGCAGCGAGTCCACCGGAAGTGGCGGTGCATGCATAAAAGATCGGTACGATCGGATCAGATCGAAGTCCGGAAAGTCACCGGTCACATCGCCGATCGAATAGACCTTCGAGTATGGATTTCCCGGCCCGTCGGTATTGCGGTGAATAAAATTCTTCATCGCGAGGTAGTTGAACAATCCCGACTCTTTCGCGTTTCCGAGGTGCTCGGCCACCAATGCGTTCCCGCGCGCACCTGTCGCATATGCCGCGATCAGCCCGAGCCGGCGAACAACTGAGATCGAAAGCAGATAGTTCAGCGAGCGTTTTGCGTAGAGCATCGCGATCAGTTCGCCGCGCGGCCTCAAAACGCGGGCGATCTCGGCACTCGCCTTCTTCACTTCCGGTACGTGATGCAGCACGCCGTGACTGAAAACGATGTCGAACGCATCGTCGTCAAACGGCAGTGAGAGCACGCTTGCCTGCCGGACATCCTCGAACTCGAGACCCTTGATCTCGAACCTTAGTCTCACACGTTTCACCGATTCTTCGGTTAGATCGACACCCGTATAGATCGCACCACGCCGGATCAACTGCTCGGCGTCGGCACCTTGTCCTAACCCGATCTCGAGCACGCGTTTGCCGCGAAAGTCGGTCCGGTCGAGATTAGTTAAGATATGCGACTCTTTGGTGTAGCGATATTTATCGTAGCGGTCGAAAAAGTCGGCGTACGTTTGGCGCTCCTCATCGGCAAAATCGCCCACAAGGGCCGCTCCGCACGGGTTATGCTGCCAGAAATTGTTGATCTCGGCTTCATTCATTTCGCGATCTCCGCCTCGATCAGTGAAGCCAGCGCGTATGCCGTCCACGCCTGTCCCCATCGAACGAACGGCGTCTTTACAGTAAACAGCCGCCGCTTTTGATAGTAAGTGCTTCCGTCCGGCCCGATCAGGTTCGCGACCATCAAGTCCGCGACCTTCCTCGCTAGTGGCAACGCACGTATGTCCCGGCCGGCAAATCCGGCCAGCGTCACGATAGCCGCGGCGGCCGAGTGGATGTCGATCGGGTAGGTTTGTTGGTCGAAGTACTTAGGAGTACCGTCGTCGAGAAAAAAGTTACTGACCCAGTATTCGAACCCGCGATCTATCGCAGGTTCGACTTCGGAATTGATCCACGGCATCAATTCCGAGATCCTCCGTAGCGAATCTAGCACAAACGCAGTATGGAAATTATCGACCCAGCCGTGGATCTCGCCCGGCCCATATAGCCACGATCCGTCCTCACGCTGCCCGTTCAGGACGAACCTCACCGCCTTTTGCGACAGCTCTCTAAAGCCGTACTCACTGCTGACCTCGCTTCCGTATGCAAGTGCTTCGGCGGCGAGCAAGCTTGCGTTGTAGATCTTCGTATGGTCGAGAGGGGTATAGCTGAAGCAGATCTCGTCAGCCGTATCGATGGAGCGGTTCAGATCTTTCGATATGAAGTGGCCGATATCGATAAGGGCACGCTCAAACACCCAGCCGCCTTTCTGCCGCCAATACTCATAGATCGCCCTCGCCGCAAAGGCCGTCGGGACTATCGTCGGTAGGCCCTTCGGAGCGAAGAACGCTCTCGATTGCCAGTCGAAGTTATATCCGAATGCGAGCGTGTTCGCCGACGAATTCCTGACCTCTTTTCCCAACAGTATCGGCACCAGCGTTTCCATCTCGACATGATGGGTCAATGTCGGCTCTGCGCGATGACGCGCAGTCGCGGCCAGCAAAAACAAGGCAAGCCCCTTAGAGTTTACGCTCTTCGGTACGATCAGCAGTCGACGGAGATTGACGGGTGAACGCTTTACCGCTTGTTGCCACAGTAGCCGGGTCGAACGAAAGTACCGCAGCGGAGTTACCCGAAAGATGCGGCTTTCGAGACCGTCAAACGGATCCCAGCCGAAGAAATTATTGTCGCTTGCCTGACGCCACAGCTGCTCGTATTTTTCAGTTAGATCGGTCACTCGGTTTCGGTTATCTCGTCGAAGAAAGCTTCGAGCATCCCCGACAATCGTCGAGTTTCCGCAACGATCGTCGCGGCGATGTCGCGCGATGCCTCGGGCAGCGACTTATCCTCGGCAAGAAGGTCGGCAAAGCCCGCGATGGTCGTGATCGGAGTTCGGACGTCGTGCGCCGTTTTTCGGACGCGTTTGTGCAGCTCTTGTTGGTCCATACGTCGAGTGTTTCCTGTGGCAAAGTATCGCCTGTGCCGCGCTCAGCCGCAAGCCGCTTGGAATTTTGCCCTTTGAGGGCAAAAACTACATAATATACATTCGCCGGACGAACCGACTTTTGTGAAGTTCCTTAACGACATAAGGCTTTTATTGCTAGGGCTTTGGCTCGGCGGGAGCGTGTTTTTTATCGCGGTGGCCCAGGTGGCGTTTTCGATCCTGCCGGAACGGGAATTGGCTGGTGCGATCGTCGGACGGTCGCTGACGGTACTGAATTTTAGCGGCATGGCCATCGCGGTGCTGATCATGTTGATGTCATTCGTCACCGCCCGCGGTACGAACGCGGCACTAGCGTGGATCGATCGGCTTCTGATCCTGATCGTCGCGATCGCGTGTGCCGTCGGCCAGTTCGTGATCGGATTTATGATCGTCTCGGTGCGGTCGCAAATGGGCGGCAAGAAGATCGACGAATTCGCCGCGGACGACCCGCTGCGGATCCAGTTCAATCAGGCTCATGAGTATTCTGTTTGGGTCTTGACCGCCGCGATGATCGCCGGTTTGATCGCGTTTTTCATCATCGCGAACCGCCGCACCGCGGCCGCCAAGGCGTCGTCCACGACCGACCCGTACAACTTCGAGAAAGAGTTTAAGATATAGCAAAGCTATGGAACTGATCGAGAAACAGTCCGAATTTGCCGGCCGATTTTCACGTTGGAATGGTGATGAGAAACTCATCGGATATCCCTTCGTCGATAACGTCCACGCACCGTTCACTCCCGTAAAACGTGCTCTTCCAATGATGAACTTGGCCCTAGTCTCTTCGGCCGGAGCGTACATCGATGGGACCGAGCCGTTCGATCTTGATTCAAAAGGCGGCGATCCGGAGTTTCGCGAGATCCCGATCGAGGTCGAGGCGGGCGATCTGCGTTACGCTTCGAAGGGCTATGATCCGACGGCGGTTCAGCAAGATCGCAACTCGCAGATCCCGATAGACCGCTTGCTCGAATATCAGGCGAACGCGGTCCTCGGTCGCCTCAATGAATCCTGGTTTAGCCTCAGCCCTTACATCCCGAATGCGGCGATGGTCGCGGGCGAGATCGCTCCGAAGCTTGCGGATAGATTGAAACGTTACGAGGTGCAGGCCGCCCTGCTTATCCCTGCGTCACGCCTTTGCCACCAGACGCTCGGTATCGTCGCACGCGGACTCGAATCGTACGGCATTCCGACGATCGTCATCTCAGTAGATCGTGCCATTACCGATCGTGCGCGCCCTCCACGGACCGCCTATTACACCGGCGAGTTCGGCTCGGTCGCGGGCCAACCCAACTGGCACCAACACCAACTCCGCATCCTCGACGAAACTCTTCGCTGGATGGAAACCTACGATCAACCGGGTTCGCGGAAATTAGCGGTCGAGATCGAGACCTTGGTCGAAGCAGCACGCGGGGAAAGATAGTTCAGAGTTCAAGCTTCAGCTTGTCTCCGTTGCAACAAGACGACTAGCGGCAACGCGGGCAAGCTAAAGCTTGAACTCTGAACGACTCTAAACTCCTGATTGCCAGATCTTTATCGCGTCGATCGGATAGATCAGCATAATGATGTTGATCAGCAGGCTGTCGCGGATCCAAACGATCAATACAATTTCGACCAGCACGAAAAACGCCAGCGACTTCCACGCCCCCAGTTTCGCCGCGATCCAGAATCCGATAGAACACGCTGCAACATCGGCGATCGAATTCACGATCGAATCGCCAAAGTAATCAAACGATGCGGTATTCGCACGGTATTTTTCGATGATGAAACTGCTGTTCTCGAGCAGTTCCCAGCCCGCTTCCGCAGCGATAGCGATCACAAATCTCCATTCGACAGCCAACTTCGAAACCACCGCTCCGAGGATCAAACAAAATGCGACGCCGTGAAGAACGTGCGTAAGAGCGTACGGATCAAGCAGGTGCTGAGACGTGTGGACGCTGCCCCACGCCTCTTTCACATAGATCGCCCAATCGCCCCGTTTACACCACCAAATACGGCCCATCCACCAAAGCAGAAAGCTCATCAAAACGGTAATGCCGATAGACAAAGCTATCGGCACCGTGAGGTTTCGTTTTTGGGTTTGGGCGGCCATCCGGCGTTTAGCTTACCGAAGGTTTGTCGTCCGTCGCAACCTTCTTTATTGCGTTAGCCACTGAGCAAATCCCAACCAGGCTGGTGTCGACATTAGCGGCAGGCGGATCCACATGCCCACGATAAGGAAAATGCCGGCAAATAGAAATACCTTGTTCAGCTTTCGGTTGTACCACGTGTCGATCACTATGAGAGCTATCGTGAGAGCTGTGGGGACACCGTAAAACCAAAGGGGGCCGTAAACGTCGGTCATTCCGCCGGGAAATCGTCCGATCGCCGGAGGAATGAAGTTGATCATCGTCAACAGCATTAGCCGCTTGTGGTTCGGCGAGTTCATTCGATAGTAGAGCGCCGCGCCGAATAGAATAAGGAACACGATCAAGTCGCCAAACGGGACGATCATGAATTCGAGCGGAGGTATGTTCGGCGGAGCGGAAGTTGTCCCATACTTGGCGGCCGCGATAGTCGTTATCATTCCCGTGACAAAAACCAACACCGCTAGTCCAACTCCGGCAATGCCGAGTTTCTGATGCAGCTTGATCTTCTTAGCAGAGACGAAATAGACCTGCACTGCGAACAGGAGCACCCAAGCTGTCATCACGAATCCGTGAAAATAGACGACGGTTCTGGCGATCGGGGGACGGCTGAAAAAAGGCTTTAAATAAAAGGTGGGCCCAAAGCCGATCAGAACCGCAGCAATTATCGCAACCGACGCGATAACAAAAAAACGATGGTCGAGATTTCGACGACGCGGCAATACGCTGTCTGCCATATATTCTCCGAGTTATTTAATAAAAGCTCCGGTGAAACTGCCGGAGAAAGATAACACGCTTCTGCATAGATTGTCAGCGAGCGATCTGCACGCCGCCATTCAATCTTTGGTCGAGGCTGTCGGCGATGGCGCTTGCACGGAACTTAGCTAGGTCTGCCATTTCGCCTGAGTACAGCGCGTCAACGGTCTTAACAAATACCTCGACCCAGCGAATGAAATGCGCAGGCTCTAGCGGAAAGCGTTCGTGAAGTTTCTGATGAACTGTAAGCGGATTGTTGAAATAGACGGGATTGCCGAACAAGACCTTCTCCCAAAAATCGCCGATGATCGGCAGATGGTGTTCAAGATCGAGTTCGTCAAAGTGGTGGCCGATCTCTGGGTCATAAATGATGACCTTGTAAAACTCGACGAGCAGCCGGTCGATATCGGCACGGGTTTCAATGTCGCTGCTCATTATTCGGTCGAGATCTCAACCTCGTCATGGAGGGCCGCGTTCAGCGTGTGCCAGCTAAGCGAGGCGCATTTTACTCGCGCCGGAAACTCGAGCACGCCCGCAAAGATCTTGAGCCTGCCTAGATGATTCTCTTCCGACTCAACATCAAGCCCGCCGGTGACCATCTTGTGAAATTCGTCGAAGAGTAGATCAGCCTCTTCACGCGATTTGCCTCGCACGGCCTGGGTCATCATCGATGCCGACGCTTTCGAGATCGCACAGCCCGATCCCTTGAACGCGACATCCGCCACCATGTCGCCGTCCATTTTCACATACACGCGCAAAGCGTCGCCGCATAACGGATTGTTGCCGTCCGCTTCCTTGTCCGCACCCTCGATCTCGCGAAAATTCCGCGGGTTCTTGTTGTGCTCTAAAATCGTTTCCTGATATAACTCGTTGAGTTCTGACATAGTTCCAAAATTCCTGTACTACTTATTATCGCTGTTCTCGGGTAGAGAATCACCTGCTATGCGTACAATTTTACTTAGCCTAAGCATCACGTGCCTCTTGTTTGCCGGCCGATCTGCGGGCCAGGCGGTCGAGCTCACGGTCGATAGCACAAAGCCCGGCCCAAAGATCAACCGTCACATCTTCGGCCAGTTCGCCGAACATCTCGGAACCGGAGTATACGAAGGGATATGGGTCGGTGAAGATTCGAAGATACCCAATACGCGAGGCATTCGGAACGATGTCGCTAACGCGCTCAGAGAGCTGAAGGTGCCGAACGTGCGCTGGCCGGGCGGGTGCTTTGCCGATGAATATCACTGGCGCAACGGGATCGGGCCTAAACGTGGTGTGACGCTCAATCCTACGTGGGGCGGCGTGATCGAGCCTAATACGTTCGGCACGCATGAGTTCATGGACTTCGTCGATCAGATCGGATCGGAAGCGTTTCTTTCTATCAATCTCGGTTCAGGAACGGTCAATGAAGCGGCTGACTGGATCGAGTATATGACCAGCGAGCAGCAAACCGATCTTGCCAAACAGCGTGCAGCTAACGGCCATCCGGCACCCTACAAAGTACCTTTTCTCGGGATCGGAAACGAGAGCTGGGATTGCGGCGGCAATATGTCGCCCGACTTTTACCTGAGCCAACTGAAGATGTACGCCCGCTTCGTCAGGAACTTCAATCCCGCACAGCGAGGAGATCAAGGAATGATGCGGATCGCCGTCGGCCCGGGCGGAACTGAACAGCGGTTCGTCGATTGGACCGAAACCGTGATGAAAGGCTGGAAAGCCCGCCAGTGGAGCTGGGACATGGAAGGCCTTTCGCTGCACAACTACACGGTGATCAATTGGGAGAAGAAACACTCCGCGACCGATTTTGGTGAGAAGGAATACGCCGAGATCTTAAAGAAGACGCTTGAGATCAACAGCCTGCTCGATACTCATATCGGGATAATGGACAGGTACGATCCTGAGAAAAAGATCGCGATGGTCGTAGACGAATGGGGAGCTTGGTATTCGCCAACGCCGGGAACGAACCCCGGCTTCCTCGTACAGCAGAACAGTCAGCGGGATGCAGTTCTAGCGGCTCTGAATATCAATATCTTCGCTCGCCGCGCAGACCGGATCCGCATGGCGAACATTGCGCAGATGGTAAACGTCTTACAGGCGATGATCTTGACCGACAAAGAGAAGATGGTTTTGACGCCGACCTATCACGTCTTCAAGATGTACATTCCGTTTCAAGATGCGACCTTCGTGCCGGTTACCTTCAATGCAGGTTCATACACGCACGCCGGGATCAGTCTGCCTCGTGTAGATGTGATCGCTGCAAAGGGTAAGGACGGAAAGTTGTGGGTGGCAATAACGAATCTTGACGCGAATCGCGGCGCAGAGATCGACCTGAAGTCGGTGGGGGCGAACGCAAGATCGGCAACGGGGCAGACGCTGACATCACCAAAGGTCGACAGCGTCAACACCTTCGACGATCCTAAAGCAGTCGAGCCCAAGCCGATCTCGGCTCAGGCTCAAGGCGGAAAGCTGATGTTAAATATACCCGCGAGATCCGTGACCGTAGTTGCGGTCGAATGAAGCCTAGACTAACAAGTCATCGCCGCACAGCGGTTTTTTTCCCCGCCGCTTCCTCGTCCGCCCCATCGATCCGCGAAAGTTCCGGGGCTTCCTGTTGTGCTCGAGAATTGTTTCCTGATAAAAGCTCGTTAAGTTCCGACCTAGTTCAATCCTAATCCAGTCTGCTAGCTCATTTGGGTTCTACCTGATCAATCTTATCCACTAATTCTCTTAACTTTTCCGAAGAACAATTTTCCTGTTTCGGTTTCAAAAGGCTACATTGTTCCTCTGCCTTCTTCATAAAGAATTCTTTCTCGGCACCGTTTTTCAGCGCCTCGAGCTTTGCCAAACGAACATAAGAAATTAGGATATCCGTCTGAAAGGCAAATTGTTCCGGATGCTTCGCTTGTATTAGCTTTTCTAAGTCCTTGATGTAGTTCAAAAGCGCAGATTTAGCCGCCACATAATCAGACGTTTTGTACGCTTTATAGACAGCCTCGCCCTGATACGCAATAGCCTCCATATCTTTGTATTGTTGATATGTATTATCTGCTGATGAGCAAGCGACGATTATTAGACTGATCAGAATTAGGACAAAAGAACCTATCTTTCTGCCTTGCATGTAAGGAACCTCTGTTGATTAAACGCAAGTCACGCAAAAACCTCGATCACCTTCTGCACCGCGTCCGCGAGCTTATCGACCTCCTCCCGCGTATTGTAGAACGCGAAGGATGCGCGGGCGGTCGCCGGGACGTCGAAGAACTGCATGACGGGCTGGGCGCAGTGGTGGCCGGCTCGGACGGCGATTCCTTGCTGGTCGAGGATGGTGCCGATGTCGTGCGGGTGAACGTTCTCGATCGTGAACGACAAGACGCTCGCTTTCTCGGCAGCGGTTCCGACGATCGTCACGCCGGGAATGTCGCCGAGCCGAGCGGTCGCGTATTCGAGCAGCTCGTGTTCGTACTTTGCGGCGGCTTCGAAATCGATCGAGTTGAGATAATCGATCGCCGCACCGAGCCCGATGCCGGCTGCGATCGCAGGTGTTCCCGCTTCAAACTTCGCAGGCAACGGAGCGTAGGTCGTTTTCTCAAAACTGACCGTGCGAATCTGGCTGCCGCCCGTTTGATACGGCGGCATCTTGTCGAGCCATTCGCGCTTGCCGTAAACGACGCCGCTGCCGGTCGGGGCGAACATCTTGTGGCCCGAGAACACGAAGAAGTCAGTATCAAGGTCCTGCACGTCGACTGGAAAATGCGGAACACTCTGGGCTGCGTCCACGCATACCGGCACGCCGAACTTGTGCGCCGTTGCGATCATTTCCTTGACCGGATTCACCGAGCCGAGCGCATTCGACACGTGCCCGACGGCGACGATCTTCGTGCGTTCATTGAGCAGCTTGTCGTATTCTTCGATGATCAACTCGCCCTTCTCGTTCATCGGGATCACGACAAGCTTGGCCTTTCGCTCTTCCGCGACGACCTGCCACGGAATGATGTTCGAGTGGTGCTCCATCTGCGAGACAAGTATCTCGTCGCCCTCGTTGATGAAGCCGTGGCCGTATGAATGCGCGACCAGGTTGATGCCCTCGGTCGTACCGCGGACGAAGATGCAGCAGTTCGCGTCCGGCGCGTTGATGAAGCGTTTCACCTTCTCACGAGCGGCTTCGTACGCCGTCGTCGCGTGCTGAGAAAGATAATGAACGCCTCGGTGG
>JBEBGW010000060.1:0-15970 GCA_040081025.1 Pyrinomonadaceae bacterium | reverse complement strand
ACGTCGTACGGCGTGTCTGGCTGACCCGTCGCATCGACGCGATGCGGGTAGACCTGCTTCTCGAAGAGGCTCAGGACGTTGTTTTTCTGCGGCTGATTCGTGAATACAAGGAAACTGTTAAGCGGTATCTCATGAAAATCCTCGGTCTTCGAATGCTTCACCCAAAGCTCGTTCGTCATCCGATAAACTTCCACGCCTTGAAAGGTCAAAGTCTCGATGAAACGTGCCACGGCCTCGTTGTTCGGCTGGCCGGCCATCACGACATAGGCCTGCGGCACGCTGCCGTCGGGTTTGAGATTCGAGCTTCCAAGCGAATGAAAATTCTTCAGATAGCGTGGGCGATACTTCGCAGCGAGCGAAAGCAACGCCCGGCTCGCGGTCATTTCGATCTCGGCGATGTCGCGCGGGCGCCAGACGCCTCCTTCCCATGGATCGGGGAAATTTGTTGCCGGTTCTACAAGCGACGGCAATCCTCGGCTCCCGCGGCTACGTTTGAGCTGATCGGGCGTAACCGTCGCAGGCGACATGAGGTTCGCGCTCGCTGCTTCGGTCAAGATGCCGATCGAGTTGTGGTAATAGGGTGCCGAGCGGAATCCGCCGTGCCACCATGTATCGTAAGCCGAGTTTGACGCGACGCCTGAAATTCCCTTTGCCTGAAGGTCCGCGGCGATCTTATACCCGACCAGGCCAACTTCCCTGAGTATCGAAGGCGATATCCTGGGGTTTGGCGGATCGTAGAACGGCGGAATCGTGAACCTCGACGCAACCACGCCTTGCTGATGAACGTCGTAGACGATTTGGGGGAACCACTCCTGCCAGTAGAGTTTCGTAATGTTCCGCGTCTCCTGAAGGTTCAGCATGAACCAGTCACGGTTGTTATCGTGGCCGGCGTAGTGATGGTACAGCTCCGGGGGCGAGGTTCCTTCGCTCTTGGTGCCCAGGGTCTTCTTGTACCAGTCGGCAACGATCTGCACGCCGTCGGGATTAGACGACGGGATCAGCAACAGGATCGTGTTGTCGAGTATTTCGCGCGTTTCGGGATCGGTCGCAGTCGCGAGTTCGTAGGCGAGATTCATCGACATCTGCGACGCGACGATCTCGGTCGAATGGATCGAACACGAGATAGATACGATCGACTTTCCATTCGCAAGAATGTTGTTGAGCTCGCCGTCGTTCTTGATGGTTCGCGGGTCGGCGAGCTTGGCGTTCATCGCTCTATATCGCTCAAGTTTGCTGATATTCCCAGGCGACGAAATGAACGCGACGATCATCGGCTTACCAAGCGTCGTCTTCCCTATTTCCTTTACCAGCACCTTTGGGCTCGCGGCGTCTAGCTTGGCGAAATAGTTAGTTATCTGTCCCCAATCCGCGATCGTCTTGTCGTCCGTAGGCTGAAAACCGAGCACCGATTTCGGTGACGGCTGTGCATTTGCGAGCGAGACAAAAACGACAAACCCGCAGAGAATGATCAAGGCGGACGATTCGAAAAACCTTTTCATATCGTGTAACTTACGAGACGGCACATGGCTGACACACCGACTATGGAAATCTCGGCGACTCCGCGTCTCGGCGGTGAACTTGAGCTTGGGATTCGCGAGAACAAGAAGATCGTTTTCCCGTTGGAGCAGGATAACAAATCGCGGGTTGCCGGGAAACTTTGGTATTGGTGGTGCTGGACCGCCGCGTCAACATTGCTGCTCGTAGTCGGACTTCCGGGCGTACTTTTCCTGTGGATCATCAACCGCCGGCTTTGGCTTTATCCGCTCGCCCTTTGGGGAGCCAAGACCTGGCTGCAGGCGTGCGGAACGAACGTGAAAGTGACAGGTCTTGAGAATCTGGAGGAAGGAAGACAGTACGTCTTTGCTTCAAATCACCGATCCTATCTCGATACCGCAGCGCTATTCAGGTACGCCGGACGACGGATCGGGCTCGTCGCAAAGAAGGAGTTGCTGGCCGTACCGGTGCTCGGGCAAGGGATGGGTTTCGTGAACATCATCGCCATCGACCGTTCGAACCCGGAACGCGCAAGGCAATCGATGGAAAAAGCCCAGCAGGTGATGAATGACGGATATTCATTCGGGGTTTTCGTCGAAGGAACGCGCGCGATGCCGGGCGAGTTGCTGCCGTTCAAGAAAGGAGCGTTCCATCTTGCCCTTCAGACCGGAGCGGACATCATCCCGGTAGCGTTTAAGAATACCGACAGGTTGATGGGCAAGAAAACCGGCGTGCTCCATCCCGGAACGATCGAGATGGTCTTGCTGCGGCCGCTGAGAACTGAGGGTCGTGAGTTGATGGACATTCTTCGTGAGACGCGTGAAGCGATAGCGACTGAGATGGCCTGGAAGCAGAAAGGCCCGCAAGATCGCGAGCCTTTTTAACAAGTCCATTCTTGAAACCTTATGGTTTCTTCGGGGTCGGACTCGGTGACGGCTGTGGCTGATCAGAAACGTCCTCGGCATCGCCGACGATCACGTCGGTTCGGCCCATCTTGTAATCGGCATACTTCACGCGCATCCGCATCCTAACGACCTGTCCGCTGTCGAACACCAACTGATCATCTGACGACGCAAATGACGGGAACCAGTACTTGCCGTCGACATTCTCGCGCCAGGTCTCGACGATCGGAAACTTGTTCTTCTTCGTTTCCGGAACGGCCTTTCCCTTAGACTTCACGATCATCAGATCTTCGTCATCGACCCAGATGCGGCCGGTGAAAAGGCGGACGCCAGATTTCGGATCGGGCATTACTTTCGGCGCAACCTCGAAGACAAAAAGGTTCAGGTCGTCGATCTTTTCTTTGCCAAGATAGTTGAAGGTGTACTGCGACACGTTTCGCGGCTCGAGAGCGAAGGGATTAACGCCGCCTAGATCCTCGAGATCCTCGGGAGTGATCGAGAGCTCGGTAAGCGTTGACATTGGCGAGAACGTGATCTTCTCGAACCGCTTGCCGTCCGACGTGAAGGTCATGAACGAATCACGCCGATAAACGCCTGTGATCTGTCCGCCGAGGCCGACGGTGCTGATCGTCGCGTATCGATTGAACACGTAATCGGTCAGTGCCTGGCGAAACGACGATTCATTCGCCGTAAATTTCGTGACCATCGCGTCGACCTCAGCCTTCGAAAGGCTGCCGGGAGTGATCGTCGAGGCTTGCGCGAAAGCGCCTATGGCCGAGAACACAAAAAGTGCGAAAACAAGCGTAACTTTCCTGATCATCAACATATAGATGCATGTACGAGGCCGATAGTTCGCAACTTCAACGAAAAACGGACGCCCCGAATGTATGGGACGTCCGATCTTATTAATGGCCAAATTTCGATAAAAGCTAGTCGACGAATTGAATATCGACCTCGTGCGGGATGATCCCGGCGTCGAAACCTTCCTTCAGCAGACGGCGGACGCCTTCTTTACCGCGTTCGCCGTAGTCGAGCGTAAGGTCGTTTACCCACATCGCCACGAATCGGTCGGCGAGTTCCGGGGCCATATCGCGGGCGAACTGCATCGCATAAGCGAGCGCGTCTTCGCGGTTGTCCATCGAATACTGAATGCTGCGGTGAAGATGTTTCGAAACCTGCTTCATGAGGTCTTCGCCAAGATCGCGGCGGATGACATTACCGCCCATCGGTAGGGGCAGACCGGTCTTTTCGTGCCACCATTCGCCGAGGTCGAGAACTTTATCGAGGCCCATCTGCTTGTAGAAAAGCTGGCCTTCGTGGATCAGCAAGCCCGCATCCACGCGCCCATCAAGAACCGCATCGATGATCTTGTCGAATTCGACGACTTCGTACTGAAAGTCCTTGTTGTAGATGCGAAGTGCGAGAAACGCGCTTGTGAGTTCGCCAGGGATGGCGATCTTCATCTGGCCGATCTCTTCGGCTTTGCGCGGCTCTTTGGAAACGACGATCGGGCCGTACTTGTCGCCGATGCTTGCACCGTGCGGCAACAATGCGTATTTGTCGGAAACGTAGGCATAAGCGTGAAACGAGATGGCGCTGACGTCAAAGACGCCGCTCTTCGCATCTTCGTTGAGCGATTGGATGTCCTTTAGCGTGTGCTCGAACTTGAGCCCATCGGTTTCGAGCTTGTTCGTCGCAAGCCCATAAAACATGAATGCATCGTCCGAATCGGGTGAATGGGCGACGGAAATTGTGCGGGGTTCGCTGGATGTTTCAGCCTTAACTGACATAGGTCTAGTACTGCTTATAGAAAACGTTGGTGTCGTAGAGAACTGTTATTTTATCGCTTTCAGCGTGTTTAGCAAACAAAGTCCGCAGTTCCTCGACCATCGCCGAATATTTCGTGTCCGACACCGACGGCATATAGGATGATGAACTCACTCGCCCCTTGATTCCTTCAAGATCCAGAACCTGCCTGTTCGCAAAAGTTGCGGTCCCAAAATCGCCCTCGAAGAACCGAGCAAGGGCGGTTTCATTGATGTTGTCGTGGCGAACCTTGGTGTAATCGCTCGCGTATTTCAACAAAAATTGCTCGTATTCGATCAGGAACGGCGTTGTGTTCAACTGTCTTTCGTTCCACATCAACGCGACCCATCCGCCGGGTTTCAGGATCCGCTTGAATTCGTTTCGAGTCGGTTCGGGATCGAACCAATGGAAAGCTTGGGCAGCGGTGACGATGTCGATCGAGCCATCTTCTAGCGTAGTCGCAGTCGATGTACCGTCGATGCTTTGGAACTTCGGATAATTCGTAAGGAACTGTTCAGCCGCTTCTCGCATCTTCGAGTTCGGCTCGATGCCATACGCAACATTACCGTTCTCTAGAAATAGTTTAGTCGATATTCCGGTTCCTGACCCGACATCGGCGATGATTGACTCCGGCGTCATTTCCATCTCGCGTCGGAATACGTCAAGCACCTCGACCGGATAAGACGGCCGGTATTTGACGTAGTTTTCTACGCGGTTGGAAAATCTCTCTACTGGGTCAGTTTTCACGAACAGACTAGTCGCCGGCTAAGAAGAAGGTCAACATCCACTTACCGCGTTTCTTTTCGAAGCCCGCACGGTAATCGACCGAACTCCGAACGAACTCGTCCTTTACATATCCTTCGAGGCCGCCGAGCGTTTTGACCTTCCGCCAGCCCGGATACTCTGACTTTCCACTTTTTGGAAGAGTTTCCTGTTCGACCTTTACGATACTGTATGACAGCTTCGCGACTACCTTGCCGGTTGTCGACGGTTCTTCGCGCAGGTTCACGTCTGTGCCAAAGATAACCGAGTGATCAAACGCATCGAGGCCATCCGGCCAATTTGAATACGAGAACGGAGCCACAAACGAGTTCTTTTCCGTTCCATCGCTCCAAAATGCCCCTCCATTCTTGATCACCGTCGCGAAGGTCTTCCAGAACTTCGAATTCTTGTTCTCAAGTTTCCAGTCACGCTTGAACCACACGATGGTATCGCGGTCGCCGAAACCGTTGCGGATCTTCGGATCTACGACCGAATAGATATATGCCGCATCTTTTCTATCGACCGCCGCGATCAGTTTCGTGCGGAATGCGAGGAACGACGGATCCTGCGATGCCTCATCAACCGGTTTCAGATATTTCTCTTCTTGCGCTGAGATCGTCGCCGCAACCATTGCGACAGCGATCAGTAATAACAGAATTCTCTTCATCCTACTCCTCGGGCACTTCTTCGCCCGTCCATTTAGTTTTACTCGAATGGGGAATGTCGAACTGGTCGAGGATCCTGTAGCAAAGATGATCGACCAATTCCCCTATTGAGTTAGGACGGTGATAAAAGCCCGGACTTGCCGGCAAAATTCGGGCTCCGGCCCGCGAAAGTTTGAGCATATTCTCAAGATGGATGGCGTTGTAGGGCGTTTCGCGGGGCACGAGCAGGAGCTTTCGGCCTTCCTTAAGACAAACATCGGCAGCCCGGTGGATCAGATTCGTACCGGCACCACTCGCGATCGCTCCGAGCGTACCCATCGAACAGGGCACGACGATCATTCCGGCTTGCTTGTTCGATCCCGACGAAGGCTTCGCCGCAAGGTTATCGAGCCGCCAATAGCGGATCAGGTTCGAGTCCGGGTCCAATCCGAGCCATTCGTTGATCTTCGCGATCGTCGGTTCCTTAAGATTCACGCCCATCTCGACCTGAGCGACCGTCGCAGCGGTTCCGGACATTATCAGATTGATCGTCTCGACCGCTCCGCTCGCGGCCAGAAGCTGCAGCGTTCGGTGCGCGTATATCGTTCCGGAAGCTCCGGTAATTGCGACGGTCAGTTCCATATGCTCGGTACCTAGATTCTATATTTTGCCGAAAGTTAAGGAAAGTTGCGGATTCGCCGATACAATCCGCGTGCCTTCGACGCGTTATTAGGTTGAAGGCGATCGAAGGACGCCAAATATTTCGGAAGGAGGTGCGAGGCAATGAACATCATCGAATGCATGATCGAAAAAGCGATAGATCTGGCGGGCAGCGACGCATTCGCAGCGGTTCTCATCAAGATCTCGTCCCTCTATAAATACGTCGGCCTTTTCGTTTAGCTCAGCAATCGTTCAACTCTTTCATCGGGTCAAGTCATTCATCTTCTTCTGAGTCCTTAGGCGGGGAACGATTTCCCCGCCCTTTTCTTGTTCATTCCTGATTTTCTTGTTCTGTGGTAAGAAAAGATAACCACAGAATAAGAAGAACAAGATGAACAAACCTGATATTTCGAAGATCCTCGACGATCTATACTCCGATTCTATTTCCCGTGAAGAAGCCGTAGACCGAATCAAAAATCTCTCGTTCGAAGACATTGGATACGCGCGGGTCGATCACGGACGGGCTTCGCGGCAAGGATTTCCAGAGGTGATCTTTGGGATGGGCAAGACGTCAGAACAGATCTGCGGCATCTTTGAAAAGCTGATCGCCCGTTCGCCGAACGTACTCATCACCCGAACGAACCAAGACGTTTACGGCGACATTCGCAATATTTACACCGAGGCCGAGTGGCATGAATCGGCAAAAGTCATTCGAGTGATGCGAGACTCGACGGATCTAGGCGTCGGAGAGATCACGATTTGCACCGCCGGAACGAGCGATATTCCCATCGCCGAAGAAGCAGCACTTACGGCCGAAGCAATGGGTAATAGAGTCCAGCGAATCTGGGATGCGGGTGTTGCCGGCGTGCACCGGATACTCGCCGAACGCGAGCGGTTGCAGAATTCGAAAGTTGTAATTGTTGTCGCGGGTATGGAAGGAGCGTTGCCGTCGGTCGTCGGCGGTCTTGTGAGCGTCCCGGTGATCGCGGTGCCAACGAGCATTGGTTACGGAGCGTCGTTCGGCGGCGTCGCGGCCCTGCTCGGAATGCTCAACTCGTGTGCGTCGAACGTGACCGTCGTCAACATCGACAACGGCTTCGGTGCGGGATTTTCGGCCAGTTTGATCAATCGGAAATAGGCGAAGCTTGACTATGAGCGTAATGTGCACTAAATTGAATGCAGATAAGGTGCACACATGATCAACTTAAAAACCGACATTGATTCCCTTTCAAACTTCAAGAGGAATACTGCGGACTATCTCAAAGAACTCAAGCAATCGGGAAAACCGGTCGTTCTCACGATCAATGGTCGGGCCGAACTTGTAGTGCAGGATGCCGGTAGCTACCAGCGACTCTTGGAGATCACGGAGCGAATCGAAACGATCGAAGCGCTTCGTCCCGCGATCGAAGAAATGAAAGCAGGCAGGGGCGAACCAGCCGACGCCTTTTTTTCGGAACTTTTGAAAGGCTCTACCGCAAAGACTTCGAAGAAATGACCTTTGAAGTACTCCTAATGCCTTCGGCTAAGGCAGACATTTTCGAGATCCGAGCTTGGCTGATGGAGCGTGATCTTGATTCTGCTGATAGGTGGTTATGGACGTGTAGTCAGGCGATAACGT
Source organism: Pyrinomonadaceae bacterium (assembly GCA_040081025.1). GTDB lineage: Bacteria > Acidobacteriota > Blastocatellia > Pyrinomonadales > Pyrinomonadaceae > OLB17. The sequence continues at coordinate 8,084 of JBEBGW010000060.1, read as the reverse complement.
CTCTTCGCAAGATGCCTACGCGATGTCCGGTCAGCGTTGAAACCGCGGCGTTTGACGTAGAAGTTCGCGAACACTTATTCGGCAAGAAGCGAAATGTTTATCGAATCCTATTTTCGATCCAGAAGGACAAGGTTAATGTCCTTCGCGTTAGGTCAACACGTCAACAGCGTTTGATCGATAAACTCGACGAGGAATAACGTGGGCCGTCAGTTTAGGATCGACAAATACGCCTTCCAAGGCCCGACGGCTTGGTCGTAGCGTTTCGCCATGACGGTCGCGATCTGGCGGATGTGGGTGAGGTCGTGGACGACCCATGTTGCGATCAACTCGCCGAGCGTGACCTCACCGAATTCGGGATGAACCCCCTTTAGTTCCAGTTCTTCATCGACCAATTCCCATGATCGGAGGATCTCGATGTTCTCGTTTCGGATGCGGGCGAATTCGTCGAGACGATCCGTCAGCGATTCTTCATCCGATTTTTCAAATTGTCCGTACCTATCAAACGGCGGAAATGTTCGATCGTCGGCCTGGGCGAGGATGACCTTCGCACGCGGTATCCAATCGGCCTCCTCGGCGTAGATGTAGTGGCCGATGATGTCGTACGGCTCCCAATTGTCGCGATCGCCCTTGCTTGCCGTCCACTCTTCCGACAGATCAGCGAGCAACGCTCGAACGCATCCCGGCGTAGCCGAAAGTACCTCGATAGAACGCTCAAGGTCGAATTTCATATTGGTGAACTCCGAGCGAGAGTACGCATGGATTCGACCCAATGTTCCGAATAATGAAAAAAGAGCCGCAAAACTACGGCTCTTCTTGAACAAAATTCGGATGGTCGAATTTTAGGCGGCAACAAGGTCCATATCGAGTTCGAAAACTTCCTCCTCGCGTCCGGCGTTGCCGAGCAAAAGCCGGCAAAGTGCGCTGACCACATCAGGATCGAAATGCCGTCCGACCTTGGCGGCGATCGCCTGAAGCGCGTCATCCGTCGACATCGGCTTTGCGTTGTTTCGTTGAGCGGTGAACGCGTCAAAGGCATTCGCCACCGAAAGAATTCGCGAGTGCAGCGGGATCTGTTCCTTGGAAAAACCTCGCGGCTGACCGGAACCGTCGAAATGCTCGAACTGGTATCTAAGGGTCGATGCGGTCTCGTCGAGATCCTGAACGCGCTCGAACAGTTCGAGTCCGCCTTCGAAACAGCTCTCGATAAAACGGAAATCGCGGTCGGAGAAATCGGACTGCCTTTCGCTCGATTCGTTGGTGAGTCCGCTAAGCGGCGTTTCGTGAAGGTACGCGGCCAGGGCGAGCTTTTCTATGTCGGGTCGATCGAGCCCCATCACATCACCGATCGCAGCGGCAAGATCGCGGACACGTTCGGCATGGCCTCTCGCAAAGGGATCCTTTGAGTCGAGCCGCTGCATCAATACTTCGATGAATGCGTCCCGGGTCGATTTCAAGGAGGCTTGGAGACGTTCGTTCTGAAGCTGAAGCTGCCGTTGAGCCTTGGTCGTCTCGTAGTGCTGAAGTGCGCGCTTCACGGTCGCCGCGAGATCCTCGTTGACCCATGGCTTTGTCACATATTTATAAATGACTCCGGAGTTGATCGCGTCGACGAGAGTTCCGGCATCCGTGTATCCGGTGAGCATGATGCGGACGGTTTGCCGCCGCATTTCAGCCGCTTGCATCAGGAAATCGATCCCCGGCATTCCGGGCATTCGCTGATCTGAGATGATGAGCGCGACATCGTGAAGAGCGAGGAGTTCAAGCCCCTCAGCACCGCTGGAAGCTGTGAAGACTTCGTACGAATCGCGGAACAGCCTTTCCAGAAGGCGTAGGTTCGCGGTTTCGTCGTCAACACAAAGGATCTTATAAGCTGTATGCATGCTGTACCTCTAATTTAGAATTAGAATCTAAGTCTACGGAGCTGTTTTGCGGAAGTCGCTGAAGAAGTTCTACCGTAAAGGTCGTTCCAACGCCGGGTTTGCTATCCACGTTGATCGTGCCGCCATGGTCCTCGATAATGCCGAAGGAGATCGAGAGACCAAGACCCGTACCTTCGCCAACGGACTTAGTCGTAAAGAACGGATCGAATATTCGTCCCGCCACCGCCGGGTCGATGCCGCATCCGGTATCGCTTATCGCCACGAAAACCTTGTCATCCGTCGCTCGGGTGCTTATCGTCACGGTGCCGGGATTTGACCCAACCGCCTGCGCCGCGTTGACCAGAAGGTTCATCCAAACCTGATTGAGCTTTGCGGAATATGCCTCGATCGAAGGAACATCGCCGAAATCGCGGACGAGTTCGATCGTTCCCACACTGAAGTATCTCGACAAGATTCGAAGAGTCGATTCGATGCCTTCATGGATGTCCGTTCGCTTTAACTCGGCTTCGTCGAGACGCGAGAACGTGCGGAGATTCTGAACAATGTCGCGAACGCGTTCGGCACCTTCGCGACAGTCGGCAAGGATCGAATCGAGGTCTGACATCGTCCGGCGGTAGCCGAGTTGTTCTTTCAAGGACTCTGCCGCCTGGGCGATCTCACTCGAAACCTCGACGTGTTCATAAAACCTAACGACCCTTGTGAGATCATTTATGCAGCCTCCGAGTAGGTCGAGATTGCCATAAAGGAAGCCGACCGGATTGTTCAGCTCATGTGCGATGCCGGCGGCGAGTTGCCCGATCGACGCCATCTTCTCGTTTTGCACGATCTGAGCCTGCAGCCGCTGAAGCTGTTGTTTGCCTCGAATAAGTTCCTCGTTGCGAGCCTCGAGATCGGCCTTATATCGCTTGGCGTTGATGAGGAGACTTCGATGCTCGAGTGCTCGTGTGACCGTGAGAGCTAGCACATCGTTGTCGCACGGCTTGATAAGGTAATCGAACGCTCCCAGGCGAACGGCGTCTAGCGCACGCTGGGGACGATCGACTCCGGAGACGACGATAACCGCGGTACGCGGATAGACCTCGATCACTTTGCGAAGAAGCTCGATGCCGGAAAGGCCCGGCATGATGATGTCGGTGATGACGAGCGCAAATTCGGTTGATCTCAGTAGTTCGAAGGCTTCGAGAACCGTCCCGGCCTCTGAGGTTTGATACGCATCGCCCAAAGCTTTCGCGAGGCTGCGCCGGACCACGGGCGAATCGTCCACGATGAGGATCTTCTCGCGTTCGGTGCGGGCTCGATCGTTTAGTTGGTCGAGCGGAATTTTTGGTACGAGGCCCGAAAGGGTCTGTTGAAGCTGCATAGGTGGAAGCGGTCTCTGGAGTGCGACTCGAGTTATCCGCGCGGAGAAGTCCGCGCTTGCTAGGGCAATATGCGTGCCTTTCTATCGGGCTCCGAGACCACTTCACACACGCGGAAATTCGGTCTGACTGACCGAAAATCCCCGCTTGTCGGGCGTTTGTCCTAGTCCGATACGCATGGGGACCTGACAAATATAGTCAGCGATGCCGAAATTTGTCAGCTAATTTTAGGGATTTATTAAGACCAGAAGACGATCGGCCCAATCGCTGCGTGAGTTGCGAAGAATTTCGTACTGGACCTGAGCCATCGCGGAGTTCTTGAGTTTGACGTAAGTGCGACCGAGATTATAGCGGGCCTGGTCGAAATCGGCGTCGTATCCGACTGCGTTGTTGAAGGCAGTGAGGGCATCGTCGAATTTCTCGACCTCATAATAGCTCTCGCCGAGGAAGTTGTAATTTTTCGATTCGGGCTTGTAGATGAGAAGTTGATCGAACGTGGCTATTGCATCGTTCCAGCGCTTCTTCTTGAAATAAGCCTGACCAAGCTTCTCGAGAGCGTTCGCGTGATCCGGTTTGATCGCGATAGCACGCCGATAAGCGAGGATCTCTTCGTCCGGCTTGTTCAGTTTGTTGAGCGTCAGGCCGTAGGCGTATTGGGTTTCGGGATTGTCGCCGTCAAGGCGAATTGCGGTCTTGTAGGCTTCGGCGGCCTCCTTGAAGTCGCCTAAAGCAAAGCTCGACGCACCGATATTTATGAACGTCTCCGGCCACTCCGGGCGAAGCTTCGCGGCCTGCTTTGAGGCTTTCAACGCATCCTGATGTCGCCCTAACGCTCCGTAAGTAAAGCCGGCCTGATACCATGCCTCGGCGTAGTTCGAATCGAGTTCGGAAGCGCGCTCGAAGAACGGAAGAGCACGAGAGTAATCGTCACGCGAAAGTTGGGCGACGCCTTGCGAATAAGACCTCTCGGCATTCGCGCGCTTGTTTTTCTGCGTGTCAGCAGAGAGTGCCGAGATGGTCTGCAGATCGTTTACCTTCAACTGCAAGATACGCTGCGCCGGGACGGCGAAGTTCAGGCTCTGGCCCTCGGCCGCCTGAAGCGTCGCGACTCCGACAACCTGGCCGTACATATTTACGACCGGCGAGCCGGACGACCCCGGCGAGATCGGTGCGGTGATCTGAATGATCTTGCCGTAGCCCGAGATCTCGCGAACGGCAGAAACAATTCCATCCGACACGCTTCCTTCGAGGCCGAACGGATTGCCGATAACCACGATCGATTCACCTTCCTGCGGGACGCGTGCGACGATCGGCAGCGGCCGAGCCAAGCCTGCGGGCACATCGACCTGAAGCAGTGCAAGATCGCCCTCGCCATCGACAGCGAGTACTCCTTTCGCCACAAACTTCTTCCCATCAACGAGCGTGATAACCACGCGACTCGAACGCTCGATCACATGACGATTGGTGATGATCCGGTCGATAGCGATGAAGAACCCGCTGCCGCGTGAGACCGTTTCGCCGCGGGAGTTAAAAGTTTCGATCGATACGGAAGAGGGCTTTACGCGTTTGACGAGTTCCGGCAGGAAATCCTGAGCATAGGACACCACCGCGAATAGCGAAAGGATAAAGAAGGCTGATTTTAGGATCGGCTTCATCGGCAAACGGCGTCTCGTTTGATTATAGTCGGTAAATCTGTGGCGAACAATGAATTTCGCGGTGAAACCCGGTAGCGGTCATAGTCGTTACACGCTAGAATCGTAAGTATGGCTAAGAAAATCGCCCTCGGAGCGGACCACGCAGGCTTCGAGGAGAAAGAAAAGGTCAAGAAGACGCTCGACGAACTCGGGATCGAGTACGAGGATATGGGCACGATGACGCCCGAGAGCGTCGATTATCCGGACTACGCGCAAAAGGTCGCCGAGAGTGTTTCGAGCGGAAAGTATGAGCAGGGTTTGCTCGTATGCGGATCAGGTACCGGAATGGCGATCGCAGCGAATAAGGTCAAAGGAGTGCGGGCGGCCGTCGCATGGTCGCCCGAGATCGCCGCACTCGCGAGACAGCACAACGACGCTAACATCCTCTCACTACCTACCCGGTTTCTGAGCGAGGCCGACTCGGCAGCAGTCGTAAAGGCATTTTTCGAATCCAATTTTGAAGGCGGTCGCCATGGCCGTCGGGTCGACAAGATAAAAGGTCTTGAAGACGCCGATTTCAAGTAGTTGCTTGGCGGAATAAGCCCGAGCGTATGATTCTTGGGCCGATTAAGATGATCTTCCAAGTCCACGCTCCGACATTCCCACTGAACCAGTTCATCGATGTGTTCATCTACTTCGAACGCGTCGAGCATGCTCACACCGTTGATCGATTTCTCCCAAATGGCGACACCGAGATCCTCATCGATTTTCACGACACGCCGCAGCACGTTTACGACAATCACACGCTGAAGGAGATCCAGGCGTGCAATCACGTGTGGGCGTCCGGCCTACGCACCGAACCGATCACGATCCCGTCGGGCAACGGTGCGGCTATGATGGTGCTCTCGTTCAAGAAAGGTATGGCTGCACCGTTCTTTCCTTTCCCGATGGACGAGATCCGAAACAGTGTCGTTGATGCGGATCTGGTCTGGGGCAGCGATTTCGGTGAACTTCGCGAGCGGCTGCTAGCTGAGAAGGACGTAGATCGGCGATTCGTGATGGTCGAGGAGTTTCTGGTGCGGAAGTTTCGATCGAAGTTGAATTTGAATCCGTGCGTGTCGTTCGCCGTCAGTGAAATGATCGAACGTCCCGACGCTCTCAGCATTCGCCGAATGAACGAGAAGATCGGTTACTCGCAGAAGCATTTCACCGATATGTTCCGAAAGCAGATCGGCGTTACTCCGAAGGCCTATTTAAAGATCATGCGGTTTCAGAAGGCGGTGCGAACGATCGACGCGGCACCCGAGATCGATTGGGGCACGATCGCGGGTGAGTGCGGATTTTACGATCAGGCTCACGTTATCCACGACTTTAAACACTTCTCCGGATTCACACCCGAGCAGTACTCAAAAATCCACACGAACTACCAAAATTACATCCCGGTCGGCTGATACCTAGACCTATGACCGAAAAGTCAAAGTATGTTCTCGCGTTGGACGAGGTACAGGGAAAGGTTTATGAGTTTATGAAACCGCTGGGCTTCCGTAAGAAAGGACGTACTTTCAATCGCGAGGCTGACGAATCAGGAATCTTTCAGGTAGTGCAGTTTCAGACCGGTCCTTACGAACTTGCTCCGGAAATCCCTTCTTTCCGACTTAACTTATACGGCAAGTTCACCGTCAATATTGGCGTTCTGATCAAGGAATTATACGACTTTGAAGAATGGCACAAGCCAACCAATTTTTATCAAGAGGTCTACTGCCAAGTCCGAAATCGGCTGCCGCATTTACTTTATAAGAAGGACGTCTGGTGGGATTTGACGAGCGAAGTTGATCAGACTTCGACGATCGTCATCGACGGGTTCGAATCAGTGGGGTTTGATTACTTCGCTCTCTATGACACTAGAGTTAAGTTTCGTGAGAACTATGGTCGATTCGACGACGCTCCACCCCGTGCAAAGCTCGACGTGGCGTTGATGGTGCTACATCACGATCGCATCGAGGGCGAACGTCTTTTTCGCGAATACTACGAACAAACAGATCGTAGTCACGGACATTTCAAATATCTTCAAGATCTCGCTGACCGACTCGGCTTCGAGTAATCAATACAGGTAAATTTTTTCCAATACATACGGTGTTGCGGCAGCTAGTCTTTAGCCGTTATGGAAAACTTTTACATCAATCACATTGCAGTATTCGCCTGTGCCGTGATGAGTTTGGCCATCGGCTTTCTCTGGTGGTCCCCGTTCCTGTTTCAGAAGCCGTGGCAAGCCGAGGTCGGCTTGAGTGACGAGCAGTTGGCTAAGGCAAATCCGGCGAGGACGTTCGGGCTTTCGTTTCTGCTCGCATGGCTCGTGTCATACAACCTCGCTTTCTTTCTCGGTGCTCCGGGAACAACCTGGCAATGGGGCATCGGCGCCGCGCTGCTAGCGGCGGTTTGGGTGGTCGCGATGTTCACTATCATCGCTCTTTTCGAACAGCGAACGTTCCGATACGTCGCGATCAACTGCGGCTATGTTGTCGTATACTTCGCCGTGATCGGATTCATCCTAGGCATCTGGAGATAATAGGTGCAGAAAACATCAGGCGAATTTGAGAAAGAGTTCATGGACGGTCTGAAGGTTTCGACCGGCACGGATCTGTCGGCGTGGATGAAAACGATTGACGGTTTCGGGAGTAAGAAAAGAAACGACGTGATCGCATGGCTCAAGACTGAGCACGGATTCGGTCATATGAACGCATCGCTACTGGCGGGAATTCATGCGAACGGAGGAAAGCCGGTCTATCAAAGCACCGACAATTTGCTCGATGCACAGTTCGCGAAGGCTGGGGATATGAAACCGCTGTACGAATCGTTCGTCGAATTCGTCAGTAAGCACTTTCCGAACTCAAGCGTTCTGCCGAAGAAGATTTACGTATCGATACTCGATAATCGCGAGTTTGCGGCGATCAACATCAAGCCGAATGAACTCCGAGTCGGCCTCGACCTCGGCGACCGTCCGTTCGATGAGACGATCGAAAAGGCCAAACTATCTGGGCCGATGCCGCGGATCTCGCACATGTTCGTATTGACCGCCGCGAAGCAGCTCAACAACGAGCTCGTCGATGCGTTGAAGCAATCTTATTCACGGTGCCACTGAAAGTCACCGGAGGGCATTTCGGAGAAACTCGACAAGAGGGTAAGCAGCTTTGAAACTATCCGCGAGCATCTTC
>JBEBGW010000379.1:0-4272 GCA_040081025.1 Pyrinomonadaceae bacterium | reverse complement strand
CGAGGGTGGAGAAATCGCGATGACCGCGGAAGCTACCGATATTGTCCGGAAATTATCCTTATCGCTGGAAATCCCTGTTTTCCTACAGGATGAGCGTGTGTCCACCTATGAGGCTCGCGGCAGGCTATGGAAAAGGCCGGGACACTCCGAAAATCTTCGCTCCACGGTCGATTCCGAGGCCGCATCCGTGATCCTTTCAGACTTTCTAGACCGACTCAGCAAATACGCCGAATAGTTTCCTCGCTGTCCCAAATTTCGTTGTCCCACTGTCCCACACACATCAAGTTTACCTTTTTTGGCGGTTTTTCAAAGATCTTCGGGCATTCACCCGGACGGAAAGAATGCCATAGGTGGAACGACGTGTCAGTAGATTTCTGCCGCTTATGGTGTCAGCATTACCGTCTTGACCGTTGCCGCCCTGACCGCTTCCCGTGAGAACGGATATGTTAGCGAATTCCCCGTTTTGTATGCCTCGAACTGGTCCTTGTAATGGGGTGATTTGGAATCGCCGCTTTGGCCGAGGGGGATAGTGTGACGGGTGGTGTCCCAGTTTCCCGGCGTAGCGATAAGTCGCATTGAAACCGCTGAGGCGACGTTGGGTGTTTGACCGCTCCCGTAGAGGCCGTCAGTTGGCGTGGCGAATTGGCCACCGATGAGTGGCGCGGCGACGAGCGGATGCGACAGACGCGAGGCAGTTGCCTTACCCCAGATCCAAGCGGAACGGTCGGCACCGTAGCGTTTTTCGAGGGCAGCGACGGATTCGGCATCACACGCTTTCATCAAAGCCGTATAGTCTGAAAATCCGGCGGGGAGCCAGAGGTCAGACTTCTCACGGACCGCTCGGTCGAGGATGCGTTCCCGGATAACGTATGCGGGAGCGGGTTTGCTGCCATCAGCGATCTTGTTGGCGAGGCAGCCGCGGATCTCGTTTACAAGTAGAGCGGCCTGCGAGTCCGGCGACATCTTACCGTCCCAGGCGCCGACCGTTGCCAGCGTAGGATCAGACGCTGCATTAGCTTTGACGATCTCTTTCGAGAGATTTGAGAGGGGAATATTAAACGAATCGAACTGCGCTGCCCCGACCGAATCCATTGTCGCTTTTGAATCTGCACTGAAGAGATCGAACAAACGCCTTGCCCGCCACGGAGTCGCAAAATCACGAATGAGTTGCGGGTATTTGTAATCGGTTCCGGCGATCCGCTGATTTGCGGTAACGATGAATCCGCTCGGGGGGTTGTACAGGTTCGGCAATTCGGCGTATGGGATCAGCCCGGTCCAGTCACCGTCGGTCGTTGATCCGTCGTATGGCAGCGATCCGTCGCCGGTCTTGCGGAGAGGAACCGCCCCGGCGATATGCCAGCCGATGTTTCCTTTCGTATCGGCGTAAATGAAGTTTTGCGAAGCTCCGCGATAGGTCGAGAGCGCGGCATTGAACTCGTCCCAATTCTTTGCCCGATTAAGGAAAAAGAATGCCGCAAAATCATTATTTCTCGGGTCATGGGCCGTCCATTTGAGCGAATATTTCTTACCGCCTTCCTCGACAATGATCGGGCCATTGCGGGTTTCCGTAACTTCTAAGGTGACGGGCTCAGTCGCGGGAGCGAGAAGACTCTTGCGGACGTTGATCGTTTCCGTCCTGACCTTCGCCGCCTCCCATCCGGTCGGAGTTTTCACTTTTCCGGACGCATCGAACGTTTCGATATACAAGTCCTGAACATCGGGGCCGACGTTGGTCGCTCCCCATGCGATGTGCTCATTGTGGCCGAGAACAACGCCCGGAACGCCGGGGAAAGTTACTCCGGCGACCCGCATCGTCGGCGACTCGAGGTGCGAGAGATACCAAATCCCCGGAGCGGTTGGAGCAAGGTGCGGATCGTTAGCTAGGATCGGGTTTCCGTCGGCGGTTCGTTTGCCGGAAATGACCCAGTTGTTGCTGGCGGCCAGATCTTCGGCGAAGAATCCGATTCTTGCGAGTGAGTTGTCACGGGCGGTCTGAATTCGTTCCGCCGCTGCCAGTATCGAAGGGGCGATCTCGACGACCCGTGGCGTTGGCTTAGGAAGGGGTACCACGTCCTTACCGAACAGGATCACGTCTTGATCGTGACGAACATCGGCTAGTTCGTCGAACTTTGCTTTCGGCAGCGAAGCTTGGAGAGAGGCTTTCAAAAGATCTTGCCGCCAGGTCGAGCTGAGTGCGTCGGCGAGTATTTTGCCGATGATCAGTGAATCGCTTGGCGTCCACAGCCTTGGCTTGTATTGCAGGATGCGGAATTCGATCGGCAGGGTCGTGTCATTCAACGTAGCGATATAAGCGTTTACGCCGGCCGCATAACTATCAAGAGCCGAACGCAGTGCTGGATCGAGATGCCGAATGCTGTCGTCGACCGTCTTAGCGAAACCAAGCCGTCTCCAACGCTTATCTTCTTCAAGAGTACGCGATCCTGAAAGCTCAGCCGTCTCGCCCCGAGCCACACGCCGCATCATATCCATCTGCCATAGCCGGTCGCTGGCGGTGATATAGCCCTGGGCGAAATAGAGATCGGATTCATTCGCTGCAGAGATATATGAGCGGGAATAAGAATCGCGAGCGACCGTTACCTTTTCTTTGAGACCTTTGACGGATACGCTGTCTTGGGCGAGGGCCGTAAAAGCGAGGATGGCGACGACGATCAATATTCTGTGCATTAGTTGTGAAGCGAACTGAAACGTTGCGGCAATATTAGCAGAGGCAGCTAAGAAGTTTCACGCAAAGACGCAGAGCACGCAAAGAGTTGCATGTGTTACCCGTATCACCCTCACCTACAACGCGCTTCACTTTGCGGCCTTAGCGGCTTTGCGTGGAGCTTCTTTTACCGGTCCAAGAAACCTTTTCATTGGCCGCGACGCATATCCATCTTGCCAGTGCACCTTTCCTACGTTAAACTCGCCCGTAAATTTAAGTTACAACGTCAAACACTCCTTATGAAACAACTCAAACTCTTCGTTTTGTTCGCATTATCGGTGGCGGAGCTCGCTTGTGGGAACGCACCAACAGACAACAAGGCGAACGTTGCCACTCCAAAGCCCGCGCCGAGTGCCGAGGTGACGCGGATGGACGACCTTGCAGGTGGGCGGGCTTTGTTCAATCAGAATTGCGCCGCCTGTCATAAGGAAAACGGGACGGGCGGCAAGATGACGATCGAGGGCAAGACCCTTAATGTCGATGACCTGACGTCGGACAAGATCAAGAAATTCACCGACGAGAAGATATCCGGCTACATAATGAATGGTGTCGTTGATGAAGGAATGCCGTCGTTCAAGGACAAGTTGGCGGAGGCACAGATCCGTGAGATCGTCACCTATGTTCGACGCGGAATTCAGAAGATCGACACGCCACCGGCTCGATAATTCGCCCAAAGTTGCAATCGGGCGTCTCGCACACTAGACTTTATTTGTACGCACCCGTAGCTCAGCTGGATAGAGTATCTGACTTCGAATCAGAGGGTCGCATGTTCGAATCATGCCGGGTGTACCAACTTCTAATGATAAAAATGCGGATCTCTGAGGTCCGCTTTTTCGCGCCTTCACTCCGTATCTTCTGCTCTTTCCGTGGTTCCTTCCGTTTGTTTTAGATGAATTTTCTGTGCTTTTTGTGTTTTTTGTGGTTCCTCATCTTCGGGACACTGCGGCCGGGCGTTTTAGTGTCTCGGTCATTCAGGTATCCAGAAGGTTCGGCCGTTATCAGACGTTTTCTTTAGGCCGCGTTGAGGGAGGTCTGATTCGCCTGAGCCGAGATAGGTGAAATGCGGAAGGTCTGAGATGACTGTTTGATACCATCCGTGCTTTGCGAGCAGCGTTCGGACCTTTGAGTCTTCGTGCTCCTTTACGTCAAACGCGAGCATTGAGAGGTGCTGAGATGTTCCCGGAGGCGCCACGGAATAGATGATGGATTTCGAGAGATCTTTGGCAAAGAAGATTCCCTGCTGCTCAAGCTTGAGGACCTCGGGGACCTGCTCGTAAGGCGAAAGAGATTTCAGTTTGTCCGCCTGAGCCTGCGTCATTCTTCCAGTCCCGATCCAATGTTTGAGCGCCGGATCGACGCGGCTTTTCCAGAGTTCTATGGTTTCGTCAGAGCTGCGTTTTGCGGAATCTTTGTCACGCGGCGAGATGGAAAGATTCTGGGATTTTGCTTCATCGAGCGCTTTGCGGAGGCCGTCGCGCGTGGTCTTCGTGTACGGGGCGAACGCCGCGGGGTCGGCGGTGGCCGGGTTCGGCACGACCTCGGCGAGTAGC
>JBEBGW010000378.1:0-4272 GCA_040081025.1 Pyrinomonadaceae bacterium | reverse complement strand
TCTGTGTAGCGGGAAAGAGATGAGCCAAGTCGATGCGGGTCATGGATCCGAGCCGCTCCTCTTTGCGCGTGGATCAACTCATGGTAAAGCACCTCATCAGGAGCAGACCCGAAATCATGACCAGCCGAGAGCTTTCTTATTTCCTTGTAACAGTGACTCCCTTTTTCCAAATTATCAGGTTCTATAGCTACCACGGCACCCATCGTTATTGGTTTTACACCCGTTGTCTGGTCGCTATTAAACCCATCTTTTCTCATCCTGAGCTTGACTCTTTCTGCACTTAAAACTTCTTTGACCGGTCCGGCGTGACCTCTGCATGCTGCATTTGGGTCGCCATAGACATTGAGAGGATGAGGCCTGATCGTGATCGCCGGCCCTGATCGAATTCTCGAAAACAATGCCAGGCCGGCGGGAGTGCCTTCGATCTTACGCAGCGCTTCTTCGACACTTGCTCGCCAGCGTCGATAGAAATGAATGGTCGAAGGGTCTTGATAAGAACCATCCATTTTCCACTCTTCCTCGGTGACTAACCAGATGTTCCACTTGCTAAAGCCTTGCACCATGTTGAACCTCCTGTTCCTCGACGCCGTGATCGCGTCCTGCTGCCGTCCGAAGGGATAGATCTTCAGTTGTTTGAGTCGATCTAGATCATAGTCTTTCCGCCGCAAATGCTTTCGGTTCGGTTGGGTTCCGTAGATGCGCGGCGCGCCTTACTGACGAAGTCAGCGCGTAGCTTTTGCCGAGCAGCGTGTTGTAAATGGATCGGCTATCTGAGTCCGAGGAGAAGCCGGATCGACCGATCCGAAACCTCGCTATTGTCATTCAATTCTTGCTCTTTTGCAGTCAGCGGCACATTCCCGAGCCGCGATACCTGTGTACTCTCGAACGCCCGATCAGTCAGAGCAATGTGATCGATCTCGGGCGTGAGCGATTCCGGCGAACCAATAGCAAGGTCGGCGTATTCGATCTCAGGAAACAGATCACGATAAACCGTCACGTGCCACACGGTATCGGACTCCGATTCGTCGACCGCGAGTACACGCATCAGCCCGAACCCGCTCTCGATCTGAAAAACAAGAAAATCACCCGGTACAAACCCTTGCACATTCGCCATAACGTCAATGGTAGAGACTGGACGCAATGTTCGCAAAAATGAGAGCTGAAAGTGTGGACGAATGATGCATCTGTGTGCTATCGTTGCAACGTCCCTAAAACGGGACGTTAGACGTGCGCGGGACAGCGGTACAACGGGGACACAGGGACAGATCCCGCAAACCGTGTTAATGCAGTAGGTTAGCTAGCAAAAGCGTGTCCCACAGTAGTATCCGTTCCGAACCCTTCCGAAAAGCTCGGAATTAGTAAGAACTAGTAGCAATATTTCCGAACTTTTGTTTCGGGACAAGGAGTAAACGAATGATCACAAAGCTCTCAATTTCACTTCCGCGAACATTGGAAGAGTATGCCCGCCATCGGGTTCGTACCGGCGGCTATGGTTCGATCAGCGAATATTTCCGCGAATTGATCCGCATCGACGAGCGGCTAAGCAAAATGGAACGTGCTCGTAAGATGCACGTCCGGGATGGATCAGCACCGTCCGAACTCGACCGCATCCGCTACGGACGGCAGTGATTGGTAGTTCTGCATTCATTCAATTAAAATCGTACTTTTGCACAAAGTATGAAGCAGACATATATCGAACAGTTGAAGGATCACGTTGGCGAAGAGGTCACGCTGAAGGGCTGGCTATACAATTCGCGCTCAAGCGGCAAGCTCGTTTTTATGCAGCTCCGCGACGGCACGGGGATCGTACAGTGCGTGGTTTTCAAGGGGAATGACGAAGAGATCTTTGAAAAGGCGAAAAGCTTGGGGCAAGAGTCTTCGATCGTCGTCACAGGAACCGTCAAGACTGACGACCGCTCGTCGATCGGTGTCGAGTTGGACGTTACCGGATTGGAAGTGCTGCAGAACGTTCACGATTATCCGATCACGCCGAAAGAGCACGGAACCGAGTTCCTGATGGACCACCGCCATCTTTGGATCCGCTCGAAGAAGCAGCATGCCGTATTGAAAATACGACACACGATCATCAAGGCCGTCCGTGATTATTTCGACGACAACGGCTTCACGCTCGCGGATACGCCGATCTTCACGCCGGCCGCCTGCGAGGGCACAACGACGCTGTTTGAGGTCGATTACTTCGGCGACGACAAGGCTTATCTAACGCAGTCCGGCCAGCTCTACAACGAAGCTACTGCGGCAGCATTTGGTAAGTCGTACGCGTTTGGCCCGACGTTTCGTGCCGAAAAATCGAAGACCCGCCGGCATCTCACCGAATTCTGGATGGTCGAACCTGAGGTCGCTTTTGCGTCATACGAGGACATGATGGACCTCGGCGAGGGACTTATCCTTGCGATCGTTGGACGCGTGCTAGCAGATCGTCAAGAAGAGCTGAAGACGCTCGAACGCGATACGACTGTCCTTGAGGCCATCAAAGGCCCGTTCCCGCGTCTGCATTACGATGATGCCATCAAGATGCTGCAGGAAGGCCATGCAAAAGGGGAACTTGAGAACAGCTTTGAATGGGGAGGCGATTTTGGAGCGCCCGACGAGACCTATCTCTCAAAGCAGTTCGGACTGCCGGTCTTCGTCCACCATTTCCCGACGGCGATCAAGGGCTTCTATTTCGAAGTCGACAAGGACCGTCCGGAATGCGCTCTCGGCATAGACCTCCTCGCACCTGAAGGCTACGGCGAGATCATCGGCGGCGGCGAACGCGCGGCGAATCTCGAATACATCGAGGCTCAGCTAGAAGCGCACAACCTTCCGCGCGAATCCTTCGAATGGTACCTCGACCTCCGCCGCTTCGGCTCCGTCCCCCACGCCGGCTTCGGCATGGGCATCGAACGCACCGTCGCCTGGATGTCCGGCATCGAACACGTCCGCGAAACCATACCTTTTCCGCGGATGCTTTATAGGCTGAAACCGTAGTTCAGAGTTGAACGATGACCAAAGAATTAGGGCCAGACGAAAAGGAAGTTATCGGCAACTGGATAGAAGTTGATGGTGAGATTGATGGCGATGAGGCGTGTTTTCGGATTCAATACTTGACAGCCGATTATCTGGAGAGGATCGGCTTCAGCGAGGCTCAAGGTGGGTGGGAGACACTCTTTCGGGATCCTAAAGACGGTCGCTACTGGGAGCGAACCTATCCTAATGGTAGTTGGCATGGTGGCGGTCCACCAGCCTTAATCAATTTGTCCGAAGTTGAAGCCAAAGAAAAGTATCCTTACCTTTTTAGCGCTATCGCAGAAAAGGTTGTGATGATGCAGCCGGACGAACGCGATGTACAGGAGGATTGAACGGATGGTTAAACGCCTATTGATCTTTTGCTTACTGTTGTTATCTTGTTCGTTGCTCGCACACGCGCAGCAAAAAGACTTCGAGTCGTTCCTAACGAAGGTCGATGCGGCTCAGCTTGAATTGCAGGGTGGAAAGGCGGAGGCCTTTAAATCCATATGGTCACACGCGGACGACATAACGCTTTCCGGCGGGTTTGGCGGAACGATCGAAAAGGGTTGGGAAGCGATATCAAAGCGGCTCGATTGGGTCGGCCAGCAGTTTTCGAATGGTACAAACAAGGTCGAGCGGCTTGTGTCTGTCTCGAATGGTGATCTTGGATATGTAGTTCAACTCGAACACATTCGATTCAACGTACCCGGCCAAGCGACAGAATCAACTAAGGATTATCGCGTTACGATGATCTTTCGGAAAGAGAAAGGATCGTGGCGAATAGTTCATCGGCAGGCTGATTCGAACATGACTAAGCAGGCGCCTAAATAGTCTTACTTCTTCTGGGATGGGGCTCCAGCAATCGATTTCGAAACAATATTCGAGCCCGCACTGTCCGTTACTGTCGGCCGATTCCCGTTGGCGAACTTCGAATACGTCACCTCGTTCTGACCGCCGTAGGTCAATATCTCCGCGGCAGCCACAGCTGCCACCTTGTTCCCATGACCGTTGACCATTATCTGACTGCAAACACCCGTGATCGCGACCTCGTTTCGGCTACCGTTGATCATCACGCGGTTGTATTCCTTGCAGTCCAGTTTCTTCTTGCCGCCGTCCTCGTTGGCAAACAATGTCGCGCCCTGCTTCGTCGTGTCAGCCGCGACAACATCAGCAGGATCAACCGGCTCGGGAGTCTGCTGAACCCGCGCAGGCGTCGGGCTAGACTTGAGACCTTCAACGCTCTTCTTCGCGATCTCGCTCTGA
>JBEBGW010000377.1:0-4279 GCA_040081025.1 Pyrinomonadaceae bacterium | reverse complement strand
CGCGATGTCGCGCGTCCAATGCCCGCCGCCGCGGAGTTCGCCCCAGCCGGGAATATCCGGCACGATCATCTCGACCTTTCCGCGCGGTTTCAGATCGCCGTTCTGATAGGGATACCGAACGATCGAATCCGTGTTGCCGATGTAGATATACTGCGGATTCGATCCATTCGGGTAAAAGGCAATTCCGAATGGCCGTTTCAGGTCCGCCGAAAAAACTTCGTTGATCTCGGGTTTCGAATGGTCCGTCGACGTGCGAATGACGCGGACGAGATTTGCCCTGCTTTCCGCAACGAAAATATCGCCGTTCGGAGCAACGCGAATAAGGCGCGGATTCTTCAAGCCGCCTAAAAATTCCTCGACCTTAAAGCCTTCGGGCACGAGTGGCAATGCTCCGTCGGGTCGTTTTGCGAGTTTGGGGCCGTTTTGAACCGACTCCGACATATACGGCTTCGGCAAATCTGCCGTCGTGATTCGCCTGCGAACACCGGGCGCATCAGTCGTCCAGTCACCGGCGGCTCCCTGGCCGGTGAGGACTCTTTGCCTTTCGTTGATCGTTGTTGATCTTGCCTGCGAATAGCACACACCCGTGACGACCAAAAGGATCGCGATCGACGCAACCAATGCTATGGCATTGAAGTATTCCTTGAGCATAAACGCTCTTTAGCTCTGCCCCTTTTTAGTTCCTGTAGTTTCGATCCAAAGAACTGGCTGCCTCATAAAAAAATTGCGTATGACTTCCTCGACGTTTGAATCCGCGGGAAGGGTTTTCCAGACTTCGATGTAATCGGGACGGTGCAAAGCGATACCCGCAAACAGAAGGCTGTTGTGTCGCATTGGCCACTCCTCGTAGTACATAACATCGGGCGGTTTCGGGAAACTTTTCTTGTCGCGAATATAAGGCACCATGAATTCCATCGCTCGTCGTAAGCCTCGGCCGTCGGGCGTTTCGAAGGTCCAAAGATCATCCTTCGAAGTCGAAAGTATCCCGGCGGCTGTCGCCATCGCGTCCAAATTAAAAAGCGAATACCCGTATGGCTTTGTGCGGCGAAGTTCCTGAGGGAAGCTGCCGTCCTTTTCGATCTGGTTCGGTACGAGCACCTTTTTGAACCGGGTTCGGCAGTATTCGAGAAGCTCATTGTTTCCGGTCAGTCTCGCAAATGCGGCGACCTGCATCACCCAGCACGTTCCATGATTGTTCTTCGCCTCGCGTTCGTCGACGCCATATTTGTGCGTGGTCATCCACTCCAGATAATCGGCGAACCACCGTTTTACGCCCGTTAGATCGGCGGCGGACAATACTCCTTTCCCATCCAAAACTTCGACCGCTCTCGCTACCTCAACTAGATGGATCGTGTCGATGATCCCGATACCGCGTCCAGTGAACCTTCCCTTGATTGCCTGCGCGTAATTCAAGCTCGGATTCATCCGCGTTTTTTCGTCGATAAACCACGACCGCAAGTGCGCGGCGGCTTTATCGGCATAAGCCTCTTTTCCACTGATCTTCCATGCGGCAACAAGCGCCGGAACCTGTACGCTCATCCGCATCAATGCCCGCCGATGCTCGACAAAATTGTCAGGATTCGTCATCCCGTCGCGCTGAACGTACGGCCCATCCGGGTTACTCGGATCGGGCCACCAGTAATCGCCCTCCGAAAAGAAATCATGCGGTCCGCCGGAACTGCGTGGAGATCTTGACGCGGTGATCGTGATCGGCTTTTCATTTAGATACTGATCGGCTGCTTTCAAAACGCGCCGACTATCGAATTGCGCGATATCGAACGCAATTTGCCCGTGCGCTACAACAAACAGCATGATCAAAACCGTAATTTGGAGTAGACAAATCCTCAGCACACCATTTTAGTCGGCAGACCAATCCAACTTCGGAGCCTTGCCGCCTTCACTTGTTCGTAAATGCTCGTTCATTATTAAAAACGCGCCAATGCCGTGAAAATCATTTACGGGCCGCTTTCGCGCAAAGTAATAGTTAATGTCCGCGACGTTCGTCCCCTCACAGACATCCACTAGATTTGTCATGCCGTCCTCGCCGAGCGAGATCTTCGTCAGTACGCCCATGTATCCTTTCAGCGCAACATCCCTAAACCGCTTTGGCAGATATCCGCGTTGTACGCCCATCCACATCGCGAACGTGTACATGCTGGAGCTTGACGTTTCGAGCCAGTTTCCCGGCACGGTGCCCTTATCTACTACCTGCCACCAAAGGCCCGTGTCCTTGTCCTGATATTTCTCGAATGCTGTCGAAAGTTGATTGAGGATCCTGATCAGCTCGGGGCGGTCGGGTTGGTCCTTCGGGATAATGTCCAGGATGTTGATCAGCGTCATCGCGTACCAGCCGATCGCTCGTGCCCAGTGCTCGGCCGATACCTTGGTTTTCGGATCGGCCCATTTCTGCTGCAGGCTTTCATCGTACGCATGCCAGAGCAAACCGGTCTCAGGATCGTTGAGATTCTTGTAGTAAACGATCATCTGCTTGACCGCCTCGGCGCTCGTGTACTTGCCGTCGCCAAACATTTTTCCATACCGAACAAGGAACGGCATCCCCATAAAAATGCCGTCGGCCCAGAGCTGGTATTCGCGGCTCTTTGTGTTTGCATGCCAAAAACCGCCGTCCTTTGTCCGCGGATATGTGTCGAAGGTCTTTCTGACCTGGTCCGCACACCCTTTGTATTTTTCCTGCTTCGTTTCCTTGAACAGGATCAAACACAAATTGGCCGGCAGCATATAATCGAGCGCCGTTATCGGCCGGTTGACCGTGCCCTTGTCATCGATATGCATGTCGATCCACGCCTTGATGTGGTCGAGATATCGCTGATCTTTTGTGCGCAGGTAAACGAGATACTGCCCGTAAAGATAAAGCGATTTGGCATAGCCCCAACCCTTCAATGATTCAGCGGTCGGGTAACGCTTTATCGTCGAATCTACCATCGCTTTTGACCAATCCGTCGTCGCGGCTGAGAACTCCTGCACACAAAGAATGACAGCAAACAACACGGCTACTGTTTTCTTAAGGTTTCTATTTTTCATTTGAGATTCCTAAGTTCTCGTATCCTTGGCAATCGTCTTCTTCTTATTCATCTTGTTCCGTGCTTAAATATCGAACCACAGAACAGGAGAACAAGAAGGAACAGATCCGAACTGCCTTGCAGGCTTTCGGGTCTCGAGCAGCGGGCGGGTACTGGAAACACGTCGCGCTATTTTCGCACCGGGACGAGTTTCACTGAAACTAATGTAAGCCCGAGTTTCTTTTCCGAGCGGATCGTATCCGGTTTCAGCGAAAGGTTGTATTTTCCGCTCTTTTCAACCTTAACCTGCCCGATCTTCGAGATAACATATTTCCAGTATGGGTTCGCCGGATTCTCTTCTTTTCCGTCGTTACTTATCTTTCCTTGCAATTTTTGGCCGGCAGTCTCGATCGTGATCGAATGATCGCCTTCCCAATCGCGTCCGTATTTCTGTTCCGAGGTCAGAACAACGACGTAAAAGGTGTCCGGTTTCGACACTTTAAAATCCCATTCGACCCATTCGTCTTTACTCAGCCAACGTTCGGCCACTCCCCGGCTATCAAACCGCAGACCGGCGTCAGGAGGGATGTGGACGGTTGAAAGGAATGCGGGAAGCGTTACGCTGTTGTCGGGTTGTTGCAGCAGACCCGAGTCGACAGCCACATCGCCCTTGGTTTCGAGCACGATAACCGAGTCATTTCCGTCCGGTGCTGATGGCGGCAAGCTGATGGTAACCGCGTAATGATCCTGAGCAGCTTCATCTTTTTGCAAAAACTTTAGTTTCGTCTTGCCGGACAAAAGATATGCGTTCCGTATCTTGCTCTTTAACCCGTAAAGCACAAGTTCTTTTTTCGGCCACTCAAAAACATGCAGATAAACCTTGCCTGGTTTTGTCGTGATGATTCCCCACGGCAGTTCGTAGGGAAACGGGCTAGGCCCTGTGCCGTAAACCGCGTCGCTGTTGACATTTATCCATTTCCCGACCTCGGTCAGGCGGTCAACGCTCGGCTGCGGGATCGCACCTTCGGCCGTCGGCCCAATGTTCAGAAGATAATTGCCGCCGCGGCTGGCGACCTGCACCATTTGGCGGATGAGTATAGATGTCGGTTTCCAATTCATATCATCTCTTTTAAATCCCCAGGTATCGTTCATTGTCACAGGCGTTTCCCAGTCGCGTTTTATCTTGCCGACACTGATCTGGTTGTCACCGGCGGAGTCGTAGTCGCCTACACCATTGCCGACGCGCCCCGATACGAGAC
>JBEBGW010000059.1:0-16059 GCA_040081025.1 Pyrinomonadaceae bacterium | reverse complement strand
CTGTATATGCATGGCGTTTGTCAGCATCATGACTTCGGGGCATTGGGGGCTGCGGTCAGCTATCGTGCTCTTGAACGCCAGCTCGAGATCCTGAAGGAAATGGGCGTCAACGCGATACGAACTAGTCACAATCCGCCGACTCCGGAACTGCTAGACTTTACCGACCGAATGGGATTCGTCGTCATCGACGAAGGGTTCGACGCCTGGGTGCGCGGCAAGATGAAGAATGATTTTCACCTGATCTTCCCCGACTGGCATGAGAAGGATTGGCGCTCGCAGATACGGCGTGACCGCAATCATCCGTCGGTCGTTCTGTGGTCGATCGGGAATGAGATCTGGGAGCAGGGCACACCGGAAGGCCATCAGATAGCGAACCAACTGACTCGTATCGCTCATGAGGAAGACTCGACCCGCCCGACAACCGCTGGGGCCAACGACGTCCGGTCGGGCTATAACGGATTTCAGAAGACCGTCGATGTTTTTGGCTACAACTACAAGCCGCACGAATACCTGAAGTTTCACGAAGCGAATCCGGCGATCCCGTTCGTCGCGAGCGAGACAGCCTCGACGGTTAGCACCCGGGGCGAGTATTTCTTCCCCGTGGTTGACGACAAAAGTAAGGGACGGGCCGACTTTCACGTTAGTTCGTATGACCTCTACGCTCCGCCCTGGGCCACATCTCCGGACACCGAGTTCGAGGGACAAGATCGAGCCACATTCTCAGCTGGCGAATTCGTGTGGACCGGCTTTGACTACCTTGGCGAGCCGACACCCTATGATGACGGTGACACGAACAAGCTTCTGAATTTTACCGACCCTGCCGCACAGGCAAGGGCAGCCGAGGAACTGAAAGCAACGGGTAGGATCACAACACCTTCACGCAGTTCGTATTTCGGCATCGTCGATCTCGCCGGATTCAAGAAGGACCGTTTCTACATTTATCAGGCTAGATGGCGGCCAGACCTGTCGATGGCACATATCCTGCCGCACTGGAACTGGCCCGAGCGTGTCGGCCAGGTAACACCGGTTCACGTCTACACTTCGGGCGACGAGGCGGAGCTTTTCCTGAACGGCAAGTCGCTCGGTCGCCAGAAGCGTGGCGCGATGCAATACCGCTTCCGTTGGGACGAGGTGGTATATCAGCCGGGTGAACTAAAAGTGATCGCCTACAAGAAGGGTGAACCGTGGGCGCAAGACATTGTGAAGACGACAGCAGCAGCCTCTGCGATACAGATGCGCGCCGACCGATCGGCGATAGCTGCAAATGGGCACGACCTCTCGTTCATAACTGTCAAGATCGCGGACGGGAACGGGTTGACCGTTCCCCGGTCAAAGCATCTGCTGCGATTCGAGATATCCGGCCCGGGCGAGATCGTCGCGACGGATAACGGCGACCCGACCGACCTATCCTCGTTTCAATCTACATCGAGAAAGGCGTTCAACGGATTGGCGCTTGTGATCGTTCGCTCGATAAAGGGAAGTCCGGGTCGCATTGTTATTAAAGCGACGTCAGCCGATTTGAAAGGAGCCGAAATAGTACTTAACAGCAAACGATAGTATGACGAATTATCTATCAACTCTACTCTTCGCCTTGACGTTCACGTCGCTCGCGAGCGGACAGGTCGTCCAACGATTCGACTTCGGATCGGAGCGTCCGGCAAAGGGAGCAAAGGCAGTTAAGGCCTCCGGCATCTATTCGAAGGAACGAGAATATGGTTTCGAACCGGGTGCTAACGTCACTTGCTCGGCGGGCGTAAAGGGTAAGAACGGGACGTGCAATTCCGAAAAGCCATTCTACTTTTCAGCAGCGGTGCCCGAAGGGAACTATCGAGTGACCGTTACCTTCGGCGGCGCGATTACCACTTCGAATGTCGTGAAAGCCGAGCTTCGCCGACTGATGCTCGAACGGGTCGATACAGAGCCGGGCGAATTCGTCACGAGGTCATTCATCGTCAACGTTCGCCGGCCTGAGATCTCAACCGGCGGTGAGGTCAAGCTAAAGGATCGCGAAAAGCTGAGCGAACAATGGGCATGGGACGAAAAGCTCACTCTAGAGTTCAATGGGACGAAGCCCTCGATCAGCTCGATCACGATCGAACCCGCAAATGTGCCGACCATCTTTCTCCTCGGCGATTCGACGGTTTGCGATCAGCCGGGTGAGCCCTACGCGAGCTGGGGGCAGATGATCACGCGATTCTTTGGCGACAAGATCGCGGTCGCGAATCATGCGGAATCAGGTGAATCGCTGAAGAGTTCATTCGGAGCAAAGCGACTGGACAATGTCGTAAGCCTCATGAAGCCTGGTGATTTTCTGCTGATCCAGTACGGGCACAACGATATGAAAGAGAAGGGTGACGGCATCGGCGCGTTCACGACTTATAAAGCGAGCTTGAAACAGTTCGCTGAAGCCGCGAAAGCGAAGGGTGCGACCGTCATCCTGATCAGTCCGATGCATCGGCGCACATTTGACGCGAACGGCAAGATCACCAACTCGCACGGCGACTATCCCGAAGCGGTTCGACAAGCCGCGAAGGAAGAGAAAGTTGCGTTCATCGATCTGCACGCGAAGAGCAAGCTCTTGTATGAAGCCTTTGGACCGTCCGGCTCAGGCGTGCTTTTCAAGGAAGGCGACGGCACGCATCACAACGCGTTTGGGGCATATCAGATCGCGAAGATAATCGTGCAATCGATTCGCGATCAGCGACTTCCGTTGGCGCGATTCATACCTAAAGAGTGGAAGAGTTTTGATCCGACCGAGCCGGACGATCCGAAAATGTTTTTGGCTCCCGCGAGTCCGGCGGTTGCGCACGATAAACCACTCGGAAGTTGAAGCGGGCAAACAAGGATGCTTGCCGCTCCAGTCGGCCGCTCTAGTCCCAGTTCGAATGAAGTACAAATGAAGATCACTGCCATCCTCACTATCGTTATTCTCGCCGCTTCTGCCGGCGTATTCGCTCGCGACACTTACAACTTCAATTCCGATTGGAAGTTGATGGTCGGGGATCCGGCGAGGGCTGAAGCCGTTGCGCTCGACGATGGCACGTGGAAGAGCGTCACGCTGCCGCGACCGTGGAACGAGGACGACGCGTTTCGCAAGGACATCAAGGATCTCCCGACCGGCATCGCGTGGTACCGCAAACACTTTCGTCTGCCTGCGGACGTAAACGACAAGAAGGTTTTCATCGAATTCGAAGGCGTTCGATTCGCGGGCGAGGTCTATCTGAACGGCAAGTTCCTCGGCCGTCACGAGAACGGCATCACCGCATTCGGCTTCGATATTACCAACGATCTGGTCGCGGGCGAGAATGTGATTGCCGTCCGCACCGACAACGCGTGGGACTATAAAGAGAAGGCGACTGGCTCTGCGTTTCAATGGAACGACAAGAACTTCAACGCTAACTACGGCGGCATTCACAAGAACGTTCGTCTACACGTCACCGACAGGCTCTATCAAACACTTCCGCTATACGCGAATCTCCAAACGACGGGCATTTACATACATGCGTCGGAGATCGATGTAAAGAACAAAACAGCCGAAGTCACTTTCGAGACACAAATTCGCAACGAGTTTATGACGGCAAAGAGCTTTCAGTACGAGGTAACCGTCACCGACTCAAATGGGAAGGTGATCAAGAAACTGAACGGCCTTCGCCACAGTATCGGGTCGGGCGAGACGAAAACGATTGCCGCCGCGGACAAACTCACCAACCTCAATTTTTGGAGTTGGGGCTATGGTTACCTCTATACGGTTACAACCGAACTCAACGTCGATGGCAAGATCGTCGACTCATTGAAATCGCGAACCGGGTTTCGCAAGACTGAATTCGGCAACGGCCTGTTCAAGTTGAATGACCGCACACTTCAACTGAAAGGCTACGCGCAGAGAACATCGAATGAGTGGCCCGCGCTAGGGAATGCCGTTCCGCCGTGGCTTTCCGATTTCAGCAACCGCATGATGGTCGAATCGAACGCGAATCTTGTCCGCTGGATGCATATCGCACCGTGGAAGCAGGATGTCGAATCATGCGACCGCGTCGGACTGCTGCAGGCTATGCCGGCAGGGGATGCCGAGAAAGATGTGGATGGCCGACGCTGGGAGCACCGAAAAGAAGTGATGCGCGATTCTATAATTTACTATCGCAACAACCCGAGCATCATCTTCTACGAATCTGGCAATGAGAGCATCTCGGAACCGCATATGCAGGAGATGAAAGATATCCGCGACAAATACGATCCGCGCGGCGGACGGGCGATCGGGTCACGGGAAATGCTCGACAGTAAGGTCGCCGAGTATGGCGGCGAGATGCTCTACATCAACAAAAGCGCAAAGCATCCGATGTGGGCGACCGAGTATTCGCGCGACGAAGGTTTGCGAAAATACTGGGACGAATTCTCGCCGCCGTACCACAAGGACGGTGACGGACCTCTTTACCGAAACGCTCCGGCAAACGATTACAACCGCAACCAGGATTCGCACGCGATCGAAAACGTCCGGCGCTGGTTCGATTATTGGGAATCTCGTCCCGGCACCGGAAAGCGCGTTAGCTCCGGCGGCGTCAACATCATCTTTTCGGACACCAACACGCATTATCGAGGAGCCGAGAACTATCGACGCAGCGGCGAGGTCGATGCGATGCGGATCCCAAAGGACGGCTTTTTTGCTCATCAGGTAATGTGGGACGGCTGGGTTGATGTTGAGAAACCGCGAACGCATATCATTGGCCATTGGAACTACAAGGCGGGTTTGAAGAAGCCCGTCCATGTCGTATCGAGTGGCGAGAAAGTCGAACTATTCATCAACGGAAAGTCACTGGGGTTCGGCGAACCGTCGAGCCGGTTTTTGTTCACATTCAAAGATGTTGCGTGGCAGCGTGGCGAGGTCAAAGCCATAAGTTTTGACGCCTTCAACAAGCAAATTTCCAGCGATGCGAAACGTACTGCAGACGAACCCGTCGCGATTCGCCTAAAACCGATGACGCGTCCGGGCGGACTGCTCGCGGACGGTGCCGACGTTGCGATGTTCGAAGTTGAAGTAGTTGACAAGAGCGGCCAACGAGTTCCGACCGCTCTGAACACGATCACCTTTGAGTTGGCTGGCGAGGCGGAGTGGCGTGGCGGTATAGCCCAAGGGCCAGATAACTTCATTCTCTCAAAGTCACTACCTGTTGAAGGCGGCGTCAATCGAGTCCTCGTCAGATCTACGACGAAGCCTGGAACAATAAGTATCAAAGCTATTTCGAATGGACTGGCTCCCGCTGAAATTACTCTCAGATCGAAACCGATGACGGTGACTCTCGGGTTGTCGAGTCTATTTGCTGCGGAAGATCTTCCGTCCTTTCTCGGTAGAGGAGCAACGCCTTCGCGTGAATCCTTCCGAGATTCCAGACGCGCGTTGGATGCGGTCGCGATCACCGCAGGATCGAGTGTCGACACTGCAAAGAACACCACGGACGACAACGAGCTATCGGATTGGTCCAGCGACGGCAAACCCGAGAATGGATGGATCAAATATGATCTGGCTAAATCCGAAAGAATCGACCAGGTAGTGCTCAAGTTGATGGGCTGGCGGACGCTGCAGTACCCGCTGAAGATCAGCGTCGACGACAAGGTTGTCTTCACCGGCACGACATCGCGATCACTCGGGTATGTGACGATCTCTTTTCCGCCGGTCACCGGCAAGTCGATCAAGATCGAGCTTGCGGGTGAAGCCGCCAACCGTGATGCGCTCGGCAATATCATCGAGATAACGGGAACGGCTGATCCAAACTCACAGGCGAATCGCGGCGGAGCGACGAAACTCGGGATAGTGGAGACCGAGTTATACCAAATACTGAAATGATAATGAAAACGTTCCTGACAGCTATCATGCTGGCCCTCTCCAGTTCTCAACTCTTGGCGCAGACCAGCGTTATTGAGATATGGCCGACGGGCAAGGTGCCAGGCAAGAGTACCGACCAACCCGAGAGTGACCTTCCCGCCCGCCCCGACGGCGTTCGGCGGATCACAAATGTGAGTACTCCGACTCTCGCGATCTACCCGGCTTCCAAGAAAAACTCCCCGGCCGTCATCGTTCTGCCTGGTGGCGGATATAGCTACGTCAGCTACAGCAAAGAGGGTACCGAAATAGCGGCGTGGCTGAACGCGAATGGAATGACCGCACTCGTGCTCAAGTATCGTGTCCCGAATCAACGTGACAGTGCTCTCGCCGATGCTCAGAGATCGATCAGACTTGCACGCACTAACGCTAAGGCGTGGAACATCGACCCCAAACGCATCGGGGTGATGGGCTTTTCCGCCGGCGGACATGCCTCGGTGCGCGCCAGTACCAATTTCGGGAATCCGGCATACGCACCGATCGACCCGGTCGACAAACAAAACGCTCGCCCCGATTTTGCGATGCTGATCTATCCGGCTTATCTCGAAAAGGAAGGAGCTGTCGTCCCCGAGGTGAACCTCAAGGCAAAGATACCCCCGACGCTGCTCGTCGTCGCAGAAGACGACAAGTCATATGTTCTCAGCAGCAAGGTCTACGCTTCGGAACTGAACAAGGCGAAGATACCGAACAAGCTGCTGATCTACGCGACCGGCGGCCATGGCTTTGGTCTGCGCTCAGACAGGGAAGCGAAAGTCTGGCCCGATGCCACAATAGCATGGCTTCGAGAGATCAAGATCTTGAATGGCCGAAAGTAACTTATGGCGAAGGTAACGCGCAGAGAATTCATCGGCGGCATTGCCGCAGCGGGTGCGATAGCGAGCGTCGGTCGTGGTCAGAATAGCGGCTCGGGAAAGATCGATAGGTTCGCACTTGTCTCACGCCATAACCCGGTGATGCGGAAGCTCGATCCGATGTCGCCCCTCTCGGTAGGCAACGGAGAGTTTGCGTTCACATGCGACATAACCGGCTTGCAAACCTTTCCCGACGCCTACAAAGATGCGATGCCGCTCTGCACGATGTCGCAATGGGCTTGGCACTCCAAGCCGATGCCTGAGCACCTCAAGGGCCAACAACTCAAGCTCAATGAATACGACACCTACGGCCGCAACGTTGGTTACATGACGACCAAGACCGGGCAAGAAGAGCTATTCGACTACCTCCGCGAAAATCCGCATCGCCTTCATCTTGGGCAGATCGGATTTCGTCTCGTGCATGTAGACGGCTCAGAGGCAAAAACAACCGAAATAACCAACATCGAGCAGAAACTCGATCTCTGGACTGGGACTATACACAGCACCTTCACCTTTGACGGCCACCTCGTCAAAGTCCGTACGGCCGCTCATCCTACTAAGGACATTTTGGCTGTCAGCGTCCAATCGCCGCTTATTGCCATCAGACGCCTTTCGATCCGTTTCGCGTTTCCATACGGCTCACAAACGATGCAGGCTGTTGATTGGACGCAATCAGAAAGACATACGTCGAAACTGGCTTACGACGGAAAAATGCTGCAAGGATCAGCCGAAAGTTCGAAACGGACGAATATAGCGTGACCTTGAATTGGACGGATATCGCACACGTTTCCGAGGAAAAGCCCCATCACTTTCTTCTAAATTCGAGCCTCGGTGAGAAACTCGACTTTACCGTCACGTTCTCCCAAAAACCGGTGAAGGATGCTTATATAGCTCCCGAAAGCCCGTTCACGGCAAGCGAAAAATACTGGAAAGACTTTTGGATGGACGGTGCCGCGGTCGACTTCTCCGGTAGCAAAGATCCACGAGCGAAAGAGCTTGAGCGACGGGTCGTTCTCTCGCAATATCAGACCGCGATCCAATGTGCAGGATCCACACCACCGCAGGAAACGGGGCTTACAACCAACAGTTGGTATGGCAAGTATCACCTCGAGATGCACTGGTGGCACGCCGCCCAGTTTGCGTTGTGGAATCGGTTTCCGCTGCTCGAACGCAGCCTCGATTGGTACAACAAAGTGCTCCCGAGCGCTCGCGAACGTGCGAAGTCGCAGGGCTATAAAGGTGCCCGCTGGGCGAAGATGACCGATCCTTCGGGTCGCGACAGCCCATCACCGGTAGGCACCCTGCTGATCTGGCAGCAGCCGCATGCGATCTTCTACGCCCATCTTGCGTATCTTACGAAGCCGACGAAAGAGACGCTTGAGAAGTACAAGGCAATCGTCGAGGAAACCGCGACGTGGATGGCTGATTATGTGCATTACGAAAACGCGAAGGATCGCTACGTACTCGGCCCGCCGTTCATCCCGGCGCAGGAGAATCATCCAGCTCGCGAAACATGGAACGCTACGTACGAACTCGAGTATTGGCGATTCGGACTGACGACAGCGCAAACCTGGCGTGAGCGCCTTGGGCTCAAACGCGAACCGCTGTGGGATCGGATCGTCGCCAAGCTCTCGAAGCTTCCGGTCGGCGGTCCGGGACCAGCGCCGCCCAAAGTTCGACCGACACCGACACCGACTCCGAGTGCCAACGTCGACCCGATCATGCTGGCTCAG
The DNA here is from genome assembly GCA_040081025.1 of Pyrinomonadaceae bacterium. Taxonomy (GTDB): domain Bacteria; phylum Acidobacteriota; class Blastocatellia; order Pyrinomonadales; family Pyrinomonadaceae; genus OLB17. The sequence continues at coordinate 7,600 of JBEBGW010000059.1, read as the reverse complement.
CAGCAGAACGATGCGGCTAAGGCGACGATGACGCGGACCATAGCCGAGCCTTTCGATCCGGCGACCTCCGTATATTGGGCACACGAGAATGCGCCGAACTCCTTTAGCGTGCGTAATCACGATCATCCATCGATGCTCGCCGCTCTCGGAGTTCTGCCAGGCGAGATGGTCGATCGCGAAACGATGCGTCGGACTCTGAAAACCGTAATGGAAGTTTGGGATTGGCCGAGTACGTGGGGTTGGGATTACCCGATGACGGCGATGACGGCGGCCCGCCTTGGCGAGCAAAAGATCGCGATCGATGCATTGTTGCAGGACACGCCGAAGAACAAATATCTGCCGAACGGACACAACTATCAGCGGCCAAATTTGCCACTCTATCTGCCCGGCAACGGCGGGCTTCTTTACGCGATCGCATTGATGGCTGCCGGCTGGAAAGGAGCGCCAAAAACTCAGGCTCCGGGCTTTCCGCAAAACGGATCATGGACGGTAAAAGCCGAAGGGTTTGATCGCCGCATATTTGCGGAGATCTAGTTTAGAGAGAGAGGTTCCAATGAAGACTGCAATCGTCATCGGTTTGCTCGCTGTTTTCCTGACTCCAGCCACATTCCCGCAGAAAGCTCGAGAGATGGAACGGCTCAACCGTGGTGTCGTTGCGATACGACAAGCGGACGGAAAGACGTTCGTGGGCTGGCGGATGTTCGCGACCGACGACGAGCGTATCGCTTTCAACGTCTATCGATCTGCGAACGGATCGAAGGCTGAGAAGATTAACGAAGTTCCGATCAGTAACGTAACTTTCTTCATTGAAGGCGGATCTGACTCGAGCAAAGGAAACGCATACTCGGTTCGCGAAGTCATAAACGGCAAGGAAGGAAAGCCGTCTGAATCGTTCACGCTTTCGGCAAACGCTCCCGTCAGGCAGTACATCTCGATCCCACTCCAAACGCCGCAAGGTTATACACCGAACGATGCGTCGGTCGGTGACCTCGATGGCGACGGCGAATATGAGATCGTCCTTCACCAAACAGGCCGTGGCCGCGACAATTCGCAGGCGGGAATGACTGACCCGCCGATCCTTCAGGCCTACAAACTCGATGGCCGGCTGATGTGGACGATCGATCTCGGCCGGAACATCCGCGAAGGGGCACATTACACCCAGTTCATTGTTTATGATCTCGATGGTGACGGACGCTCCGAGATCGCATGCAAAACGGCAGACGGAACGAAGGACGGCGTTGGCAAGATTATCGGAGATACCAATGCGAACTGGGTAAACCCCGAAGGCTCGACCGCGCCGGGCATCAACCGTCCGGGCGAGTCGGGCACCAGAAATGCGACCGGATTCGTTTTGAAAGGCCCCGAATTCCTAACAGTGTTTGATGGCCGAAGCGGTGCGGCACTCGCAACAACGAAGTACATTCCCCAGCGACATCCGGATACCGACAACCCGAGTGCCGAACAGATGCGCGAGGTTTGGGGCGACGGTTACGGCAATCGTATCGATCGCTTTCTTGCCGGAGTCGCGTACCTCGATGGCGAGAAGCCAAGCCTGATCTTCTCTCGCGGCTACTACACGCGGAGTGTGATCGCTGCGTGGGATTTCCGCAAAGGGAAGCTCACGAACCGCTGGGTTTTCGACAGCGATGACAACGATGCGAACAGAAAATATCGCGGACAGGGCAACCACAACCTAAGTGTTTCTGACGTCGATGGCGACGGTCGCGACGAGATCGTGTTCGGTGCGATGGTTCTTGACGATGACGGCAAAGGGCTATATTCGACCGAACTCGGACACGGTGACGCACTGCATGTCTCCGATCTCGATCCGGACCGGCCCGGATTGGAGGTTTACGACATTCAAGAGCGGTTCGACGACGCCGGAATGAGCTTTCGCGATGCCAAGACCGGCGAAGTTATCTGGAAGAAACCGTCCGTAAAGGCAGGCGACGACGGCGAAGGCCCGGGTCGCGGACTCTCCCTCAACATTGACCCGCGTCATCGCGGATTCGAATCGTGGTCGTTCGGAGCGGGCATCAATGGGTTGTTCGATGTGAAGGGAAACAGGCTCACGGAAAAGATGCCGCGTTCGTGCAACTTCGGCATCTTTTGGGATGGCGATATGCTCAGCGAACTGCTCGACCGAAACACGATCTCGAAGTGGAATTGGGAAAAGGCAACGACCGATCCGATTTTCGTGGCTGAAGGTTGCATATCGAACAACGGCACCAAATCGACGCCGGCTTTGAGTGCGGACATTCTAGGAGACTGGCGTGAAGAGGTGATCCTTCGCACGACGGATAACAAGGAGCTCAGAATATTCACGACGACTATCGCGACCGAGCATCGCTTTCCAACGTTCATGCACGACCCGCAATATCGCCTGTCGATTGCTTGGCAAAACGTCGCTTACAATCAGCCGCCGCACACGAGTTTCTATATTGGGGACGATATGACGAAGCCACGTTATGCAAAGGTCCGGCTGACCGGCAAATGATCGGTTACGACCTAGGGCGGAAGATCAGGCATCCGAAAACCGGACCGGCGGCGCTTCCCGTTTCCGGCTCGAATCTGACCGTTACGGTTTTCTTCCCTCGAAGTAGGTCTATGGGGATCGGGTAATCGATCTCAACAAACTCGCCGGGTTTGTTGTACCCAAGTGTCTCGGAAGCGATCCGCTTTCCGTCGATCAGGATATGGAAGAGGCGTTTTCGTTCCTCGCCCCAATACGTGGCTTTCATGACACGCGGTTCCTCGGAAACCTTCGCCGTGAACTCGAAGAAGCCGCCCGACCTCGCATCGCGACCGTTCTTCCCGCGATACGCGACCGGATACGAGATCGCTGAGTTCAGAGAATGGTCTCGTTCGGGCTGCATTTCTCCGAGATGGATCACGTCCACCGAACGCGCTTGCAGATCCTTCAGGCGAGCCTGCTCCGCTGTGAACGCAGCCTCTTCGCGTTTCCATTCCTCGTCGGTAAACTTGCGGAAGTAGACCGCCGTTCGCCGGTCCCACTGTGAATAGAAAGGACGGAACGTCAGATCACCCGGCCGCCCGATCTTGTGTGAGACGAACGTCGAGCGATCCGCCGTTGGCGACAGCGATCCCAGCAGATCACTGCCTACAAGAGCCGGAGCCAGGCCGTCGAACGGCTTCTTCGCATCGCCCAGATCCGCCGCCATGACAAGGGGTCCGTGCAGCAACGCTACCACGTTCGGATCGTCATTCGTCGCCTCGAGCCGCGGCCTCATCGGAAGCTTGAGCGAAACAGTGTCCCCCTTCTTCCACTTTCGCTTGATCACCAAGTAGCCGTCGATGGTAGGTTGGGATACGACCTCTCTTCCGTTCACCGCGACGATATAGTTCACAGCCCATCGCGGAATGCGAAACGCAATAGAGAACTCGGAAAGCTTTCCGACCTTGCTCGCGCTGAACCTAACGTCCTCTCCCAGCGGATACTCCGTCGACAGATCAAATGCCGCGCCGCGTTCCTTCCATTCAAGCGTCGACGGGATGTACAGGTTCACAAACAACTGATCGCCACCGTGCCAATAGATCGATTCGCCATGCTTCGAATGGCTTTCGATCCCAGACCCGACGCAGCACCAGAAGTCGTTGAACTCGGACGAAAATTCGCGGGCGGTTCCCGACATAAGCGGAACCATGTATGCAAACATCCCCGTCTTCGGGTTCTGATGAGCGAGCATGTGGTTAAAATGCGCTCGCTCGTAATAGTCAAAATATTCCGCCCGCGGTTGCCACGCGAACAGATGGCGCGTGAGCTTGAGAATGTTGTACGTGTTACACGATTCGCAGGTCTGTTCGGTGATGTGTTTCGAGATCGTGTTCGGCCCTTGAAAGCTCTCGCGGTCAGCATTGCCGCCGATCACGTATGAATACTTTGTCGTCACTGTGTTCCAAAAGAACTTTGCCGCCGTCGCATACTCTTGCTTACTCGTGATCTCGTGCAGGCGGGCAAGACCGATGACCTTTGGTATCTGCGTATTCGCGTGCAGATTGTGGAGCGCGTCTTTTTGCTCAAACATCGGGCCGAGAGTTCGCTGATGACGAATTCTCTCCGCGAGAGCGAGCCACCGCTTGTCATTCGTCCTGACATAAAGCTCCGCCATCGATTCGTTCATGCCGCCGTGCTCGCAGTTCAGCATCTTCTGCACCTGCTCGTCGTTCAGTTTGGCGAACACGCCGTCGATGAACTCCGCCAGCTTGATCGCGACGTTGATCGCCTGCTGATTACCGCAATGCTCTTGCGCATCGAGTAGGCCGGCAAACAGTTTGTGCCAGTTGTAGAACGGTACCCAGCAGCCGTTCAGGTCAAATCCCGCCGACCGGATATCGCCGGCTTTGATCTCATCAAAGATCACCCGCCCGTTCTCGATGACCGTGCCCTTTTTCCTCGTGAATCCCGCGACATAGCCATCACCCGCGGCGGCCTGACACTCGGCAAGCTCTTTGACGATATATTCGACACGTTTCTTTACCTCGGCATCGCCCGTCTGTGAATGGATCAGCGAACACGCTGTCAGATAGTGGCCAAGCGTGTGCCCAGCGATCGTGTCGCTCTCCCATCCGCCATAGACCTCACCCTTCGGCTGCATGCTGGCGTGCTTGCGAAAATTATGGAGCATCCGGTCAACATCGAGCTTGTGAAGATACTTGAGATTTGCATTCACCGCATCAAGAAACGGTGATGGCTTCAGTCGGACTGCCGTGAGCGGGAATGGATCAGCCGTGGTTGGCATCGTCGGCTGAGATCCGCGAACCAGCGAAGACAGGGAAATTCCGACTCCGCCGAGTGCTCCAAGTTGGATGAATGTCCGCCGACCGATACCTTTCGTCTTATCTTCCATTGAACTTATCTCCGGGCTGACAACGTTACTCCATTTTCACTTCGATCGGTCGGGATAACGAACGAACCACGCTCGTTCGTCAGTCTTTGGGTCGGGGCGAAAGCACCGACGCCGGCGATGCGAGCCGGCTGCTCGATCCGAAGTCTTGCCTTAGAATCCTGCGGGCCTTCGTCGAAACCGACTACTACCGATCGAGTTCGCGGCGATATCGTTACAGCCGAGAAGGTTCCCGTATCCAGCGTGAGCCACAATCCGAACGGCGCGATGTAGATACGCTTACGCATCGAATCGCGAGGGAAGACCGTCACTTCGTCTCCATGTTTTTCATTGATGTTACCGCCAAAGGCCTGCCATCCAAGTGCCTTGTCGTTGATAACATATGTCGCAGCGGTCATGGCGTAGCCGAAGAAATTCATTCCATAATCGCCGCTGTACGCGTCCCACTTGAGCGTGTCCGGATAGGAATGAAACGCCGCCGACGCGAAGCCCTCGCGATCTATATTTGTTAAGGCCGCATTTCCACCCGCATATCCGACCCGCAATGAATATTCATCGTCCGGATGCGATCGATAATGATCGAGCATCGGGATGGCATTCAAGCCCGAACCGTAATGATGGATCTGCCGCTCGATCCGCGTGAGCTTTGCCGCGTACAGAAAATCCCAATAACGCCGGGCGTTTCCGTTGTAGCCCCAATGCGGGATCAGCGGCATATAGCCGACGATCGAATTCAGCGAGACCATCGCTTTGTCGTCGTAACCGAAGTATTTGCACCAGGCGTAAACCTCTTCCTGGCCCGTCGAATCCCACGCCATCTCGCTGCCGAACGGATACTCCTCCTTCGCCCAGAGGTCGACTCGCTCCTTCATCAGCCGTTCGATCTCGTTCGCCTTTTCCGTCATCCCTTCGCGCTTAAGATCTTTTAACAGCTCAAGAAAGATCGTGCCTTCCATCAATCCCAGCTCGACGTAATCGACTACGTATTTTCCGTCCGGCTTCCTGCTGAATGCGAACTTTGTGGTTTGAAACGCCTGATCCAGATACCAGTCCCAGCTTTGCTTCGTTAGGCCGTCGTAGTTTCGGGCGACCCGATACATTGACCAGTATGCGGCGACCACGTGCGGATAGTTATAGCCGCGGCCTACGCTCATTGCCTGGTCTTTCTTCCAACTCGCCCACGTCGTCCAACTGCGTGACTTGTCGTACGCGAACGCAGGAAACTCGTCGGGAGCGTAGTAGAGCAGACTCTTACGTACGCCGTATTTCAACGGTCCGTCGTCGTACTGCAGCCCGCCCCAGAGGACTCCGTCGATGAACCTATCGAATTTCGAGATCTCTTCCGCGTTCGGCTGGACGAACTGCTTCATCGCTCCTGCAACCCAAGATCCGCCACCGCCCTCGTCGCCGAGCCCTGCGATCCAGACACGCTGATCCTGCTCGACTACTTTGTCCGTATCACGGTCATAGCCCATGATCGACGGGCTGCGTTTGAACGGGTCGGATGGATTCTCGTACCACTGTTTAGTCGTCAGGAATCGCCCGAGATCCGCAACCGCATCTGCGGAAGGTTTCGTCAGGTAATATTGGATCGTCTGACGAGCTCCGTTCGCGTAGTCGATCGTGAGCCTCGCTCGTCCCCAGCCTATCGCACGAACCGACACTTTCTGCCAACCATTCCGAAGAGGCTTTTCGACCGCGGCGATCATCGCATTCCGCGGTTCGACCGATATGCTCTTGATCGCTGACGATGCGCGAAGAAAAAGACTTCCGTCGATGTCGGTCGGCAACACATAACCCGGAACCCCGACGGCAACCGGACGTTTGTTCTGCGCGAGCGTATTCTCGATGGTCTGTATTTTCTCGGAAAGCAGGAACTGCAGGCCGACCTCACGCTTCCTACTCGGCGGCAAGATCTCGCTCGTCGGCACATTCCACGGCGTCGCTTTCCCCCAATCTTTTTCGGCAAGAGCTTTGCTATGCACCGTCCATTCGAACATTCCCTCCGCCGTCTGCTGGGGTCGGGCCGGTTCGCGGAGCGGTTGATAGGCTTCGAACGGCGTCTTACCGAGCGGAACAACGACAAGAGCAGGCCCGGTGCCTTTCAGGCGTGTGACCTGCACATAGCCCGCGTCCATACCGATGTACGGATCGGAGAACGAACACTTCTCGTGGGCCTCGGGCAGCTTGCGGTCCGTGATTATGTTATTGAAGACCAGCGGAATACCGAGGTGGCCGATCTCGATCGGCTTGTCGGTCTTGTTTTGCAATTCGAAATGCAGAGCGAGCCGTCCGTCGCGGATGGTCCACGTTCGAATCACGCGGATTGGGCAATCCTCTAGTAGCGTCGCCGAAAGGTCTGCTCTGGCGAGGTCGGGAAGCTGCACAGGCAGCGCCTGTATTGGTTTCCTCGCTGAAGCCGTCGAGTACGAACGCCACTCGCCATCGCGGCCCTTCACACGGAAATTTATGTCGCCCAAGTGGTAGAATCCGTCGCGGTCGCGGCTCGAAAGCCGATCGCCCGGGGTGAAGTCGAATCCGACAAGGCTCTTTGGCTCCATTGAGGCGATCGTCTGAGAATCTTTAATGAGCTTTACTCGAAAGTCAGGCGTTTCAAACTCTATCCATCCACGGTCGATCCCCAGCGTTGGCGGCGGAAGCGGACTCGACGCGGGTGTCTGACTCAAGACGGTCGGACACCAGATCAAGGCAAATAGGAAGACAACGAATATGGC
>JBEBGW010000376.1:0-4287 GCA_040081025.1 Pyrinomonadaceae bacterium | reverse complement strand
GACGGCTAAAATAACTAATAAAATATCGGGCATAACTCTAATAAATACGCGACAGATAGCGTTTTGTTACGAATTAGAAACAGAACACCGGATCTGAGTTGTAACTAAACTGCGGCGACTGACCGTTCGATCGTCATTATAGCGCGTGAACGGGCCCATTCGTCCGCATTTAGGACTGAATCAAGCGAATCCGCGCCGCTTGGCGTATGTTCGACCATCACCCCTTTATTCACTGCGGCTATATGCGCCAAACCAAGCTTTCCGTCGAGAAATGCCTGTACGGCGATCTCATTCGCGGCGTTCAGAACCGCAGGCATCGTACCGCCGGCACGAAGGGCGTCATAGGCTAGACCGAGGCAAGGAAATCGTTCTAAATCAGGCTCTTCAAAGGTCAACTTGCTGAGCTTCCCAAGATCGAGCGGTTCCGTGCAGCCGGCCTGACGATCGGGATATGTCAGGGCGTATTGGATCGGGTGTTTCATATCCGTCACGCCCAACTGGGCGATAACTGATCCGTCGACCATCTCTACCATCGAGTGAACGACCGACTGCGGGTGTACGATCACGGAGATCTGATCCGCCTCGAACCCGAACAGCCACCGGGCCTCGATCACCTCAAGGCCTTTGTTCATCAGCGTCGCCGAGTCGATCGTGATCTTATCGCCCATCGACCAGTTTGGGTGGTTCAACGCTTGTTCCCGCGTAGCGGCGGCGATCTCATCCTTGGATTTTTCACGAAACGGCCCGCCCGACGCGGTCAGGATAAGGCGACTCACCTCCGATCTCTTTTCGCCACGAAGGCATTGATGGATCGCGTTGTGCTCACTGTCGACCGGCAGGATCTCGGCCCCGCTCTTCGTCGCAGCGGCCGTCATGAGCTCGCCCGCCATTACGAGCGTTTCCTTGTTCGCTAACGCTATTCGTTTTCCGGCCTCGATGGCGCGAAGAGTCGGTACGAAACCAACCGCTCCGACAGTAGCCGAAACGACGATCTCTGCATCCGAATGCGTCGCGACCGCGATCAAACCATCGTTTCCGCACAAGATCTCAGGACTGCGCCGGCCCGCGAGGCGCAGCAGGCGCTCTAGATCTTCGGCGTGCTCTTCGGTATCGACAGAAACAAGCTCAGGATCGAATTTCGCGATCTGCTCGGCAAATTTTTCAATGTTCCGCCCGGCTGCCATGGCTACGACGCGAAAGCCACCCAGGTGCTCGATAACTTTGAGGGTATTGCAGCCGATTGAGCCGGTAGAACCGAGGATGGAGATTCCCTTCATAAAGGAGTGGTAAAGGAGATTATCGCACGACTAGCGGTTTTAGGCACGGTGATTGCGATATTCGAAGTACTCTCCATTTTCAAGTATGAAAACGAATGGTTTACATACATTTTGTTTCGACGGGATGCGAACTCGTTCAAACGCCCGACGAAATGGTTGAAATGAAAGGTAAAAGAACAAGGAGGCTAATCATGAAAAAAGCAATAGTATTCTCTCTGATGGTTCTGACACTCGGCATTGTGATACCCGCTTCAGTGGAAGCTAAGACGGCTAGCGCGTCCCCAGCGGGAGCAAGTGAAGTTCAGGTATACGGACAGCGACGAGGACGCTACTGGAATCGCGGACGAGTTCGAACCGTGACAAGAACGCGTATCGTCTGGCGAAGTGGCCGTCAATATCGGGAAACATATCGGATAACGTATCTCCCGAATGGTCGAACCCGGACTCAGGTTGTCAGCCGTGTCCGACTCGGCGGCTATCGTCGATACTAGGACGATGCCCGGATTGTAGTTAGAGAGAAAGCGACGGCCAGGAATTCCTGGTCGTCATTTTTGTTTCTCGGCGAACTCGATCGCAGTTTCGATCCGGTTCGATTTTTCGATGCCGGATGCTTGTTGATTCGCCAGATGCTGATTGTATTGTGCCGAGCGGTTTCGCGGCACGCTTAGCGTTTTCCAATCAGTTGACTTCAGGTGCTTTGCGAGAAAGACGATCTGGCCGATGTGGTAGCTGTAATGCGTGAGTTGCCGATTGATCGCCTCGACGACCGTGTGCGGTTCACCACGGATCTTAACTGTACTTGAAAAGTCCTCTTTCGTCAGCGGTTCGATACTCCCGAACAGAGTCGCCCAGCCGGATTCCCAAAACTCCATCAACGACGTTCGAGTATCCTCGATCATCTCGAATTCCTGATCCCGATCGCGGTCCGGCTTTTCACCGTCCGTGGTCAGGAAGTCCCGCCAGCGAGAATGCAAGTTTCCCGCGATATGCTTCACGATCACGGCGATCGAATTCGACTCCGCATCTAGGACAACGAAGAGCTCTTCATCGCTCACCTGTTCGATCGCTCGGTCGGCGAGTTTCTTGTAATTGCGGAAGGATTGAACCGCGTCAGTGAGATAATCCTGATAAAAATTGCTCATAAGTTGATACGAAAATACATCGATTTTCGCGTTGTGTATTTGGGATGGCGGAAATCGACTTCGCCGATTGAAACTCGTTACGCAAAAGGCGTGAGAAAATTTCGTCTTCAGCTTTGTTGTCCGCTACTCACTGCGGGCAGCACTGACCCGAGTTACCAATTTAACTACATAACAGGCTGGCAACAGCATCACACAAGGGAGTCCCCATATGAGGAATAGTACTAAAAAGTTTACGTCCACGGTTCTATCGTTTGTCTTCCTAGCCATCGCGGTGGTTGCAACGCATGCACAGTCAACATCGACATCCGATGATTGGACCGGTGTTTACGTCGGCGGCCATGCCGGCATCACGGTAGGCCGTACGGGCGTCAATACGTCCACGATCTTTAGCCCGACTGGCTACTTTTTCACCACCAGCGTTCCGGCGGTCAACGCGGCCGGTGCTCAGACAATCGAGTCCAATGGATTTAACGGCGGCGGTCAGGCGGGATATAACAAGCAGTTCGGTCGTTTTGTGATCGGCGCCGAGGCCGATTTCGGTGCACATGGCATCAACAAGGAGATCGTCTCGGGTGACGAATATCCGTGCTGCAGCACCGAATTTGAGATCGCTCAGTCGGTTAAGACGAGATGGATGTTCACGGCCCGCCCGCGGGTCGGTGTTACGGCCGGCCCCGCTCTTTTGTATGCGACCGGGGGCCTTGCGATGACCGACGTCGAGTATAACGCTGTGTTTACCGACAATGATTCTGACGCACTCGAAACCGCGTCCTTCAAAAAGACCAGAACTGGTTATGCGGCGGGCGGCGGTGTCGAGGTCAAGATGTCGGACCGTTGGTCAGCAAAGGTCGAGTATCTATTCGCAGACTTTGGTCGCGTTTCGGGTACAAGCAACAATCTGACCACGACCGATTTCGGCGGCAAGGAAGTAGTCGGCGGGAGCGGAACTATCACTTGGCCGGAAAACACCTTTACGCACTCCGCCCGCGTGAAGAGCCACAATATCCGGTTTGGAATGAACTACCGTTTCTAGTTTTTCGACAAGCAATTAAGGAAAGACGGGCATCTAGCCCGTCTTTTCTATTTGCAGGATCGCATCCGCAGCGGCCGAACGGCTTAGGGTAGTTTGCTCACCCGATTTCATATTCTTGACCATCACTTTGCCCTCGGCGATCTCGCTCTCACCAAGCATGCAAACGTACGGAACGCGAATCGAATCGGCATACTTCATCTGCTTGCCGAACTTATCTGCTTCCGGATAGACGGTCACGCGCAACCCTTTCTGTCGAAGCTCACTCGCGAGTTTGAGCGATTCTCCGATGGTTTCTTCGCTCCAGATCGTGACCATCAGGTCGGCAGGCGTCGATTCCGCGATCTCGGGTGGGAACATCCCGCGTTCGTCCATCACTACGAGAATACGCTCCAATCCCAACGAGACTCCGCACGCGGGGATCTGCTCCCTCCCGAACATCCCGATCAGGCCGTCGTATCGACCGCCCCCGGCCAAACTTCCGGGGAGGTCGGGCACGTTCACCTCGATGATCGCTCCCGTGTAATACGAGAGGCCGCGTGCGAGGCTCGGGTCGAGCTGCACCGGGACGCCTTCCGCGAATCTCAAGATCTGCCCAATCTCTGTCAAGACCTCGTTGCTGACTATGTTGATCAGGTTGCTGACGATCGTCCGATTAACATCTTTTCCTTCGCCGATGATCTTTTGAGTTTGCTCAAATATCTCGAGCAGCATCGACGCCGCGTTCTCCGAAATACCGCGACCCGCAAGCTCCGAAGCGACGCCCTCAGTGCCGATCTTGTCGAGCTTATCGATCGCTACGAGCGCCTCGCCGTGCAACACCGGGGGAACGCCGGCA
>JBEBGW010000058.1:0-16109 GCA_040081025.1 Pyrinomonadaceae bacterium | reverse complement strand
GTTGAATATTTCGACCGCACGATCACCGATCGAAGCTCTACGATCGCGAATTAGTTTTATGAAGATCCTTATCACCGGCGGAGCCGGATTCGTAGGCAGCCATCTTGCCGACAAATTTATTGCACAGGGACACGAAATCACCGTCATCGACGACCTGTCGACCGGACGCTACTCGAACGTCGAGCATCTGGAAGGGAATCCTAATTTCCGCCTCATCATCGACACTGTTCTGAACACCGAGTTGATGGAAGAGCTCGTCCGCGAGACGGATCGGGTATTCCATATGGCGAGCGCCGTTGGGGTGCGCCTGATCATGGAACAGCCTGTAAAGACGATCGAGACCATCTTTCACGGTACTGATGTGGTCCTGAAATACTGCTCACGTTATCGCAAGCGCGTGCTGATCCCGAGCACTTCAGAGGTTTACGGTAAAGGTGCCTCAATTCCCTTTCGTGAGGAGGATGATCTGTTGACCGGAGCCACAGATAAGCACCGCTGGGCTTATGCATGTGCCAAGACCCTCGACGAATTCCTGGCCCTTGCCCACTGGAAAGAAACCCGGCTGCCGGTCGTAGTAGTGCGGCTATTTAATACGGTCGGGCCGAGGCAGACGGGTCAGTATGGGATGGTCGTGCCTCGCTTCGTACAGTCCGCGATGAAGAATGAACCGATCACGGTCTTTGGCGACGGTACTCAGCAGCGATGCTTCGGACACGTTTTGGACGTGGTCGAAGGCCTGTCGAAGCTGCTCGAATCTCCGCAGTGCTTCGGCCAGGTGATCAATCTTGGGAACGACGAGGAAGTATCTATCCTCGGCCTCGCGGAAAAGGCCATCGAAATCACAGGAAGCAAGAGCGAAGTTCGGTATATTCCTTACGAGGAGGCCTATGGCGATGGCTTTGAGGACATGCAGCGACGCGTGCCCGGACTCGAGAAAGCCAACAAACTCATCGGTTACCAGCCAACCCGATCGCTAACCGACATCATCAATGATGTTGCGAATGAGTTCAAAAAGGAATCAGCCGCAGCCGCTTAAATGAATCGTTTCTTCAAGGTTATTTGTATCTCAACCCTGCTGGCTCTCTCCTCGGTTAGCGTTTTGGCTCAGTCCGGCGGATTGAAGGGCAAAATTCGATCGAATAAAGGGGCGGCGGTCAGCAATGCCTCGGTAACAGCGCGTCAATCGGGCAAGGACATTAAGACGGTCCGATCCGATGCTAAGGGCGTGTTCACGCTCACGGGTCTTTCGACCGGAGTTTACAGCCTCGTATTCGATGCGGACGGATTTCAGTCCGGCCTCCTTCAAGGAGTCGAGGTCAAGGGCGGGAACGTTCGCGACCTCGGTGATCGACTGATCCTGATGCCTGATCAGGGACACTTGGTCATCGTCAACGGCAGCGTCTTCTACAAGGAAGGCACGAGTCTCGGCGGGGCTAAGATCGAGATCGAACGCGTCAACGCCGACGGCTCGACCAAGCGACTTACAACTCTCTACACCAACATCCAGGGCGAATTCATCTTCAAGCAGCCGCAAGGCGCCGCCAAGCTTCGGTTCACAGTCAAGTTCAAAGGGACCGAATCCGTAAAGGAAGTCGAGGTCGACACCGCCGCGGTCTATCGCTTTGCCCTCACTCTCGACGTCTCCCGATCCGAAAAATAGCATTTGGTACCCCCTACCCAGTACCGTTTTCGTCAGGGGCAGTTCAATGAACATCCTCGGCTCGATCCTAAACATCCGGGAGTTCTAGGCTGAAACCAATTAGTCTGGTCACAAAGGGTGAAGAGCTTCGGCTCCGCACCCTTTTTTTGAACCAATTGAAATTAGCCTGAGATCGGTTCAATTAGAGGGCTCGGAGGTCGAATTAGCCGCCCGAAACGCGACTTTAACCCGCAAAATTGGTGACATTTTGGAAGTGATTTTCTGTGTAAATCGCTTGAAAGGCCCATTTTATCGAAATCAACTGTCCCGTGTCCCAGCGTCCCAACACGCGCCCAGTTTTCTCCGGTTGGGGGGAAAGAGTAGGGACCCTGTCCCGACTGTGGTTGTCCCATTGTCCCGCACACGTTAAATTCGCTGTTTTACGCCCAATATTCAATTTTCAAAGACCTGAGGCAGAGAGAACGTATCACGCATGGGACGTTAAGTCAAGGATTTGCCTGGATAAGAAATCAGAGGAAAAAATTCTGCCGATATGGCGTCCTTCATCGTCCGCCTTCTGCCTTCCGTCTACAGATACCCGACCGATCCGCCGCCGCGAACAAAAAGGGCCCCGAGCCGATCCAAAGACCGTCCCGAGGCCATTCAAATGCCGGTCGCAAACGTTCACCCGTCTCCGCCGGCAAAGTTTATAGCTACTTCTTGATCGAGATCCACACCGTCTTTTTGCTTCCGTCGAGCAACGTGGCCTCAACCAGCCATGTGCCTGCCGTAACTCCGGGTGTTCTCTTCGTATCAAGATTGAAGTGCCAATCGGTGCCGGTCAGCCGGAACTGATTTCCAGTCGTAGCAGCGTCGGTCGGCGTAGCGTCGATCGCTGTATCCGAGTCAGTCGCATTGCTGTATTTAGTCAACTTCAGCGTATGGATGCCCGTTGTGATCGGACTTCCAGTGCAACCCAAGCTGTAGATCGTGAACTTGAACGGGATCGTACTGTTCAGCTTGAACGCCTTAACCGGGTCGCCAAAGCTGCCGCCGTTACCGCCCTCCACCGATCCGCCCACCGGCGAATGGAAGCCATTGAAGCACAAGATCGTAGTGATAACGCCAGTATTCACTGGCGTGAACGTATATGAGTAGTTCAAGCCGCTATTTCCATCGTTGGCCGTTCCAGACGGTGTCAGCGTCTTACCTGTTCCGACAAATGGCGTATCGTAGGTCTGGATGAAGTTCGACGCGTCGCCTCCAACCAACGGCGGAGCTATCGTGGGAACGCCGGCGGAGGATGTATTTCCATCGAAGGGTTTTGTCCAACCAACTGCCGTCACTACGATCGCAAGTTTGTTGATCACACCAGTATTGTTCGGCACGGTCGAAACGTTGTAGTTGTTTCCGCCGTTGCCGTCGTTTACGGTGTACGTCGCGACCGACAAAGTCTTACCCGAACCGAAGTGTTTCGTGTCGTACGTCTCGGTAAGACCGGTCACACTGTCACCGGTCTGCGTTCCACTGACCGTCGGGATCGCGGCAGCAGACGTATTTCCGTTGTACGTCTTCGTGTTTGTCACTGCCGTGATCGTCAACGAAACCTCGGTTATCACGCCGTTGTGGTTCTGGACAGTCTGAACATCGTAGTTCATCCCGCTATTCCCGTCGTTTATTGTGTATGTCGCGACCGACATGGTCTTGCCCGTCCCGACATGCTTGTTGTCGTACGTTTCGGTCAGACCGGTAACCGTATCGGGACTGATCAGTCCGCCGACGGTCGGAATCGCCGCTGCGTTCGTAAGACCGTTGTAGACACGTGAGTTGGCAAGCGCGGTCAGCGTAAGTGTCGCCGGAATGATGACACCCGTTTGATCGTCGACTGTCGTGACGGTGTAGTTGTTTCCACCATTGCCGTCATTAACGGTGTACGTCGCGACGGACAGCGTCTTTCCATTGCCGGCGTTTCGGTTGTCATAGACTTCCGTTAATCCCGTTACGCTATCGCTGAATTGCAGTCCGGAAACCGTCGGAATCGCAGCCGCATCCGTATCACCGTCATAGGTCTTCGAATTCGTCACCGCGGTAATGATCAGCTCACGTTTGTCGATCGTAAACTCCGCACCTGCGTTCGTCACAACATAGTTGTCGAGCGCCGAGAGCGGTATCGCGCTTAGGGTTGCGGCAATGTGATAGGTCGGCGGCGAGGCATTCTCACCCGCGACACGGCTGTACGTCGCCGTGACGTTATCGGCCGCAACGAAGTTGCTACCCGAGCCGGTTGTTAGGCCGATCGGATCGACATCTCCATACGTCTTGCTATTTGGATTAGTGGTCCAAGTTGCTAGTCGCTTATTGATCGTGAACTCAGCGCCATCGTTAGTGATGACGTAATTGTCGAGGGCAGATAGCGGCGTCGCGCTCAACGTCGCGGTGATGTGGTAGGTCGGTGGGCTCGCCGCCTCTCCCGCAACGCGAGTGTAAGTCGCCGTCACGTTGTCGGCAGCCACGAAGTTGCTGCCAGAACCCGTCGTTAGTCCGACCGGATCCGCGTCACCGTATGTCTTACTATTCGGATCAGTTGTCCAGGTCGCAAGGCGCTTGTTGATCGTGAACTCGGCACCGTCATTCGTGATGATGTAATTGCTCAGATCTCCGGTCGCTGAAAGTGTTGCCGTGATGTGATACGTCGGCGGGCTGGCCTGCTCACCCGTCACGCGGGCATACGTAGCCGTCACGCCGTCAGCGGGGACGAAGTTGCTGCCCGCCCCCGTCGTCAGAGGTACGGGATCGAGATCGCCGTAGGTCTTCGAAGCGGGATCGGTCGTCCACGTCGCTAGCCGCTTGTTGATCGTGAACTCCGCACCATCGTTCGTGATGATGTAGTTATCGAGATCGCCCGTCGCAGAAAGCGTCGCCGTGATGTGGTACGTCGGCGGCGAGGCTTGCTCACCAGCAACGCGACTATATGTTGCAGTCACTCCGTCGGCAGGGACGAAGTTCGAACCTGAACCGGTCGTCAGGGGTGACGGATCGAGGTCGCCATACGTCTTGCTCGCCGGGTTTGTAGTCCAGGTAGCTAGACGTTTATTGATCGTGAACTCCGCACCATCGTTTGTGATGATGTAATTATCGAGCGCCGACAGGGGCGTAGCACTAAGAGTGGCCGTGATGTGATACGTCGGCGGCGAGGCACTCTCGCCAGCGGCACGACTGTAAGTCGCCGTCACGTTGTCGCCCGCAACGAAGTTGCTCCCCGAACCCGTCGTTAAGCCGACTGGATCGGCGTCACCGTACGTCTTGCTCGCCGGATTAGTAGTCCATGTAGCGAGCCTTTTGTTGATCGTGAACTCGGCGCCAGTGTTCGTGATGATGTAATTATTCAGATCGCCTGTCGCTGAAAGTGTAGCCGTGAGGTGATAGGTCGGCGGTGAAGCGTTCTCGCCCGAGACTCGGCTGTAAGTTGCGGTCACGTTGTCGGCTGCCACAAAGTTCGAGCCGGAACCTGTTGTCAATGGCGAAGGTTCGGGATCGCCATAGGTCTTGCTGTTCGGATTCGTGGTCCAAGTGGCAAGTCGTTTCTTTATTTCAAAATCGTTCGAAACGAAGGACAGGTTGTAGTTGAGACCGCTGTTGCCGTCGTTGATCGCAAGCGACCCGATCGTGATGGCGTAGAAGCCTGCGTTTTCGCCCGCGACACGACTCAAAGCGCCGGTAAAGGCGTCTGGCGACACAAGCAACCCGCTGGTGATCGAATATGTAAATGACGCAGGATCGGCGTCGCCGTATGTCTTGAACTGTCCGGCTGTGGCCGTCACCTGGATGTCACGCTTTTTGATCTCGAAATCGGCACCGACGAACGTAAGGTTGTAATTGCCTCCGCTGTTGCCGTCGTTGATCGCCAAGGTACCCTGGTTAATTGCGTACAAGCCGACATTTTCGCCGGCCGCACGAGCAAGGCCGCCCGTGAATGCATCGGGCAACACAAGCGAACCGCTTGTCGTGGAGTATGCATACGTCGTAGGGTTGGCCGGATCTTTGTCATAGATCTTGAATTGTCCGGCGGTAGCCGTCACTTCAACGTCTCGCTTCTTGATCTCGAAATCGGCTGTGACAAACGTAAGGTTGTAATTGCCTCCGCCGTTGCCGTCGTTGATCGCAAGACTGCCGGCGTTGATCGCATAGAGACCGACGTTCTCGCCAGCCGCACGAGCAAGGCCGCCCGTGAATGCATCGGGCGAAACGAGAGTACCGTTGGTCACGGTGTACGCATACGTCGTCGGATTGGCCGGATCTTTGTCGTAGATCTTGAACTGTCCGGCGGTTGCTGTCACCTGAATATCACGCTTCTTGATCTCGAATTTGACGCCGATTGCGAAAGTCAGCGTGTAGTTAGAGCTTAATGCGAGCGTCCCCTGCGTGATGTTGTACAGGCCGACGTTTACACCAGCATCGCGAGCAAGAGCGCCGCTGAATGCGTCGCTACCGATGAGTGCCGGTGTGAACTGATAGGTCAGAGTCGGGTCGGGGTTTCCGTAAATCTTGAACTGTCCCGCATCCGGGGTGACGGTGATCTCGAGAGCCTCGACGGTCAACGTTCCTGCGACATACGTAAAGTCGTAATTGTCATCCGCACCGCCTGAGCAGGTTATCGGATAGGTGTTCGCATTGGAGTGCGGGCCTACGACGGTACAGGTCGGCGGAGTATTGATGACTGCCGCCGTGTCCGGCGAAACAAATCCTCCGCTGTACTGGAACGTAAATGATGGATCCGGATCGCCATACGTGATGGTCTGCGGATCAGCGGTGACCGTCAACGTTTTCTTCAATACGGTATGCGGATAAATCTCCGAACCGCTTGGGTTGAAGGCCGCATCAACCGGGAGGAACAGGGCAGTGATGTCGTGAAGCCCCGCATTAAAGTCGGTAATAGTAAGGGTCGCGACGCCGTCGACGAATGGAGTCGAATCTATTGGGTTAGCGCCGTCATAGAATGTGGCGACACCGTCAGGGACACCAGCACCCGGGCTGACCGGCCTTACAGTCGCTGTAAAGGTGACCTGTTGGCCGTAGGTCGACGATGAAGCCACGGTGTAGCTTTCGTTCGCGTTTGTCGAATTCGGGGAAGCACTGGTCGTGCCGCCGATGTTAAATACGGTCTGGCCGATGGCGGCCGCTCTCGTATCGGATCGCGGCGCTGACAGTGACGGGGCTGTGGTCCACGTCATTGAAACTGTGTCGAAAACGTCAACAGTCGCCAGCCGAACACTGCCTGTGGTATGACCGCCGATGACGTAAATGCGGGTTCCGATCACAGCAACGGAATGATTCCCGCGGGGCGTCGGCATCGAGGGAAGAATCGCCCAACTGTTGCCCACCGGATCGTACACTTCAGCCGTCGAAACAAAATTTTCGCCGACGTCGATGCCGCCGAATACATATAGCTTACCGGCAACGACGGCGCCCTGCGCGTCCGCGCGTGGAGTCGTTATCGGAGCCTTTGTCGCCCACGTATTCGTCGCGGGATTGTAAACCTCGAGAGCGCTCGGACGAGCGGCTCCGTTGCGTCCGCCCGCAACATAGAATAGGTTGTTGATCACGCCTCCGGCTGCCGATTGCCTTACGGTCGGCATAGCTGCTTTGGCCGTCCAAGTATCGGTTCCCGGTGTATAGGCCCACAGTTGATTGAACGTCGATGACCCATTGTTGCCGCCCGCTACGTACATTACGCTGCCGACGGTTCCGGCTGTGGGATTTGACTGAACCGAAGGCCTGTTCGCCTTGCTCGCCCACGAATCGGTTACAGGGTCGTACTCTTCGACGATGGTCGTATGTCCGCCATTGAATCCGCCCGCGACGTAGATCTTGCCGTTAACAACCTCGATAGCCGCACCATTGGTTCCCGGCGCGCTATTCATCGGAGCCTTCGACTGCCACGAACCGCTATTGGCGATACCCGTGACATTGACCTGTGTGGTCGTTTCTGCGGGCTGAGCGTTGGTGAGGTTTTCCAACTCGATCGCAACCTGATAGTTATCATTTCCGGCCTGGTTGTACGTGACCACGCAGAGACCGGACGAAGCGATCATTGTGACGGTAGTGCCGTTGGTGCCGGCTCCGGAACATGCGCCGGAAGCGTTGATGCTTACGGGATTGCCGGATGCTCCGCCCGTCGCTGCTACATAGAAGGACTGTCCAAACACGGCGGTTGCTGGCGCTGGTGACGTTACGGTTATCACCTGGGCTGCCTTGAAGATAATGAAGCTGGCACCAGTGTTCGTGATGATGTAGTTGTTGAGAGCCGACATGGGCGTCGCCGAAAGCGTTGCCGTGATCGCGTATGGCCCGTCCAAAACATTTTCGCCCGGTGCTCGGGCATATGTCGCCGTTACGTTGTCGGCGGTCATGAAATTGCCGCCAGCCCCTGTTGTTATCGGATTCGGGTCCGCATCGCCGTAATATTTGAAATTGTCGTTCGTATTCCAAGTCGCTAGGCGCTTGTTGATCGTGAACTCGGCACCACTATTCGTGATGATGTAGTTGTTCAGATCTCCAGTCGCCGAAAGCGCTGCGGTAATGTGATAGGTCGGAGGCGACGCGCTCTCTCCTGCGATGCGGCTATACGTAGCGGTCACATTGTCGGCCGTCACGAAGTTACTTCCGGAACCTGTCGAAACCGGGACAGGATCAGGGTCGCCGTACGTCTTGCTGTTCGGATTCGTCGTCCAAGTTGCAAGTCGTTTGTTGATGGTGAACTCCGCACCATCGTTCGTGATGGTGTAGTTATCAAGAGCCGACAGCGGTGTCGCTGAAAGCGTTGCCGTGATGTGATACGTCGGCGGTGATGCATTTTCACCAGCGACACGGCTATAAGTCGCAGTCACATTGTCAGCAGCAACGAAATTGCTGCCCGAACCGGTCGTCAGCGGAGCAGGATCGGGATCGCCATACGTCTTGCTGGCCGGGTTCGTTGTCCAGGTCGCAAGGCGTGCGTTGATCGTGAAGTTTGCCGTCGTGCCCGTTGCGAAGACGTAGTTTGCCGCCGCGAGAGTTCCCGGCGCGCAAGTAATGGTATACGGACCGCCGGCGACCGTCTCGCCAAGCGTGCGCGAGCAGCTTCCCGAACCGGTAACGCCGGCTGATGTCGCGTCTTGGCTGAACTTAAATCCCGACAGCGTATAAGCCAATGCGGGATCGGGGTCGCCGTAGGTCTTCGAATTCGCGACCGCGTTTACGCTCAGCGTCGCGGCCTGTATGGTCAGCGTTCCGTTGACGTAGGTGAAGTCGTAGTTGTTGTCAACGCCGCCGGTACAGACGATCGGATAAGTGTTGACATTCACGTGAGCGCCCGAGACCGTACAGGTCGGGGGCGTGTCGATGTCGGTTGCCGTGTCGGGCGAAACGAATCCGCTGCTGTACGTGAACGTAAACGCTGGATCAGGATCACCATACGTGATCAATTGGTTGTTAGCCGTAACCGTGAGCGTTTTCTTGCTGACCGTATGCGGCAATATGCCGGAGGTGCTGCCGTTTAAGTTGGTGTCGCCGGTGTACTGCGCAGTGATGTTGTGCAGACCGGCGTTCAGTGACGAGGTCACAACCGTGGCGACACCGCCAACTATCGGCTGCAGGACGTCTATTGGATTTACTCCTTCAAAGAATTGTACAAAGCCCGTAGCGGTGCCAGCTCCGGGCGAATTTACGGTGATTGTGGCCGTAAAGGTCACTGGATCGCCGAAGGTCGATGAGGATGCAGGCGCGAGTACGAACGAGGTGTTGGTGGCTCCGTTCAAATGCCAGGCCATCGTTCGGGAAGTCGGAGCGTCAAATGCCAATCCGTACCCAGGCGTCGCACCGCCGCCACCCGAAGGCGTGATAAGGCTGTAGGAAGTAGTTCCGCCGAGCCCGTTCGCGTTGTTCAGGTAGTAAAGGTTTGACGTGCCTGCCGAAGCAAGAATTCCGCGATTAGCGGCGGCGTTGTAGTCAACGTTCCATCCCGCAAATGCAGGTGCTCCGGGAGCTCCTTCAGATATGAGATTGCTCCACGCGGGGGTTCCGCCGGTTCCGTTTGCGTTAGTAAGTACATTAACGGCACTTGAGGTCCCGCCATCCGTCGAGCGTACGCCGCCTGCGATCGTTAGCCGATTGTTGACGGAGTCATAAAATGCTCGCGCCTGATATTTGCCAAGCGGGAAGGTTCCGGTGGTCGATAACTGAGTCCAGGTATGGCTGCCGCCCGCCGTATTGGCGTTCGTAAGAACCCAAACGTCGGTGAATGAGTTGGCTCCCAATACAGATCCAGATCCATTCTGTCCGCCGAAGATCATAAGTCTGTTCGTTGCCGGATCGTATGCCCCAGCGGCGTGGTTCCGTGCTGCGGGTGGGCCGCCGGTTATTCCGGTCATTTGTGTCCAAACAGCAGCTCCGCCTTGTCCATTGGCGTTGGAGAGGATCCAGACATCGTTGTTCACCGGCAGACAGCCTCCGCTGCAGCCGCCGAACAAGATCAATCGATTTGTTGCCTGATCGTATGTAACCGTCTGAGCGTGTCGCGATGGGCCGCCAGACGCAACGAGCGACCAAGTAGGTGCGCCGACACCATTTGCACTATTCAATACCCAGACTTGACCGGTTCCTCCGCCGCAAACCGTTCGCGCGTAAACAATCAAGCGTCCTGCACCATCGGCCACCGTGGATTGGCCGCACGTAGTCGACGAGGGACCTGTTCCTGTCGGCGATAGCTGCGTCCATGCCGGAACATTCAGATGGTCAGAAGTCAGTGTTGTTGTTGTGTTGGCCTTGTTTACGACTTGGCCGCCAGTCAGCGAACCGTTGCTTGCGTTGAAGCCGCCGGTCGGAATGTAAGTCGCGCTGACAGTGTGGGTTGCCACCGAAAGAGACGACGCTGTTGTTGCTGCGGTGGCCGTCGTCGCTCCCGCGGATACTAATGCTACCGGTGAGCCAAAGTTCGTTCCGTCAACCACAAACTGTACGGACCCGGTCGGTGACGGCGAACCGCTGAGCGGCGATCGTGCAACCGTGGCCGTAAGCGTTAACGATTGGCCAAACACCGACGGATTCGCCGAGGACGCCACGCTTGTCGTTGTGTTCGTGTTGCCGGTGAACGTGACAGTTAATGCAGGATTACCTCCCAAGACGGCTGAGCACGGATTTGTGGTTCCTGAGCATGACGAACTACTAAGATTCGTCTGTCCGCTCCATCCACCGAATGTTGACCCTCCAGCTGCGGATGCACTGAAAGTCACGGTCGCTCCGTTGTCGGAGGTCGTGATGTTGGGAGCACAGGTGCTTGTCACCGTCTGCGAGGCCGCATTTGTCCCCGTACCACCGCAAGTAACGGGAGCATTAACCGTACCCGTATTTGGCGTAATCGTGACGGAACCGCTTCCCGTGCCCGCGAACGTCAAAACCGTATTACGCGCATCCGTAAACGCGGTCTGGGCCGTCAGGTTCGAAGTCAATCCTCGCGCATTCACGATGAACTTGACGTTTAGGTCGTGTTCTTCGACTTGATAATTTCCGGTGATGTTGCCGGAGGCGTCGGCGGTGGCTTCGAAGTTTCGCTCGAGGTGGGTGTGGGGGTCTTCGTGGATGACAACGCGGACGGTTTCGTTGGGGGCGAAGTTGGTGCCGGTGAAGGTGACGGTTTCGCCGGGGGCGTAGTCTAGTTTATCGGTGGTGATGGTCGCGGGGGAGCTGGCGAATGCGGTGACGGCATTGCTTGCTCCGCCGGCGGACGTGCCGCCGATGACGAGTGCCTGGTTGCCCGAGACTTCGGTGATCGTGTGGCCGGTGCGGTCGTAGGCGGCATCGGCATTACCTGCGAAAAATAGTGCAGCACGCGTTTGCGAATCGCGAACGCCGGTGCGGAGGCCCGTGCAGGTATCGGTGTCGGGCAGGAGGTGTACGTGGGCTCCGACGGTGTCGATCGCGGGGTCGTAGACCTCCATCGAGACGTCGTCGTTGCCGCCGATGATTTGAACCTTGCCGTCGGGGAGTACGCGCAGGTGTGCTTTGGCACGTGCGTGTGCGAGCGGATTGCGGGTCGCGACCGACGTGCCGTCTGCGGGGTTGTAGATCTCGGCCGTGTCGGATCCGATGCCGCCTGCGATGAAGACTCTGCCGTCGTTCATTGCGGCTGCGGAGTGATTCGTGCGTGATGCTGTGAGCGTGCCCACGCTTGTGAATGCCGTGCCGTTGAACATTTCGACGCTGTCGGTGCCGCCGCCGGTGATGACTACGTTTGAGCCGACTGCGGTCGCGGTGTGCCCGGTTCGGGGCGCCGTCATCTCCGGGCCGTTCGAAAATGTGCCTGCCGTCGGATCGTAAAGTTCGGTGGAAACATTGCCGCCGCCTGTGATCAGAACTCTGCCATCGCTGAGCCGTGTGGCCGGTGCGTGCGTAATTCGTGTTGCCCGTCGCCACCGCCATACCGCTAGCCGGATCGAAGACCTCGGCCGATGTGTCGCCGCTGCCGCCGACGATCAGGACCTTGCCATCCGCAAGTAGCGTCGCCGTGTGGCCGCTGCGTGCCGCCGCGAGCGTGCCGCTGGGGAGAGCCAGCGGTGCGGGAGGTTCGGCGTGAAGCTGTGATTCGACCTCTTTGAAGGCCGGCTGCGGTGCGACGGACGCGCCGACGAAGGGCGTCAGAAGCCGCTGCAGCGAGATCGCTTGCGGGCCGAACGCGGCCAGCGTCGCGATTGTCGATACCATTACGAACGCGGCAGCTAACGTTAGTTTACGGGTGAAAAACGCGCTCTTTGGCGCATTACGGCGGGGGTTGCGGGCACTGAAACTCATTACGAACTTACTCCACTAAACAACGATCGAATCCGCGCCTGGGCAGCGGAAACAAAGCAAAACGCACGTCGCTTGGGACGACGCTGGTCAACTTACCTGCTTGCTCGAATCCTGCTTGATTGGGTGAACGCCGAAGAAAACACGCTCGGTGGAAGCGTCAATCCTTCGATAAACGAAGATCGAATCAATGCGGTTGGCCTGAAATGGGTGAAAAAAGCGGCCTGATCTCGGGTTCTACGTTGTTATTGAACTGTTATGCCGGAATCTTACGCGCATTCAGCAAAAGAATGCAAGAAAAATTTATGGATGTATATGAATTGCTTATGGAGCGGGTCAGTTAATTGTTTCGGAGATCTGGTCAGGCGGCTGCATGGATGCGACGTTGGCTTGATCGGCGACGATTAGTGGAAACTCTTCCATGACCTCCTGGTCGCAGAGGGTTTGGACCCAGTAAGTGCCGGCCTGGGGGAAGACGACGTTGATGAAGAAGCTGACGTTGTCGGTGAATCCGCCGGGTGCGAGATCGATGGGCGTTGGCTGGGATGTGACGAGAAGGTTGGAGCGGTCGGGTGAAAGGATCCTGACCTCAGTCTCGTGCATTCCCTCTCCGCGCCAGTGATTGATCACCGCGAACTTGATCAGCGATACAGGCAGTTTCTCGACCATGATGTTTTGAAAGATACCCATCAGCGAGATCTTGTTGCCCATCTCGATGCGGACGTCGTCGCACATCAGCGTGTAGATCAAGTTCATTGTTTGTGTCTGCATTTATCCATTAACGATACTGCTAAATCGCCCGTCTTTCCAATCTGCGTGCGCGGGGGCGGCTCGAAATATCTTTGCTCGGAGTGATGACGGCGTTATACTGAAGTCATACGTTGAGTTGTGGGTTAAGCGATTTGTGCTGACATATATTCTCATCACTTTGTGCCTTTCGCTCGCCGGTGTGGCGGGGCTGCAGATGATGTATATGTTCTATCTGGATCGGCTCGATCGTGAACGAAAGAAGCGGCTGCACGAGCTTGAGGTCAGATGCCGGGAGTTGGGTAAACGACTTGCGGACGCCGAGTCGCGGATAGCCGAGCAGGAACAGCTTATCGAAGCGCTCTACACCGAACCCGACAATGGCGAGGTTTGGGCCGACGTGCTCGACGACCGCTAGCGGATGTCGAGTTCGGCTATCGTCGCTCCCCAGCCGCCTGAGAATTCGTCACCTGACTTGAACTTCGTCACGAAACTCGTCTCCGCAAGTACGCTTCTGACGATCTCACGCTGAACTCCGATCCCCTTTCCGTGGATAAGCCGCACAACACGAAATCCCTTCTTTCTAGCCTCATCGAGATAGGCGATCGTCACCGCTCTTACGTCCCTGGGGCTGAACGCGTGGAGGTCGAGCGAATCGGTGATCTCCAGTTCGATCGGTTCGGGAAAGGGATTTTCCATTAATTCAGGCTTTTATCAAAACTTTCTGTGTTTTTAGTTTTTCTGTGGTTCGCCTTTTCTTAACCACAAAAAACACAGAAAACACAAAACCAGAAAACCCAGAAAGATATCGTTACCGCGACCTCGCGGCTTGATACTGGGCGATGTCTTCGGGCGGTGTGAGTTTGATGCGGCTCTTGTCGCGGAAAACGACGAATCGCTTGTCGTCCATTCGGCCTTCGGGATGTCGAAGCGTGAGCGTAAAGGTCTTGCTGTCGCCCTGACCCTCGACCTTTAGCGGAAGGGTTCCCCAAACCTCGCCGCTCGAACGCCAGACGGTGTAATAACTCTGATCGTATTTATCGAACGCGAGTACAAGGATGCCGTCGAAATCGGGCTCGACGCCGTCGATGGCTTTGACTACGTTGGTGCGTGTGAGGATCACCCAATTTCCGGGTGTGGCCGCGCGACCAGTTTGGACTGAGGCCACATCGGAATCGAGGCGCTGCCAGGTGACGAACTTTCGATTGTTCTGCTGGAAGAAGACGATTTCGCTGGGTACCGCAAGCTCGACCTGCCGGCCGAATAGCCATCCTGCGGGAGCTGGCGATACGGAGGGATCGAGCTTTACGAGATACCAGATGTCGTATTTTTCGTCGAGCTTTTCGGCCTCGCCCTGTTCGCGTGCGGACTCTGCCTCGAGGCTCTTCTGCCGAGCGGTGCGCGACTGTTCGCCGCGCGAGGCGTCGTCGACGTCGGGAAGTTCCTGCTTCGGCACGAACTTCCAATCCATGATCTCGAAATTCGATCCGGCAGCGAGCATGAACAGCACGTTATCGGGCGACATATCGGAGGCAAGCCTTAGATTCGACTTAGACCTGATCTGCCCGGCCGCTTGTGCGGGGAGATCTTTGAATTCTTCCGCCAGCTTCTGCGACTTTTCAAGCGTTTCGCGGGTGATGACGTGTTGAGCTTCGATCCAGCCCTCGGTCTCTTCCGCGTTCCGTGCCCGTACGCGATACCAGAGGATCTTCTCGAAATCCATCTTGTCGACCACGTCCAATTTCTCGCCGCGTTTGACCTCAAGAAGGTCGGCCGCGACGACTGCGTAAGACGTACGGATCTGAGCGGTCTTCGAGATGACCGTTGCAGTATCTGACAAACCCGCCAGACCCGTAACGGTCCCAAAGGCCCCGTCGAGCCAGCTGCACCCGGCCTGTAATACGATGGCAAACGCAGCGATCGCAATTAGAATTGATCTATTCTTTTTCACTTCTTGGTACCGATCTTTCGCCAATTATTATAGCCCAAGCGGTCGAGGATTTCCTTTTGCCGGCCGTTGAGTTTAGCGGCGACCGTGAGTGAGGTCGTTCTGCCCGTTTGCTTCGATTCTATCCCTGCCGCCGATAGATGCTGAAACAATTCGACCGGATCGGCCCGGAAGACGTAGCTGTCGAGAAAGGCTCGCGGCTCGAGAAAAGTCTTCAACTTCTCGTTGGCATCGGCAGGTTTCGCGTTCTCTCCGTGCGTTTGAAATATCGTCCTCAACACTGACGTTACGTCAGACTTACCCCGAGAGTTCGCAATAAGCTGAAGGTCGATCAGAAACGCGACTAGCATTCCCCTTGCGTAACGAACTGTCGGATCGACCGTCGCTGACGTGAGCGGCAGGCGAGGTTTTGCGTTGGCATCGATCGTATATGCCCGTGAGAGTGTGTCTAAGAAGTCGTCGAATCTGATCCGATTTACGCGGACTCCGAGTTTCAACGATTGATACAGCGCGAAGCCCTCGTAGAACCACGCGTAATCGCCCGTAAGGTTCAAAGCATTTGGCATCCATAGATGGAAAATTTCGTGCCGGAGCTGTTCGTGAAGCCGCTGTAGTGATGTCGATGCGAACGTCATATCACCGGTGACGATCGTGATCGTAGTTCCAGCCGTTCCGGCTTCCCACGATCCAAAACCGGCGCTTTGCGGGAGCTTCATCAGGTAGATCCGATAGTCTTTCTTCGGAAGGCCACCGAGCATTTTCGAATATTCTTCAAAGATCTCGCGAGCCATCTGTGCCGCCGCGTCCGGTGGAAATTGAAAGTCGCCGGAGAGAAACAGCGAAAGCGATCCGGCTTTACCGCCCGCCTCAACCCTTTGGATTCCTTTTCCGATCATCAGCACCGATCGCGAAGTGTCATCAACGACGAAATCGTTAGCGAGCACGGAATTCCAT
>JBEBGW010000375.1:0-4319 GCA_040081025.1 Pyrinomonadaceae bacterium | reverse complement strand
GGTCGACGGCCGCAGGACGCGGACGTCCGGCATGGATCTCGCCGCAGGGCGCTGATCTATCGGTCGCGATCGCTTCGCTGCCGACACGTCAGGATATCGACGCAAATATCAACGAGCAGCTTATCGTTGAGCTTTACAGCAAGTAGTAACTGAGGGTTGGCTGAAGTATCCGGGTCAAGAGAGTTCGTTCTTTTCTTTGCTCGATCCGGGGACAAGGCCGACCCATGACCCATTTTAAAAGAACACTATGACAACGACCAATAACTGGACAAATTTCCAAATGCCCGGCCGGCTGAATGTGGAGACGGAGACGCTGACCGACCACTACGGTAAGTTTTACGCACAGCCGTTCGAACGCGGGTTCGGCACTACGATCGGCAACTCGATCCGCAGGGCATTGCTCTCGTCGATCGAAGGTGCGGCCGTTACCGCGGTAAAGATCGAAGGGGTCGAACACGAATTTTCACCGATCAACGGGGTAGTTGAAGATGCGACCGACGTTATCCTCAATCTGAAGCAGGTTCCTTTCAAACTGAACGGAGCCGGTCCGAAGACGCTTACCATTTCGAAAAAAGGTAAGGGTGAAGTTACCAGCGGCGACATTCAAGCCGACGGCGATGTAGAGATCCTTGATCCGACCGTTCACCTCGCAACTATTAGTGGATCTGGCGGATTCAACGTTGAAATGCGTCTCAAGCGCGGCCGCGGATACGTTGCGGCTGAGCTCAATAACGACGAGGACCTGTCGGTCGGATATATCCCCATCGATTCGGTCCACACACCGATCAAGAAAGTCAACTACACGGTCGATAAGACCCGTCAAGGCTCGAACACCGAGTTTGATAAGCTCGTGATCGAAGTTTGGACGGATGGTTCGGTGGCTCCGGAAGATTCTATCGGCCTCGCAGCCAAGCTGGTGAAGGACCATATGTCTATCTTCATCAACTTTGAAGAAGAGGAAGAAGAATACAAGTACGAAGATATTGCACGTCCGCCCCTGATGCGGAACGACCTGCTCGACAAGCCGGTTGATGAGCTTGAGCTTTCGGTTCGCTCGTACAACTGCCTGAAGAATGCCGATATCCGCTCGATCCGCGACCTGATCAAGCGCAGCGAGAAGGATATGCTGCACACTAAAAACTTCGGCAAGAAGTCGCTCACCGAGATCAAGGACCTTCTTCACGGAATGGGCCTCGATTTCGGAATGGATTTTGACGAGCAGGGCAACCCGATTCCGGGAACGGGCGGAAGAGATCTAGACTAGTGAGTCCAGGAAGTCTTGAAAGTCGCGGAAGTCTAGGCAGACTTCAAGACTGTCAAGATTGTCTAGACTTCCAAGACTGTTATGAGACATTTAAAAGCACATCGTAAATTGGGTAGGACGACCGAGCATCGCATGTCGATGCTCAGGAATCTTGCGACCTCGCTCATTAACGCTGACAAGGAGTACATCGTGACGACGATCGCGAAGGCAAAGGAACTTCGCCCGTTCGTTGAAAAGGCGATCACGCTTGCTCGCAAAGCTCAGGGCCTATCGGGCGATACTGCGAAGGTTGAGGAAGTGCATCTTCGAAGGCAGGCGGCCCGCTTTTTCCACGCCGGAAACAGCACGTTCAAGGAAGCTTCGAGCCGCTTTCGCGGAAAGAAAGGTGAGGCGAAGGAGCCGATCGAACGTACTGCCGGTGTTAAGGCGGTTCAGCGGTTATTCGACGAACTTGGAACTCGGTACCAGACTCGAAACGGCGGCTATACGCGCATCATCCGTCTCGGACGTCGCTCTGGTGACAATGCCGAGTTGGCCGTCATCGAGCTTGTCGATAACGCACGCGAGCTAGCCGCGAAGAGCGCTTAGTTTCCCGATCAGGAGGACGTTCACTTATGGGTGACCCCGGAGCTTCTGCGGAAGCGAAAGACAAATCGACGGGAAAGGGTACGAAGCAATCTAGCGAAGCATCGTTAAATCTCGATGAGATCCGCGAACTGGCGGAGTTGGTGAACGAGCACGGCTTCACGGATTGCGAGTTTGAGAACGAGAATATCCGAGTTCGTTTGAGTAAGCAGGTGAGTGCACCTGTCTACGCGGCTCCGGCGCCACAAGTTGCTGCCGCTCCGGCTCCGACTGCTTCGGTGACCGCCGCGGTTACACCTGAGGCTGCCGTTCCTGCCGCCGACGAGGATGCGGGTCTGCATAAGATCACATCCCCGATCGTTGGAACGTTTTATCGCTCGCCCGGTCCTGACAAGCCGTCATATGTTTCCGAGGGTACGAATGTGTCGCCGGAAACGGTCGTCTGCATCGTTGAAGCAATGAAGCTTATGAACGAGATCCAAGCGGAAGCGAGCGGCGAGATCGTGAAGATCTACGTCGAGAACGGAGCGCCGGTCGAATACGGCCAGCCGCTGTTCGGAATTAGGAAATAAGAGAAATTGGCCACGAATTTCACGAATGTCACGAATTGTTGGACTCATTAATTTAGTGTAATTCGTGAAATTCGTGGCTAACTCTTTATGACTAGAGAGATCCGAAAAATACTGATCGCAAATCGAGGCGAGATCGCGAACCGCATCATCTGGACCTGTAAAGAAATGGGAATCCAGACGGTTGCGGTGCATTCAGAGGCTGATCGAGAAGCTCTCCACGTGCGGTTCGCTGATGAAGCGGTCTGTATCGGAGCGGCTCCGTCAGCTCAAAGCTATCTGAACATTCCCGCGATCATCAGTGCGGCCGAGATCACGAACGTCGACGCGATCCATCCGGGTTATGGATTTTTGGCAGAGTCGGCAACGTTCGCACGCATCTGCGACGACTGCAATATCAAGTTTATCGGCCCGAGTGCAGACGTTATCGCGATGATGGGTGATAAGGTTGAAGCTCGTCGGACGATGCAGGCAGCCGGAGTTCCGATCCTGCCAGGCAGTCCGGAACCGATCGAATCTGCCGAGGAAGCGACCGAGATCGCGAAAGAGATCGGATTTCCCGTGATCATCAAGGCTGCTGCTGGCGGCGGCGGACGTGGGATGCGAATCGTTCGCGAAGAGTCGGAGCTTCAGAGCAATCTTGAGACGGCTCAGGCCGAGGCTCTTGCGGCGTTCAAGAACGGCTCGGTTTACATCGAGCGATATATCGAACGTCCGCGGCATATAGAGATCCAGGTACTCGCCGACGAGCATGGCAACGTGATTCACCTCGGCGAACGCGAGTGTTCCATCCAGCGCCGGCATCAGAAGCTTCTTGAAGAAGCTCCGTCGCCGGTGATAACGCCCGAGCAGCGCGAAGCGATGGGTGCGGTAGCAGTCAATGCTTGCAAAGAGATCGGCTATTCAAGCGCCGGAACGTTCGAGTTTCTTCTCGATGAAGACGGAAGTTTTTACTTCATGGAGATGAACACCCGCATCCAGGTCGAGCATCCGGTGACCGAGATGGTGACGCTCACTGATATCGTGCGTAACCAGATCCGCATTGCGACAGGCGAAGACCTTGCGTATCAGCAGGACGAGGTCAGTTTATTCGGGCATTCGATCGAGTGCCGCATCAACGCGGAAGATCCGGTGAAGTTCACGCCGAGTCCGGGTAAGATCACGACGTTCCAAATTCCCGGAGGACCAGGCGTACGGGTCGACACCGCCGTCTATCCGGGCTACGTCGTGCCGCCGTATTACGATTCGATGATCGCTAAGTTGATCGTCCACGCTCGCACGCGTGAGCTTGCGATCGCACGAATGCAGCGGGCGCTGGATATGATGGTGGTCGAAGGTATCAAGACGACGATCCCGCTTCACAAAAAGATAATGGCGGATGAGCGTTTTCGCGCTGGGGACTTTTCCACGAAGTTCATGGAAGAGTTCGAGTACTCAGTTGATAACTAGATCGCGATAACGGATAATTATCCACAGGATAACTATCATTTTTACAGGTTAGATTATTCATTACATTTCGTGGTTACCGGACTCGTTTTCGGAGTTACTGCGAGTAACAGGAGAGGCCATTTAGAGCAATATCTATGTCAACATTAAAAGAGACAAAAGAGCAGTTAGTTGGAGATTACAAGACGCACGGTTCCGATACCGGATCGTCGCAGGTTCAGATCGCGCTGTTGACGCAGCGGATCACGGAATTGACCGCACATTTCAAGATTCACAAGAAAGACAACAATTCGCGACGCGGATTGCTCATACTGGTCTCGCGCCGTCGTAAGCTTCTGGATTATTTGAAGCGTAAGAATATCAACGAGTATCACACGATAATCGAAAAGCTCGGACTTCGTCGCTAGTGATCTGGGAGTGAGAAGGTGTTCCTTCTCACTCATCTTTGTTTACCG
>JBEBGW010000374.1:0-4324 GCA_040081025.1 Pyrinomonadaceae bacterium | reverse complement strand
GTCTACCGTACTTTTCACATCCTTGAGTCCGTCGCCGCTGTCGGGGTTCACCGGGTCTTCGCCCATTACGGCTTCCCACTCAGCCGCTCCCAGTATCGGATCCATCGGCATCTCGCGAAGATATTTCCCTTCAACGAGCGAATCGATCGAAGGAGGATACTTTCCCTTGTCTGACGCGTACTGGTCGATCGCTTTCCGCATCTGCCACAGATTCTCTTTCAGGACGGTTTCCTTCGCGTACTGAACGGAACGCTGATAGGTCGGCAAAGCGACGGAAAGCAGGATGATCACGATGAACATCGCGATCATCAATTCCAGAAGCGTAAAGCCTTTTTCGATCTTCTTTTTCACAACTATATTAAATGCGTAGTTCAAACCGCTTCTTTACCAGTCACTGTACTTCTCTCCGTTCAATCCTTCTTCGTCGGAAGAAGACCTGACATCGAATACGTTGATCTGGTCCCAGCTCGAATCGCCATCCTGATACGAAGACCTGAACTCCCAATTAGATTCGCCGGTCATCGGATCGACGGGCAATTCTCTAAGATAAACCTTGATGATCTCCTCGTTGGCGTTGATATCGGTGGCGTTCCTATCGTCGCCGCCCAGGCCGCGGCCGCTCACCATATTGATCCCTCTCGGCTTTACGCGGACGCCGTCCACGAGCGAGTTAATGTCGGGAGGGAAACGATCGAGATTCTCAGTGTCGAATATGGTGCAGTCATCAACGACCACGCGGCTTCGGGGATCGGATGGTGCGTTGGCGCTTCCGGGACGCCCGATCGGGTTTCCGGTAACGATGGCACCCTGCGGACACGCTCCGTAGGTATCGCGCTTAAACTCGTCGATCGCTGCGCGCATCTGACGAAGCGTTTCGCGAAGCCGAAGCTCCTTTTGACGCTTGATCGCGTTCTGCGTCAGTGGGATGGTCCCGACGACGAGTACGGACAGGACCGCCAAAGTAACGACCAATTCAAAAAGCGTGAAGCCGGCCGACACGCGATCACTAACTACAGATCTCAATTTGTCGATTCGCACAAACTTCACGCTTTTCCAGTTCGCTTAAAATTTCGCAGCAAATGTTTTTCCTTCAGATGAAAGGAAACTGATCGCTTCTTTCTCGATCTCGATAGCCGGCTTGCAGTCACTCAGAGCCTCGATCTCGACATAGGCTAAGATGCCGAACGAGCCCGGCGCGACCCCGTTTTCAAGAGACAAAGACACAAACATCTTGCCGCCCTGGTTTAGATATGGTGTAGCCGACTTCGAAGAGTATAGCTCGCCGAAAACATCGCCGAACATGACATTCCGGACCGCGATCTTCTCCGGATCGAATTTCAAGCCGAGCGTTGCCGAACGGAACGGCGCGGAACTCTTGACCATGACCGGGATCGTGATCTTGTCGCCCCGCTTCATTTCCTTGAAGAATGAAGGAAGGCTGAGTTCAGCAGAGGCCGCACTATTCGGAGTCGCCTTCACTTCGCCGGACTGGTCAACCGACAAAGTCTGCTTCGGCTCCACTCGTTTCAGTTCGGGCGGAGTACCACCGGTATCAGATGTCTGCCTGATGTCGAGTGCCTTTACGCTCGTGTCGATCGGTTTTAGGTTCAACCCGGTCGACGCGGCAACAGCATTCTCGGCCAACTTTTCGGGGACGGCACTTGCCGTTACCGGTGCATCCGGCTGAGCGCCCCGGACATATCCGGGAGCCGACGGCTGATCCGGTAATTGAACGGCAGTATTGGTCGGAAGACGCCGGGCCATCGCGAGCTGTTCTCCGCGCTCTTCCTGGATGATCATCGCCTCGAGCGAACCGCTTGTCGGCAGTGCCATACTTCCGGTCGGCCGTTCAACCTCGTCTTCCGGCAGAATGGCCGGAGCTCGAATAACCCTCGGCGTCACTGCGATGACGATATCGACCTGGCGATTGTCACGAGTCGGTGCGGAGAAAAGGCGGCCAAGAATCGGAATGAGGCCTAACAATGGCAAGCCGGACTTCCCACGGCTTTCAACATCCTGGGCAACGCTTGCAAGTAGAAGAGTCTTGTTGTTTTGCACCCTGGCGGTGCCGACAATTTTACGCTCCGAGAATATTGGATTATCGTCCGTACCGCCTGCAACGACATCCTTCGATTCGATATCCATCGCCACTTGGACGTCCTGGTTCGGGAAGACGATGGGCTTGAACTTCAAGGTGAGACCAACTTGTTCGTAGTTGATCACGTCCGACACCACGCCACCGTTGTTAGACGTGCCGCCAGCGGTTACGAACTGTGCCGTCCGAACCGGAACTCGCTGGCCAATGCGTGCAGACGAATCTTCGTTGTTGAAGGCATGGATCTGGGTCGATGCGAGCAGTTTGGTGTTGCCCTTGCTTTGAAAAGCGACAAGGTTGGATGCGGGCAACACAATTCCCGCACCAAAAACCGAAGGAATCACGTTTGCCGCAGCTCGTCCTAATGAGCCAAATAGGTCATTTCCGCCCAGCCCGACGACACTGCTGGTGGTTCCCCCAAGGTTTGTGAGCTGGGCTCTGTTTCCGATCTGATTACCAAATTCCAGGAGATCAGATTTCGAGACTTCGTAGATCGCGACGTCCATCACGACTTCGGCACGGTCCTTATCAAGAGAGCCGATCAGCCTTTCAAACAACGCGATGTTCTCAGCCGTGTCGCGGATCGTAAGACTGTTGGTCGACGCGTCTTCAACGACGATAGTTTGGGTACGTCCGGGCTGCGGTGGGATCGCTGTCTGAATGATCGTCTTTACGTCCTTCGGGTTTGCGTTCGCAAGATAGAACGTGCGGAGGACAAGCTGTTGGAAATTAGTACGACGCTGATTCGACGCGACCAGGATCGTACGCGGGCCGACCTTCTGGAAGAACAGATTCTCCTGAAGGAATATGTAGTCGAGGGCTTTTGCGGCGGTGACGTTTTTTAGTTCGATCTTTACCCTTCGCGTATCAAGCCTCGATTCCGTATCGAACAGCACGTTGAGCTCAAGATCCTTCGCAAGCTCCTTCACGATGAAGCTGAGATCAACGCCGCCCGGGAACGGGATGTCGCGAAGCTTCTCAAACTTCGGCGGCATTTTTACGTCGTCCGCCGGGTTATAACCTGTCTGCCTGTACTTAACGTCCGAGTCGGTCTTCGGCTCCTTGCCTTCGCCCTTAACGAGCCCTTCCTGCAATCGGACCATCCGCGCCATCTCAGATTTCGCCAGCTCGTTCACAGGGTCGAATGCGTAGGCTTTTCGAAAGTGCGTATACGCCGTTGCGTAATCCTTTTCATCGGCAGCGGCTCTACCCTTCTTCATAAAGAGCTGCGAAGCATTGAACAGAGCGCGCTGGAGGTGAAGCCGATATTCCGGATTCTTGGGATTCTCGCCGACAGCCTGAGCGAACAACTCCGCTGCCTTGTCCCATTCTTCAGCAACCTCGTGCTTCATGCCCTCCTTGAAGAGCTTTTTCCCGTCGCCGTACGCAAGTGCGGCCGTTGGAGAAAGAAGGCATAGCAATAAAAGAAAGGACAAGACACGAAGATAAGCTGGTCTGTTCATATGTTTAGTAACCTGACGAAGGGAAAGTGAAACAAGCTGTTTCCGGCTCATTTCACGAGCCAACGGGCATCAAAGTTCCAAAAAGTATTCCAGCGCGAGGCGGCCGGTGAGCGCTGTGATAATTTTCGTCCCAAATCCACAAAAAAGCAAGCAATTATCGCATCTCGGGCTGAATATCAGCCGCCGAGGTTTCAAGCGTCAACCTATCAAGGGCCCGGCGGCTCAAAACGCCAATCACGATGATGAGTATCACTGTCGCCGGGATGCCCGCTAACAAGAACCATCTATCATTGAAACCGTCAAACGTTAGGGTCGAGAGGCCGGCTCCGATGAGGGCCATTGCCGCGGAACGAGGTAACATCCCCAAAAATGTCCCTAAAAGGAATGAAGAGATCGGTACACGAGCAGCGGCAAGAAAGAAGTTCGTGAATGCGTAAGGCATTACCACCGACATTCGCATTAGCGTCACGATCGTTGATGTTCTTACAAAGCCCTCATTAGTAAGAGCCTGGTGAATCGCGTTCGCGCGGACGTTCCTGCTAGTCAGTCTGGTCAGCGTTTCACCCGTCAGCCGTCGACTTATCAAATACCCAATCAGAGCGGACCCGACGATCGCAGAAATGAGAAGGAAAAGGCCGAACCAAAACCCGAAAGCCCAACCTGCGAGAATTCCTATCAAATTCGGCGGGAGCAAGGCGAAACCGGAGAGAACTAGGACCCCGAGAACAAAAAAGAGGCTCCCGACCATCGCATTCGCATGCATCCA
>JBEBGW010000373.1:0-4329 GCA_040081025.1 Pyrinomonadaceae bacterium | reverse complement strand
CTCAATCACGCCCAGCTCAACGTAGCCGTTTCGCCCGGTCGAACCGGGAGCGGCGTTTCTGGCCAGCCGCGTCCCCGTCCTCACCCGGCGCAACGGGATCCTCTGGTTTCGGCGCGGGAACGGCATCCGTCTCGGAAGACTCGTCGCTAGGCGTTGCCCGGTAGGCTCCGCCAGGCGCTGCCGCCACGGGTCGACGTACTGCGGCCACAGCCGAAGAAGGCGATACGACCTGCCGCCAGCTCCATCCCATCCGCGTCACCCATTCCCGAAGTCAAAATTCCTGCCGGTTTCAAAGAATTCGAGATCGGCCCATTTCGCCTGCTTGGCCCCAAAGATCTCAAGAAGCTAAATGTAAAAGGTATCGACAGCGAGGTTCATGACTACGAGAGCCGTGAGTTTTCAATCGGCATGGATATCAGCTCGATGTTTTACGACGAAAAATACGAGCTTCGGGAGGGCTCGTACCAGCATACTTTTGGCACAATGGTCATCGATGGCCGGACAGTCAGATTCAAGAAAGGGGATCTCAGTCGCCTCCTTCCCACGGCTGCGAGAAACGCTGACGGAAGTTCGTCGCCGCCGGTTGAAAAGAATCACTTTATTACCGTGTTTGTTCCAGAGGCTTATGCGGTCGTCTCGGTAAGCTACAAAGCTGAAGGTTCGACTGATCGGGCGTTCGCAATCCTTCAATCGATGAGGGTCAAACCACCAAAATAGATAAAGTGAATCACGAACTCATACTCATTCTCGATTTCGGATCGCAGTACACGCAGTTGATCGCACGGCGGGTGCGTGAGCAGGGTGTTTACTGCGAGATCCATCCGTTTCATCTGGCGGCTGAGGCGATCGCGGCGAAGAATCCGATGGGCGTCATCCTTTCGGGGGGACCGTCGAGCGTGACTGATGAGGATGCGCCGCGAGTCGAGGCTGGCTTCTACGATAAGGTTGGTGCTCCGATCCTTGGCATTTGTTACGGAATGCAGATGGTCGCGGTCGACCTTGGCGGGCACAACGAACCCGCGGCCCGCCACGAGTACGGTCACGCGAAGGTCAAAGTACTGAGTGGAGCGACCAAGCTTTTTAACGAACTCCCTTTTGAACTCGACGCGTGGATGAGCCATGGCGATCATGTGACCGAAGTCCCGCCCGGCTTTCACAAGACCGCGACGACCGGCGACGTGATCACGGGAATGGAATCGGACGAGAGGCGAATCTACTGCGTTCAGTTTCATCCCGAAGTTTCGCACACGCCGCTCGGCAAAGAGGTGCTGCGCAATTTCCTCTTCAACGTCTGCGGAAGCAAAGGCGATTGGACGCCCGCGAGCTTCATTAAGGAAGAGATCGAGCGCATCCGCGAGATTGTCGGGCCGACCGATCGCGTCGTCTGCGGACTCTCAGGCGGGGTCGATTCGACCGTTGCCGCCGTGCTCGTCCACGAGGCGATCGGCGATCGGCAAACGTGCATCTTCGTCAACAACGGCCTGCTGCGATACCGCGAATTCGAAGACACGCTGCAGGTCTATAAAGATAACCTCCACCTCAACGTAGTCGGCGTTGACGCGTCGCAGGATTTCTACGCGGTGCTGAAAGATGTCGTCGATCCCGAGCTAAAGCGAAAGGCGATAGGGGCGAAGTTTATCGACGTGTTTGATGCCGAGGCCAAACGGATCGGCGATGTTAAATGGCTCGTGCAGGGAACCCTTTATCCCGACGTGATCGAATCAGTTAGCCTTCGCGGCTCAAGCGTCACGATCAAGTCGCACCACAACGTCGGCGGCCTGCCGGAGAAGATGAACCTCAAGCTCATCGAACCGCTGCGCGAACTCTTCAAAGACGAGGTCCGCAACATCGGCCGCGATCTCGGCATCCCCGAAATGATCCTCGAACGCCACCCGTTCCCCGGCCCGGGCTTGGGCGTTCGCATCCTCGGCGACATCACGCCCGAAAAGGTCGAGCTACTGCAGAAAGCGGACAAGATCTTTATCGAAGAGCTGCACAATTTCGGCATCTACAGAGACGTCTGGCAGGCATTCGCGGTCTTGCTGCCGATCCAATCGGTCGGCGTCATGGGCGATTTCCGCACCTACGAAAAGACCGTCGCCCTGCGCGCCGTCACGTCGACCGACGGCATGACCGCCGACTGGGCTCGCCTCCCCCACGACTTCCTCGCGGCCGCCTCCTCCCGCATCACCAGCGAAGTCCGCGGCGTCAACCGCGTCGTCTACGACATCTCATCCAAACCCCCGAGCACGATCGAATGGGAGTGAGATCTTCTCGGGGGCGCCCAGGCAACCAAGCGGCATGGCACTAGCATCTTCGATTACTGTGAAGCGGATTGGTCTTATTCTATTGATTCTCAGTACGCTGGCCGCGACGTCCTCGGCGCAATATTTTGGGGACGACCTAGAAGAGGTCGTGCTCCCGGACGCTGTAATGGAACAAGTCACGAAAGGCGTTCTTAAGGCCTACTTCAAGCCCGATCGGCCGCGGGATGTCTTCTTGTCGAGTGATGGTCTTAAAGCACATTGGCTGCCAAAAATCGCGAATATCGAGTTCGAGCTTGTTGATGAATCGACGCAGACGTTTCGGGGTGGTTTTTTATTCCACCCCGTGAATCAAGACAAGAAAGAACGTTATTACATCGCATTCGGCTATGGAAGTCTTGGCTGTGGCGACGTCCATGGAGACGAGTGGTCCTTTCAGGTTTCCAAGGTCGGCAAAGTACTTTCGCTCAAGCGTGTCCCCAACTCTGAGTGGGATCTACCTGTTCTTCTCCGCCGCCACCTCCGAGTTCGGTCCGGTCACAATAGTGAACGCAACGTAAAAGGATTCGCAACATCTTGGTGTTGTTAGTTTGGCTTCGGGCTGCAAAGTCTCTGATCTTAAATTGCTGCCTTTTGCAGGAGCTGGTCCTAGCAGTATGGTAAAATCACGGTGTTATGACCCAGCCACAGGCGACAGCAGAAGTTTTTTGGACCGCGTATCAAGCGATGAAACCGAAAGAGCGAGAGGCGTTCCTTGGGAAGCTGATGAAGGATAAGAATCTGGCCGAGGATCTTCGCTACGGCGTGATCATACAGGAACGAAAAAAGGAATCCACGATTTCTCTGGACAGCTATCTTTCAAAGCGTTCCAAGACGAAATAGATGGCCTATCGGATCGAACTCACCAAGTCGGCCGTTAAGGAGCTCGAGAGCCTTCCCGCCAAAACGCACGACAAAGTCATTCAGCACCTGGTTCAACTCGAACAAAACCCGCGCGTATTCGGATCGGAAAAATTGACCGGTATCGAGGCCTACAAGTTCCGAGTCGGAAACTACCGCATTGTATACGAGATCGACGACACCAAAGAGATCGTCCGCGTCGTTATGGTCGACGACCGCAAACAGGTTTACCAGCGACTCCGCCGGAAAAAGTAACTATCACTTCGGCATTGCTGTATGCCAACGTGCATTTTATCCAAGCTTCGATCAAAAAAAGCGATGCAGCGTGCGCATTTTGATCGTCTGTTCGGCCAGCCTCTGTCCGGCACCCGTCCCGCGACCGGAACTTTGTCGGACTTTTCACGGGTACATGTACGGGAGCAGTTCCGGATCATCAACGGCGCGAAGCATCCGGCGTTAGACACCAACCCAAAACCTGACTAGTATTGGTTCAGCGTTTTTCCGAACGCTGCTCTTATCAATATGACGAACTTCAACTGGCTTCTGG
The DNA here is from genome assembly GCA_040081025.1 of Pyrinomonadaceae bacterium. Classification (GTDB taxonomy): domain Bacteria; phylum Acidobacteriota; class Blastocatellia; order Pyrinomonadales; family Pyrinomonadaceae; genus OLB17. The sequence goes on along the minus strand of JBEBGW010000373.1, from coordinate 618 downwards.
ATGGAAGCATTGTTGGGCTTTACCTGCTGGTCACGATGGCCGCGGGGTTGTACGTGCGCAAGTACGTGGGGAAGGTCGATGACTTTCTGGTCGCGGGCCGCGAGATGAACGTCTATCTCGGCATCGCAAGCCTGGCCGCGACCGAGTTCGGCATTGTTACGTGCATGTACACGGCCGAGGCGGGCTATAAATATGGCTTTGCCGGGGCGACGCCGGGAATCGCGATGGCCTTGTCGATGCTCGTGATCGGCTACACCGGATTCTGCATCAAGCCGCTTCGCGATTCGGGCGTGATCACGATTCCGCAGTTGATCGAGCGGCAGTTCGGCCCGCGGATCCGCTGGGCGGCGGGTGTCGTGATCGTGCTCGGCGGCTTGCTGAACATGGGCGTTTTCCTTCGCATCGGCGGCCAGTTTCTGGTGACGATCGTCGGGCTTAAGGTCACGTCGTTCAACCTCCTTGGTTATCAGGTCGGCTACCTCGAGGCGATGATGACGGTCCTGCTGATCGGCGTCGCAACCTACACGATCCTCGGCGGCATGCTCTCGGTGCTGATAACAGACTTTCTCCAGTTTGTTGTGATGAGCGTCGGCCTGATCGCGGTCACGATCCTTATTC
>JBEBGW010000372.1:0-4332 GCA_040081025.1 Pyrinomonadaceae bacterium | reverse complement strand
CGGTCGCCGTCAATTCGGCAGCCGAGTTGAAGATCTCTTCGATCCTTTTCCAGCGTTCAGGTGTCATGCTAAGGGCGAAAGGTAATTATAGCGAATTGAGTTCGATGCGCTATTCGGCCCCGATGCTTCCCGGACTCAGTTAGTCCTAAGGTCCATTCGAAGAGCGTTAAAAGTTGTTGACCATCCAAAACCATTGTCATATCATAGATAGCGGCAAGTTCTACCCTCATCCTGCCCCTCGCCAATGCCCCGACAAAGATCGAAGTTCAGCCTTATCTATTTTGTGATCTTCACCCTCATGCTGGTGGGGTTGGTACCGCTTGTCTTGACAGGCTGGTTTCTGTCCGAGCGGAGTGGCAAAGAGCTCCGCGTAGTCGAGAATCGATATCAGATCCAGCTGGTGCAGGAAAAAGCCAGACAGATCGAGATGTTCGCCCAGAAATATGGGGATCTTGTCCTCGGGATCGGCAATGCACTGGAGCTTTCGAACAATACGGAAGTACTCTCGTCGCCGCAAACTGAGCAGCATCTCGGCAGCGTTCTTCGTGAGAATCCGAATTTGATCGGCCTCTACCTGAAGCCCGTCGATGGCGAATCTCTCAACCTCTTTCGTCCGGGTGTTTTTGCAGCGGGCGAATTCGAGAATATCCTTCAGGACACTCATAACAAGCTCACCACGCAGGAACTTCTCATTGGTCAGCCCGTGAAGCTTGCGAATACCGGTGATTACGCAATGACGATGGCGTCGCAGGTCTCGATCGACAGCCGAACCGTTGCCTCGGTGATCGCCGTAGTTTCGCTTCGCGACATCGCCAGAAGTGTGGTCGGCGTCGAGCCTACCGGCGAAGATGCGTTATGGAAAATGGGTCTACCCATCGTGTTCGTGGTCGATCAAAGCGGCACGGCGTTCTTTCACCCAGATCCAAGCCTGATAGATTCCAAGCGGCCACTGACGGATCTGAGGATCGTCGACGAATGGCAGCAGTCGAACCGGCAGGTTCAATCGGGGCTCGTCCCGTTCACGGCGGACTTTAAGGGCGAATCGCACGATATGATCGGGGCCTATTCCACAGCCCGTCTCGGCAAGAATATGTCCCTCGGCGTCATTACGATGCAGGACGAGAATAGAGCATTAGCGTCGGTCGGCGAGATGAGATGGCAGACGTGGCTGATTAGCTTGGCGTTCGCATTGCTTGCGTTGCTTGTCGGCATCGTTGCCGCCCGGTTATTGACGAATCCTATACTTAAGCTTTCATCCGCTGCCCAGAGGATCGCGGGAGGCGATCTCGCAACACGCGTCGAGTCGAGAAACATTACGGAGATCGGAGTTCTGGGCGAATCGTTCAACACGATGGCCGATAAGCTCGAGGATCACATCGCTCAGCTCGCAAAAGCGGCAAACGAGAACCGCGAACTGTTCGTTGGTACCGTCAAAGCTCTCGCGGCGGCGATCGACGGAAAAGACAAGTACACGCGAGGCCACTCGGAACGCGTCGCGCGGATATCGGTTGCGATGGGCAAAGAGATGGGAATGGGGACCGAAGAACTCGAAACCCTCCGGATCAGCGCGCTTCTGCACGACGTAGGCAAGATCGCGATCGACGATAGCATTCTTAAAAAACCCGCTGCTCTCACGGCCGAAGAGTTCGAAATAATGAAAACTCATCCTGTAAAGGGATACAAGATCATGTCCCAGATCCCGGCCATGAAAGACTTTCTCCCGGGAATGTACATGCATCATGAGATGGTCAACGGCCAGGGATATCCGCAGGGCCTGACCGACGAACAGATCCCGCTGCAAGCGAAGATCGTATCAGTCGCCGACACCTTTGACGCGATGACCATCGACCGTCCGTATTCGAAGGGAATGCTGTTGCCCGAGGCGATCGAACGGATCAGAACTTTTGTGGGTAGCCGATATTCGTCGGATGTGGTCGAAGCCCTTGTGCGCGGATGCGAAAAGGGCGAGATCGGCAAAGGCGTGGTCAAGTTCATGAACGAAAATCCGGAAGCAGCAGCAGCACGCGGAGAGCTCTTAAAGAATCTACAGGAGGTCGAACAGCGAGTTGCCTGACCTAGTGATATGCCCGAAGGAACCGAGATCTGGCAAGTAGATGTAAACGGCACCGTTTACGACGCAGCATTCGGCGAGTTGCCCGAATGGATAAACGGTGGATCGCTCCTGCCGGGCGACAAGGTCCGCAAGGGAAACCTGCGTTGGATCGAAGCCCGCCGGGTGCCTTCGCTAGTCCCCTTCTTCAACGCAAAGGAGAAAGGCGAGTCAATGCCGTTTGTCGTAACGGTTACTGAAGGACAGGCGACGCCTGAGCCCGTTGTCTTCGCGGAGCCTCTTGCACCAGAAGGTGCCGTCGTTTCGGAACCGATATCCTCGGCTCCCGCAGTTGCATTCGATCCTACCCGGTGCGCGCTCCATGATGATCGCGAATCTTTCTACCTGTGTGATGGCTGTGCCAACGGATTCTGCAAAGAGTGTCCTACTTCCTATGGTTCAAGTGTAAAGATCTGCCCTCTTTGCGGTGCGATGTGCAAGCGAGCCGAGGATGCAAAAGCGATAAACAAACTCCTTCAACAAGAGTCGGCAGCGATAAATGAAGGATTTGGGCTGGGCGATTTCGCTAGAGCTATTCGCCATCCGTTCAATTTCAAGGTTAGCCTTTTCTTCGGTGCATTTCTCTTCATGCTGCTAACGGTCGGACGAAGTGCGGGAGCTATGGGCGGCATCTACATGGCGGTCGGCGGTATATTCGCCGGGATGAGCGCGAACGCCCTTACGTTCGGTGTCCTATCGCACACGATCAACAACTTCATTCAAGGCAAGTTCGACGAGAACTTTATGCCTGATTTTGACGACTTTGAGCTTTGGGAAGATGTCGTCCATCCTTTTTTTCTAAGCATCGCTGCATATCTGTCAGCATTCGGGCCATTCTTCCTGACGCTTGCGGTTGGCTTCTACTTCGTTACGAGTGCGGTTTCGAGTCAAATGGACGCTTATAAGAGCGACCTCGAGCGTATTCCGGGAACACACATATACAACGGCCGTCAGCTTGTGGATCAGAGCGGCGACGTGAAAGATGTTCTAAAGGGGATCGACCAGCGTCAGCGTGACCGGATCGACGCAGGAACACAAACGGCCAACGGCGAGGTGAACGCTGATCCGAATGCCTCCGCCTCACCATTGGTAGACGAAGAAACGCGGCAGCAGGAAGAGTTATGGGCGGCCGCGACCGAAAGCCGCAAGCAATCTCTCGAATCCGTTATCGGCAAGACGCCAGAAACTGAGGCTAAAGAAGAAGCGGAAGTGATACAGGCGTTTCTCGGGCTCGCGGCTCCGCTGGTGGTCGTTGGCATGATCACGCTCCTTTGGGGCCTTTTCTACTTTCCGGCCGCGTGCGCCGTGGCCGGATATACGCGTACATTCACATCGACGATAAATCCGCTGGTCGGGCTCGATACGATCAAACGCCTCGGGGTCGATTATGTCAAACTTCTAGGACTGACCACGGTCATGTTTATCGCGTCCGTCATTGTCGGCGGGGTGCTTTCGCTGATCTTCGCTCCGCTTGCTCTCCCCGGGCTTGGCAATATCCCGGCGAAGGCTATCAGCGCTCTGTTTACGTTCTATCTCGTCGCTGTGTTCTCTTGCCTGCTCGGCTATCTGCTTTTCAAGCGGGCCGATAAGCTTGGATTGAACCGATAAACGCGCCTTCATACTCGCATCGAACGCCCGTTATCTAAGCGGGCGTTCTTTTTTGTATACTCAGTAGTTTATTCAGGGCGGTAACGCGAGTGTGAACGAGCGTGGCGAGAGGGCGCCCGACGGCCGCGCTCCTTAACAGTCGCGTTTCTGCCCGAACAATATATGGCTTTATTTTGGCGTAGGAACAAGGAAGACAAATTCTCGTCGTCGGTCCTCGGACTCGACAAGTCGATCGAGGAGTTACAGGCTCGCGAGGCCGCGGTCGAGAAGGAACTCGGCCAGCGTTTCTCTAAAGCGATCGAGAAGACCCGCGATTCGATCAACGACCGACTCGACACGATCTTCGAGGGGCGCAAACAGATCGACGATCAACTGCTTGATGAGCTTGAAGAGATGTTGATCTCGACGGACATCGGCGTCAAGACTACGCTTCAAGTCTTGGATGCAGTTCGAAAGGGAGTATCGCGACAGGAGATAAGTGACGTTGCGGCCCTAAAAGCCGCGATGAAACGCGAGCTGCTCACCATTCTCAACCAATCCACCGAAAAAGGCGTGGCCGACGAGACCAGCGTCGATCTGGCGATCAAGCCGTATGTGCTGATGGTCGTCGGCGT
>JBEBGW010000057.1:0-16239 GCA_040081025.1 Pyrinomonadaceae bacterium | reverse complement strand
TCGCAAGGACGATGATGCCGCCAATATTTCCCCACGAAGCTCTCGCACTGAGTTTTAGAGCGTCGATCGGGCTCATTGATTCGTTTTCCATTGCGATCGGGATGGCGAATGCAAACGTGATAGCCCAGAGGATAGAGAACACCATCAGAACAATAGCCACGACCAGAATGACGATGAAGTAGCCACTTGCGAATAGAATTCGGGGGTCAATGCCTTCCTGGAAAAAGTTCCCACGCGAGCCGGCATCCTTGAGCATGGATTCAACACCGAAGTTTCCGACTCGAGAGGCTATATCAAATGCTTGATAAATGATCGACGGAATCGACTGGATCAACCCAACGACCATCAGCGGAACAAACCGTTCGAAACCCTTGAACATCATTCCGAATTCGATGGGCTCACCACGCATCGCTTTGAGCGCGGTGTAATAAAACCCGCCCATTACAGGTCCCATCAAAAATACGTTAAGGCACGGAATACAGGCGATGAGGACATATGTAAGCAGCGAGATGCCGAAGAACATCCAGTAATTCGGCTTGATAAGGTTCCATGCATTGCTTATAGATCCGGTGGCGTCGATGGCGCTTTTGTAGTATTGCGGGTTCGTCATATTCGGAAGAAACGTCTTGTATCTCGGTCTTGAAGATTTTAGAGGCAATCCTTTCGAATGACAACAAAAATCCGGTGAGATGATCGAATCACCTCACCGGAAAATGAACTTTTGCAACGAGAACTAGGGCAGTGCCTTGCGCGGCATTTTCTCGTCCATCATGGCGGACTGATATACGAACGCAGCCATAACGGTCGCGGCCTGCTTCATATCGTCGGCCTGAATGCGGTCGTAGTTATCCTGGTTCGAGTGGTGTGTACGCGTGTCGTACTCGATCTCGTCCTGAATGAACTGGAAGCCCGGAAGCCCGATGCGATCGAATGAAAGGTGATCGGTACCGCCGGTGTTAGACATCGTCAGCGTCGTTGCCCCAAGGCTCGCGAACGGTGCAAGCCAGGCTTCGAAATATGGACGAACCGCGGCGTTCCCTTGCATATAAACTCCGCGGATCTTACCCGTCCCGTTGTCCAGGTTGTAGTAGACCGAGAGCTTGTCGTAATCCGGCTTTCTCTCGAGTGTCGGCCTTGGAGCATTCGGCTGCGGCGGTCCGAAACCGGGAGCACCGCTGAGGACGCCGAATTTCTGCGTTACGTATTCTCGCGAGCCGTTCAGGCCCTGTTCTTCACCCGACCACAGTGCAACACGGATCGTGCGTCGCGGCTTGAGACCCGAGGCGATCAGGATGCGGACGGCTTCCATCGCGACAGCACATCCGGCGGCGTTGTCCGTAGCTCCGGTGCCCGAATGCCACGAATCGAGGTGGCCGCCGAGCATGACGAGCTCTTCTTTCAAATTCGGATCGGTACCCGGGATCTCGGCGACGGTGTTATAGCCCATGAGGTCTTCGTCGTAATACTGAGTTTGGACGTCGATCGTCATTCGCGGCTTGGCACCCTGCTGGATCATTCGGACAATACGGTTGTAGTCCTCGGTTGCCATTGTGACCTGCGGCAGCATTCGCGACTCGTTATCCTTGTTGTAAGCCGCGTTGCGGCCGCGAGCGGCCGGGCCGGTCGGAGCAGGCTGGCCGGCGACGGCCGGTGCCGGAGCAACAGAAGCCGACGAGACGAACAACGTACCGCCGCTTCCGATGCGGCTGTTATCGACGATGACGGCGGCGCCCTCATCAAAGACAAACCCGCCGACCTTCTGCGCTACCTGCGCCTGACGGATACGCTCCTGCTGCTCGGGAGTCGGCTGTCCAGCTCCCTGTCCAGGACCCTGCGGACGAGGTGCGGTCGCCGGATCCGGTGCACCAGCAAGCTCTCCAAGTTCTTTGTCACTATACCGAACGCCGTTCGGCTCGAACTCGGCTTTGACCGCGCGCGGCCGTGAAATAAACACGATCTTGCCGGCAAGCTTGCCTTTGTACTTTGCAAAATCCTCGTCGGAATTCACCTCGAGATAAACGACGTCGGACGTTACGGCGCCCTTGGTGCTCGGCGACCAGGCTTTCGGATATGCGATCACGGGAAACGCGGTTGGTTCGTTAACCTGTGCCGAAAAACTCTTCAGCGACCAGCCGCGGCCGAACGGTCCCCACGCCTCGAGTTTGGCGTTCTGCATTCCCCACTTCGCCATCTGCTCCTTGGTCCACTCATTAGCTCGCTTCATGTTCGGCGAGTTCGTAAGCCGTCCGCCGATCACATCGGTCAAATAACTGAGGTGGTTCATCACCTGCGAGCGGTTGAGGCCTTCGTCCTTGATCTTCTCGATCACATCGGGCGGAGCGGTGTAGACCTTGGACGTGCTTACTTTGGCAGGGGATGAAACCTGCGCCGACTGTGCGAGGGCAAGGGTCGGCGTTAGCAATGCATAGGCTGCAAGCGCGACCAAAAATTGGCGTCGTAACATTTTTGTTCTCCTAAGAAGTGCGAATTGGCAATGCAATGAGGTAGTACTTCGGAAATCCGAATAAAGTTTCACGATGTGAATCAGGCTAGATAGTCGACCAGGTCAACGTATACGCCGGCGGAACGTTCTTTAGGACGATCTTGCTGCGTTTCGATTTCCCGTAAAGATTCCGCATTCGTTCACGTAGTTTTAACGCGGGCGGAAGATAATAACCGTGAGCGTACTGGAATAGGCGTAGGTTGCAGCCATCGTCCATGAACATATCGATCTGTTTATATATCTGATCGGCTACCGTTCCGGGAAGGGACACGAACGGAAGACAGCAGACAAGGTATTTCACCTTGCCAAGTCCCGACTCCTGATGGATCTTGTAAGCCTCACAGGCGTTTCCCTGAATGATCTTGAGATCCGGATAATGGTGTCGAAGTGTGGCGTGCAGTTTCGGATCTAGTTCCAGGCCGAGGTATGAGTCGCTGTCAGGAAGGATCGGTTCGATGAACTTCGTAATGGCGCCGGTGCCAACGCCGAGTTCGAGAATGATGTTATCCCGATCGGGGTCGAGCCCATTGACCATCGTCTGAGCAAGTTCCGGCGAGCTCGGCGCTATGGCCCCGACTTTACCGGGGTTCTTGAGAAAGGCTCGAAGGAATTGAATATTCTCGTTCATCTACTGCTATCCCGGCCGGAACCGTATCTTCCGTTTTGCTAACTGATGAATCTTCAGAGGTTAGACCGAGATTTTATAATCAGACTCCGCACTTTTGCAATAGCGGACCGCGCCTCATTATTTCACGGCCCTTCTGGCCGGGCTCTTTTTCGCCGGCGGCCTCGTCTTTTTAGTGAACGCTCCCGGCACTTCGGCTTCGATCAGCTTTTTCACATCTTCCAATGTTAGCTTTGCCGCTTCCTCGGCTGTGGCACGAGTGCCGTCGGCTTTTTTCGGAAGGTAGATCACCTTTTTGCCAAATTTAACTACAGGGCCCCAACGGGCATTCTCGACCGATATCTTCTCGGCTTCCCAGCGGTGAATGTACCGGTTCGCTTCTTTACTGACCTTTGCCTCGATGAGTTGGTTCATCTCATCCTGCGTGAGGTTGTCAAAGTCATAACGGCTCGGAACGTTGATATACATGCCGTCCCATTTAATAAATGGCCCGAAACGTCCCTTTCCTTTAGCGATCGGCTTACCGTCGTAATCTCCAACCGGGGCATCAGCGGCCTGCTTAGCCTTTATGTACTCAATAGCTTTCTCAGCATCAACCGCGGAAAGATCGGTGCCGCGGGGGATGGAAACAAAATCGTCGCCCCATTTCACGTAGGGCCCGAAACGGCCGACGCTTACAGACAGTTCTTTGCCGTCATAACTGCCCATCGCATCCTGTAGTTTGAATAGGGTGAGCGCTTCTTCGAATGTTATCGTTTCGATGCTCTGCCCGGTCGGGACCTTTGCAAATCTGGGCTTCTCCTCCTGATCGCCACTGCCGATCTGTATGATCGGGCCATAGCGAGCGACGCGGGCGATAACGGGTTTCCCGCTTTCCGGGTCGGTACCCAGGATCCTTTCGCCCTTAGCACGCTCGGCCGTTTCCATCGTGTTATCGACTTCCTTTTTGAAGGGCCAGTAGAACTCCTCGAGCATTTCGTTCCACTGCAATTTTCCTTCGGCGACCTCATCGAACTCTTCCTCGATCCTGGCCGTGAAGCCATAATCCATGATGTCGTCGAAGTATTGCTTCAGAAAATCGGTAACGACGAGCCCTAGATCCGTCGGGAACAGCTTTGATTTTTCGGCGCCGGTATTTTCAGTGTCTTCTCTCTGGCTTATGATGTCGTCTTTTAAAACCATGATCCGGTACGCCCTCGGCGTGCCTTCCTTGTCCCGTTTTTCTACGTATTCTCTCTTCTGGATCGTGGAGATGGTCGGTGCGTAAGTGGACGGGCGGCCGATGCCGAGTTCTTCTAATTTTTTTACTAGGGAAGCTTCGGTATATCTCGGCTGGGCACGGCTGAACCGTTCCGTAGCTCTAAGTTCTGACAGAGGCAAGGACTGCCCCGCGGTCATCGGTGGCAGCAGACTTTGGGCTGATGATTCGTCCTGTTCGTCTTCGTCCTTATCTTCGCGATAGACCTTTAGAAATCCGTCGAACTTGAGCACTTCGCCTGAAGCCGTCAATTCTTCTTTGTTCGTGGAGATCTCGATCTTTACAGTGGTCTTTTCTAATTCCGCATCGGCCATTTGCGACGCCACGGTTCGCTTCCAGATCAGCTCATACAGCTTTTGCCACTCCGGCTCGACGACGGTCGTCGCACTCGCGTTGGTGGGGCGAATTGCTTCGTGAGCTTCCTGAGCCGATTCGTTCTTATTCTTGAATTTGCGCGCCTGCTGATATCTTTCACCGAACATGCTGCTGATCGTTTGCGTGATGTCGCTGAGTGCGGTGTCGCTCAGACTCACGCTGTCCGTACGCATGTACGATATGTGACCGTTCTCGTAGAGTTTCTGAGCGATCTGCATCGTTCGCCCGACGCCGTAGCCCAATTTTCTGGAGGCTTCCTGCTGGAGGGTTGAAGTGGTAAACGGCGGGGCAGGTGTGCGCTTGCCGGGCTTGACGCGTACGTCGGTTATTTTGTAGTCGGCGCCGATGCACGTTTTCAGGAACGCTTCCGCATCTTCGCGGCTGTCTTGCTTGCGTCCTTCGGCTTTGAATGTGACGGATTTGCCGGTTATGTCGTCGGCAACGAAAAGGCCTTCGATCTTGAAATGGCTGGCTTGTTCGAATGCGTTGATCTCGCGTTCCCGGTCGGCGATCAACCTTACGGCAACGCTCTGTACACGCCCGGCGCTCAAGTTGTTACCGCCTGCGCTGATCTTGCGCCAGAGCACGGGGCTCAATTCAAATCCGACTAAGCGATCCAACACCCGCCGAGCCTGCTGCGCCATCACCAGATCCATATTCACCCGGCGCGGATTCTGTACGGCAGCCTCGATGGCGGGTTTGGTGATCTCGTGAAAAACGATCCGCTTGGTCGTTGCCGGATCGAGGCCGAGTACTTCGCAGAGATGCCAGCTTATGGCCTCGCCCTCGCGGTCTTCGTCCGTCGCAAGCCATACTTCGTCGGATTTTTTTGCGAGAGACCTTAGTTCACTGACGACCTTCTTTTTGTCGTCGGGGACTTTATAGGTGGGTTCGAAATCGTTGTTGACGTCAATGCCCATGCCCGCTTTTTCAAGGTCGCGGATGTGGCCGTAGCAGCTGTTTACCTGAAAATCCTTACCAAGAATCTTTTCAATGGTCTTCGCTTTCGCGGGGCTTTCTACTATTAAAAGATTCTTCGACATAAAGTTCGTTCGTTCTGACGTTTAGACTACTAACACCGCGCTCGACGGCTTGTCAACCTCGATCCAATTTCGAAAATCGCGATCGCACAGGTTGAAATCGAATTTTTGTTTGGAGATTTTTTCTGAAAACCGATGGCGAATTACGACGTGATTTAGTTACAGATCACATGCGTCGAGCATAGTTTTTACCGGGCAGAACTCGGATAAGATCTCGCAGGTCGAGACCGACAAGAGCGGCATTCAGATCGCCGAATGATAGACGGCTTTCCTCAAGCAAAGCGTCTATATGTATAGAGTCGTCGACGGGCAGCAGCGGCCAGATAGTGCGCTCGTGATCGTTCAAGTCCGACGGCGCGGCGCTTGAGATCCGGTCGCTACCGCTCCCGGTTCTGACATTCTCGATCTTCGGCGGCAATATCGCGGCGGCGATCTCACTCGGAAGTTCTGTGACGACGTCCTGCCATTGCTGGACAAGCTTGGCTCCGGCCTTGATCAGATAGTTCGTGCCGAACGAGTTGCCGGATGTGATGTTGCCCGGCACCGCCATGACCTCGCGGTTCTGCTCCATCGCGAGCCGCGCGGTTATCAAAGACCCGCTTCGCTCGGAAGCCTCAACGATCAGCACACCCAAACTCAGCCCGCTTATGATTCGGTTTCTATAGGGAAAGTTGTCCTTTAGCGGCGGGGTGCCGAGCGGGAACTGGGTGAACAGTGCCCCACCTTTCTCAAGGATCTCCTCGGCCAGGCGTGTGTTCTCCTTGGGATAGATCGAGTCGAGCCCCGTTCCGAGCACACCGATCGTACGGCCCTTCGCTTCGATCGCACCACGATGCGCGGAGGTATCGATCCCGCGTGCGAGTCCTGAGACGATCGTGATCCCGCGGGCCGCGAGTTCACGCGAGAGCATCTCCGCCGAGTTCTTGCCGTAGGTGGAACAGTTGCGCGAGCCTATAACCCCGACGCACGGCTGTTCCAGGCAGGCCTGCCAATCTCCGCGTACGTAAAGCGTGATCGGCGGGTCGTCGATCTGGCGAAGGAGATCAGGATAACTGCCGTCGTCAAGGATCAGAATATCGCCACCTGCTTTCTTGACCCGCTCAAACTCCTCAAGAGCCTTATCATGAAACTCCTTCTTCATGATGCTCTCGATCGTCTCGGGCCTGATCCGCAGCGACTCCAGCTCCGTCCGCCGTGCATCAAAAACAGCCGACGCCGACCCAAACCGCTCAAGGAGCTTGGTCGCAGCCCTCGGCCCAACTCCCGGAGTCATGTTCAACGAGATCCAATCCCTCATTCCTTAACTATTCACTATTCGTTATTCGCTCTTCACTAAATTTGGCGGAGGCGTGTGGGAGTCGAACCCACCCAGGTACGCTCTCGCGCACCCGCTAACGGTTTTGAAGACCGCGCCCATCACCGGACAGGATGCGCCTCCGAATCTTTCGGCATCAAGTTACGACTTCGTCAAAGCTCATATCCGAGCTCTTTCCAATCCACATAACGTCATCCTCGATTGATTTGAAAGTAACATAACAACTTAAGCTGTTCGTTACTTCCTCCCAACTCGATGTTCGCGAAAACTGATTGGAAGTCGACTGATGAATGGAACTGACGATAAAAATAGCCTTTGGTTGCTCATACGCGAACCAAATTTCTGAGAATACTTCGATGAAGGCGTCAGCCTGGTCATCAATGACGTAGTCGAACTGAATCGAAAATTTATCGGAGCCGAGCGCTAAATTTGAAATGTTCGAGCCGATCGCAGTAATGGAATCCTTTGTCAGACCCGGATAGTAGTTTGGCCTCTCCGAATCAACCTTAACGATGCTCGTCAATCGTAGTAAAGGAGTAAGTAGGGTGCGAAATAGGGACCTACCCGAGAACTCTTCGCTCAGACCTTTGATCGAAAGGAGATTCTCCCCGTATCTAAAGCTATCCATTTCCTATCGAAGGAGTAGCTGCGTCACTAATGCCGCGCGCCTCGGAACATCGCTCACCAAAATATGCTCGTGGAGCGTGTGGGCGCCGTCGCCGGTGACGCCGAGGCCGTCGAGAACGGGGACGCCGAGGGCGGCGACGAAGTTGCCGTCGGACGCACCGCCGACCTGGGTTTCGCCAAGTTCGTAATCGAACGACGCAGCGACCGCTCGAGCCTTCTCATACAGAACAGCAACGGCGGCGGTGCGTTCCATCGGCGGGCGGTTCACATCGCCAAGAATAGAAACCGAAACGCGATCGTCAAAAGGCTGCAAACCTTTGATCGCGGCCTCGATCCTCGCGGCTTCGTCCATCGACGAGAACCTGACATCGACAGTACATTCCGCGTGTTCGGGAATGACGTTCGTCGTTGTTCCACCGCGCATTGTGCAGACGTTCACCGTGGTTCCGGCGTCGACATTATTAAATGTATGAAGCCGTTCGATCTGGCGTGAAAGCTCGAGAATCGCGTTTGCTCCTTTCTCAGGTTCGAGTCCGGCATGAGCGGGAACGCCGTGGGCGCGGACGGTGTACATTCCAGTACCTTTGCGGCCGGTCTTCACGCGGCCGGCGGCGGATGGTTCGAATACAAGGCACGCCTCGGCATTCGCTGCTTCTTTCTCGAGCAACGGCCGGCCTGAATAGCTGCCGACCTCTTCATCGCACGATAAGAAAATCGTGATCGGCCGCGATGGGATCGTGCCCGTTTCGGCGAAATATCTAAGAGCTTCTAGCATCAACACGATGCCCGCTTTCATATCAAAAATGCCGCAACCGTAGAATTTGTCGCCGTCGACACGGGTCGGATTCTGTTCCTTTGTGCCGACCGGATGCACCGTATCGCTATGGCCGAGAAGGAGATACGGCTTCGCATCGCCGGGAAACGCGCGGGTGATCAGATGTTCGCCGAATCCCTCAGCAGGTATCCGCTCTATCTCAAGATCAAGGCCGACCTTTCGAGCCTCATTCTCGATCCACAGGACTACCGTCTTACTTCGCTCGACATCGTACGACGGCGATTCGATCTCGACGATCTCGCGGATCGAGTCAATCATCGCGTCTTCGCGTTTTTTGAAATATTCGAGCGTTTCGTAGGGAGTCATTATTTCCCGAAGATCTCGTTCAAGGTCTCGCCCATTCGGTAACCGGCCATCACGAGACGCTGTTCGGAAACAGCATAGGCGTTGCGGCGATAGGCGTCGGACGGCGTTTCGAAGCGTTTTAGATCTGCGCGGAACACGTCGCTGTTCGCGAGTGCGAAGCTTTCCTTCTGCCATCCGTTGTAATCCGCCGGCATCAATCCGCTCTTCGACGAATCGAACGGATAGCGGACCATGTAAGATTCGGCGATGCCGCGGAGATAGTCACTTTCGTTCTCAAACGGAAGGAACGGAACGTTTCGGCCGACGATCGAATCCCAGAACCAGTGAAGATTTACCTGATCTTCACGTTTCGTCCCTTCTTTTGTCAGCAGAAACAGATTGCCGCCTTGGTCGCCTTTCGGCTCGCGGTCCGAGAAGCGTCCGGAGGTATGCAAAGGCTGATGCAGGTCACCGCCGATGTGCAAAAACCACGCGATCGCGATCGCTTTGTCCCCGGGTTTAGCCGCGGCGTCGCGCATCGTCTTGTCGGCCTCGATGAGTTTCACAAGTCCAAGACCACCGGGCTCGCTAGTCGTTACCACTTCAACTTTGCCGTCGACTTGCCGCCAGAAGGTGTCGGCGTAGTGCCACGTGGATTTGTGATACTTCTCGTAGCGGACGGGAAATGCTCGGTCGCGAACGACGTCAGCCCAGGTGGGAACGAAAACGAAATAATCCTGAGCCTTGGCATCGTTCGACCTCGGGCCGTAGTTCATATAGAACGCGCCGAGCTGCGAATCCTCAGGTGCCGATCGGAGAAGCTTGATCACGTTCTCTCGGGCGGTCGGGTTCATCCGCTGCCAGGCGATATAGCCAGTAATTTTATGGCCTACATCGTCCCAGGAATACGAATTAAGTGAAAGAAAAGCTAGGAATAGCGCAATCAATAGCAGTCTTGGCATGTATATCTCCTGAAACTATTGGGATGATTCTAGCGAAATGATGGGATAAGAGGAAATAAGGCACTTGTTGGTGAAAAAATTTCGAATAGGCAAACTTTCGCCCGAAATGTTCATCAGAATGAGTGCAAAACTTTCCCCTCAAAACGTTCTATTAAATGAACGACACACGTCTTCGGACGTGGGGAGTTGAAAGGTTATGCAAGCAGTATCGGAATTAAATGGGTTCGTTGGGAAAGCTGAAGAAATTTCCGGCCGAAAGATCGGCGTTTTCGGAAAGATCTTCGGATGCCAGCACAAGCGATTGACGCGGCCCATCACAAGCGAACGTACTACGTACCAAGCATGTGTGGAATGCGGTGCCCGTAAAGGTTTCGATACCCGGACTTTTCGAAGTTCCGGACGCTTTTATTATCCTCCGACAGCAGGGTTCGGGAACTATTAAAAACCCCTGTTGTCATATCCTGTCCTTTATACCATCCAATGAATACCTACCGAGAGCGTTCTGCCAAACAGAACGCTCTCAATCATTTACCTGAGCGCGGCCTCGATAGCCTTCTGCGCAAGCGGGGCCATTAGCTTGTATCCTTCGGCGTGAGGATGAAGCCCGTCGTTGGCGAGGTCGGCACGCAGGAAGCCATTATCGTCGGCGGTCGCCGAAAAGTAATCTAGATAAATGTGTTTGTTGGCTGAGGCGTAATCCTTTAGCCATTTATTGAGCGCGAGTATCTTTGCCGGCTGCCGGGCGATGCTTCGGACGATCTGCTGGCCCTGAGCATTTTTATTGTAATCGTTGATAGGCAGGATCGACGCGAAAACGACCTTGATCCCATGTGCCTTCGCGAGTTCGGCCATGGATCGATAGTTATTTTCGATCGCTTCGAGTGTCATCTCGCCCGTATTCCCGGCGATATCATTTGTGCCCGCGAGGATCACGACAACCTTCGGCTTCAGATCGATCACATCGGGGCGAAATCTAACTAACATCTGCGGAGTCGTTTGGCCGCCGATCCCTCGATTGACGTAAGGTTTGCCGGGAAAATATTCGGCGATCTTCCACGAATCGGTTATCGAATCGCCCATAAACACAACTCGATTCTCACCTTTCGCTGGCGCGGCCAGTTTGCTGTTCGCGTCGGCATAGCGGCCGAGGCCAGGCCAGTCTTTCAAGCGGCCCTCGAAACGCTCCATACGAGCTTTGAGTTCGTCATAAGTTGGAGTTGCGGTAGCTGTCGGTGTCTGAGCGGCGGCGAAGGCCGGAAACAGCAGGCAGACGCAGATCAGGATCTTATTCATTGTTTTGTGTATTCAAGCCAGGCGTCGAACACCCAGCCGGTGTGGTCGCCATATGTGACCATGCACCAGCGGCCGGTCCGGCTGCCGATCTTCACCCTTTCTTTTTCGCAATTTTCGAGTTTCACCACGGTTCCGTGCGGGATCTGGGCGAGTCGTTCGCCGTGTTCGGCGTCGGGTTCGCTTCGGAGCGCGAGAAATCCGTCGGTTGGTGAGTTTACCCGGGCAGTTGGCTGGTCATCACTCGAAAAACTCGGAGGCGTTTTGGTCGGCGAAGGCTTTAAGGCGTCTTCGAGCTGTTTTTGAAGGTTTGCGAGTTCCTGCTCGAGCCGTTCTTCGTCGGAATCGGGTGTCGGCGAAGGTGGACGCGTTGGAGATGGTGTGGGTGTCGGTGATGCGATGGCGACGTTAGTTCCGCCGGTGTTGAAATAAAAGAGAGCTCCGGCGGCGCCTAGTCCAAGAAGGCCGAGAAAACCTAAGATCAGAACGGCAACGACGATCTTTAGGATCGGACTGCCTTTCGACGATCTTTGCCCGCCGGCAACAGGAATTGTCGGATACGTCGGCGGTGGGATATCGACACGAACGCCGGGACGGATGGCAGTCTCGGCTTCCGTTCCGACATCGACAAGGACCCCTCCGTCAGCAAGGCAGTATCTGAGTGTTTCGTCCGTGTAGGTCGTTCTACACGTCGGGCATTGCTTCATACAACGCGGCTGGTTGGTCTAGGCTGCCGCTTCGCTGGCGGCACCAAAGCTTGCGAGGGCGTCGGCTTCGTTATCGAAGATATCGAACACGGTGTAAAGCTTGGTGATCGTGATCAGCTCGATGAAACGATCTGAAAGATTCGATAACTTCATCGAACCGCCGCCGCGTTCAACAGAAGCGTAGCTCGCCACGAGTTCTCCAAGCCCGCTGGAATCGATCAACGATACCTTAGCGAGGTTAAGGAGAATGTTCTTCTTTCCGTCCGCGGTGAGCCCGCGGATGGCTTCGTGAAGTGCTCGATTGCTTTCGCCGAGGGCTATCTTGCCGGACAGGTCAACGATGGTGACACTGCCGCTCACTCTATTCGAAATGTTTAGGTCGCTCATTTTGGGTTCCTCTCTACCTACGATGGCCTCAAGTATTGGCTGCCGGGCCAAGCGGCTGTAAGCCACATCTATTTCAGGATGATTTCGGGACGCGTAATGATAACCCTCTTAGCTCGCTTAATACAATAGCTTTCCGCCCGGCTGGCAGAGACAAAAAAGTAAAGCCGGTCAGGAATATCCCCAACCGGCTTTTTCGAATGAGCTCCCTTTTGGCTAGACACCGCTCAACACATTCCCGACGAGCAGCCCAATAAGGTCCGGCTGACTGTCCTCGTAAGGATAGTAGTCGTCGGTTCGAGCGGACATCGCGTCGCGATAACCAGCCTCGTAGCCTTCGCTGAAAATACGACGGTTTTCGGATACGTTGACCGAGTAACTGTCGTAGGACGCATCGTTGTACGTGTACGGATCGTAGTAGTTGTCGTCACCGTATCCCGATTCGCGAGCATACTGAGCATCTACATATCCCTGATCGTACCCCTGCTTTAGGAAGCTGCCAAGCAGTTCGCTAAGAAAACCATTGCCAGCTATCTGCGATACAAGATCGCCCACCGGCAACTCGTTCATTAGGCCAGAGTATCGATTGTCGTAACCATAACCTTGATCGTACGCATAGCCCGGATCATAGCCATATCCCTGATCGTAACCATAGTTCGAGCCGTAGCTCGAATACGTCGGGTAATAGTTTCCGTAAGCTGAATAGCCCGCGTACGAAGGATAGCTGTTGTATCCATATCCGTTGTATGCCGTGTACGGGTCGTAATATGTTGAACCGTACTGCGGCACATTTCCGTAATACGACGACTGCGCACCGTACGGCACACCGTAATAGATGTAATTTACGGTCAGCGGCGAGCCATACACCGGCTCGTACGGAGTTCCGTAGTAATAGCTCGAATAGCTGGGCGACCAATTGTCATCGTCGTAATACGAGTTGTAGATCCGCGTATTTACGATGTTTCGGATCACGCTGTATCGCGTGTCGTAGTAGTCATCATCGTAGCGATCGTAATTGTTGTAATCGCTGTACCGACCGTAATAGCTTCCCGATGAGAACCAATCGCGGTTGGCTTTTCGCTCTGCGTTCCTCTCGTGGACCTGGGCACTTCGATACTGGCCATAGTTCTTATAACCGTACGATCCGCGTCCCCATGGCAAGGTTCCACCCCGACGGCTTTCCCACCAGGAATTATCGCCGCGTCGATCGCTGCGGTCATATCGTCTACCGTCTTGACCCTGTCGGTTTTCCGACCAGCGATTTCCACCACGCTGACCGTCGCGACCATCTCGGTCTCTGCCGATCCACGCGGTTTGGTTGCGATCACCCCGGTCATATCGTCGACCCTGTCGGTTTTCCAACCAGCGATTTCCATCACCGTGGCGGTTGCGACTTTCTCGGCCTCTGCCGGTCCACGCCGTTTGGTTGCGATCACCGCGATCATTCAAGTTCGGTCGGCGATCCGACCGGCGTTCGGCCATCTGCTGCATGCGGGATAGCCGCTCGCTTGCAGACTGCTCCTGACGGCGCGATTCCGGCCGTATTTGCGGAATTCTAGCTTGTCGCTCAGCCATCTGCCGCCGGCCCTGCTGTCGGTCTTCCCGTCGAACATTCCAGTCAGGCATCTGCTGCGGACGCTGACGTTCCACACGCCGCTCCTGAGCCCGCTCTTGACCGCGGGGCATCTGCCACATCGGCTGACGGCGTTCGCTTGGCTGCTGACGCTGCTGCGGAGCCTGCTGACGGCGAGCGTTCATCTCGTTCATCATCTGCTGACGACGAGATTCCTGCTGCTGACGCATCTGCTGGCCGCGATCAGGTCCTTGCTGACGCTGCTGTTGACGCTCGGGGCGCTGCCAGCCGCCCATCTGCTGCTGTCTCTGTTGCGGAGCAGGTCGTTCCTGCCTCTGTTGTTGCTGCTGCCTCTGCTGAGGTACAGGACGCTCTTGACGCTGCTGTTGCTGCCAGCCGCCTCGAGCTTGCTGTTGCGGGCGCTCCTGACGTTGCGGTGGACCGGCCTGTCGCTGCTGCTGCGGCTGTTGGCGCTCCGCCTGCGGCTGTCCGCCTCCACGGTTTCCGCCGCCATTGCCTTTTCCCCGGCCCTGGCCGAATAGGTCGCTGTCGGCACCGATCAACGTAACGAGCCCGATCGCTGCCACTGCCGATAGGTTTGAAATGTAATTCCTTCGCATAGATCTCCCCCCAATTTCGAAGACACTTTGATTTCCTAGTGAAAGTAGCAATCGGCGTTCCGACGATCGTTTTTCAACAACTTATGCGGTCGACGCGTCTAAAAACTGTTATATTGACCTACTGAAACGACCATCTCGTGTGCCGGCTTTCCGATATCGGCGCTCGTTTACCATACACCTCGAAACCTTGGAGAAACTTATGTTTGAAGCTGGATCAGCCGTTACCTGCGGCATTTGCGGAAAGGAAACGAAAGTCGCATTCGCAGTCGAACGCGAGGGCGGCACATCCTACGACCTTGAATGCCTCCACCGAAATGCGATCTGTCCGACATGCAATGTGCTTGTCCGCGATGACAGCGACACGATCCCGAAAGTCGTGCCGCTATGTAAGACTTGTAACCCGGAGGCGTTTGTAGAAGATGACGATGAATAGAGCATTCACGCTAGTTGTTTCCCTGCTGCTTTTCGCCGGGTCATTGGCCGCTCAGTCAGCGAAGTCGACCGCCGAACTCAACGGCTTGCTCAAGGAATTCCTTGTCGGTGCCGGAAAGAACGATGCTGCGATCCACGAGCGTTTCTGGGCCGAGGACCTCATTTACACTCGTTCGGCCGGTGCGCGGATCACCAAAGAAGAGCTGATGAAAGGCGTCCGTTCGTCACCGGCACCGAAAGCGGACGACCCGGTGACCGAATATTCCGCTGAGAATGTGCAGATCCACACCTATGGAAGCACTGCTGTTGTTGCATTTAAGCTCGTCGGGAAGACCTTAAAAAAAGACGGTTCGACGGACTTCAACGAGTTTCTGAACACCGGAACGTTCGTCAGGCGCAGCGGGCGGTGGCAGGCGGTGGCTTGGCAGGCAACGGCGATCCCGAAACCTAAGCCGCAGGTCACAGCCGTTGAACCGACGCCCGAACCGAAGGTCGAAAAGGCTGTTAAGGTGCCGGGGAGAACCTATGTTCGGGGCCCGCAGGGCGGTTGTTATTACCTCAACGCGAGCGGCAAAAAGACCTACGTCAATAAAGATCTCTGCAGCTGAAAAATAGTTTGCAAGTAGTTCCCGGCGGCTCGTTCTACGTGACGCAGTGTTGATATCAAGTCGATAGGCAGCGTTATTCATCGGCCCTCGTATGACGGCTCGGGGTAATGCTGCGCGGCTTAGCATCATCCGGCTGTGTTTGCTTCCCTTAAGGCGAAGCTATCGCGGGGACGAGCTTTTGATCTGGTGACCCGACTCGTCTGGAAAGAACCGCCAGGGATCCGCCAAATGCCGAAATTTCGGCAAGGAAATGTAATGAACACATCAAAAATGAGAAGGTCCTTTCTGCTTGCATCTGCTGCAATAGCAGCGTTTATGATCGGAGCATGTACGACGACCCCGGAGGCGCCGAAAGCGGCGAATACGACTCCGGTGGCTACACAGAGCCCGGCCACGTCACCTGAGGTGGCAAATCCCGGCGAAGCGGCAGTTCAGAAGTTGCTTGGAAAATGGGACGGCGTTGAGGGCACTTATCTTTCGGTCACCGAAAAGATGGGAGCCGACGGTAAACAGCAGCTTCCGCGTAAATTCGAGGTTGAGATCAAGGACCTTGATAAGGCGGAAAAATTCGAAGGTACGGCAAAGAATGGCGTGATCGAATTCAGCCGTAAGGGCAAAACCGAGACCGTCAAAGGAGCCACTGGAGCTGAAACGGGTATGAAATATCTGGAAAAGGAAACGAACTGCGTGGTCGTGACCAAGGGCAGCGAGGGCTTCTGCAAGAAGGGGGATGCTCCTGCCAAGACTGCATCATCGCCGGCATCGTCGCCGGCCTCGTCACCGGCAGCATCGCCTAAGAA